>JBKJJS010000186.1:0-18850 GCA_046597895.1 Ilumatobacteraceae bacterium
CCGGTGTTCCACGTCTTCTCGCCGTTGATGATCCACTCCTGCCCATCGCGCACGGCGCTGGTCTCCATGTGGGTGGCGTCCGAACCGTGTTCGGGCTCGGTGATGCCGAACGCGAACCCGCGTCGGCCCTCGGCGAGATCATCGGTCCACTCGGCCTTCTGTGCCTCGGTGCCGTAGCGGATCATCAGCAGCAACCCAACGTTGTTCCCGACGATGGCGTGCTCGTTCTGGAGGTCGCAGTGCAATCCCAAGCCCTTGGCGGCGAGATGCTCGCGGATGATCGCCATGCCGAGATTGGTGCCGTCCTTGCCGCCGTACATGGCCGGGAACGGGTAGCGGTAGTGGCCAGCGGCGTCGGCCCGTCGGCGAGCCTCGGTGAGTAACTGCTCCCACTCCTCCGTCGGAAGCCCGCCTTCGTCCCAGTTGGTGCGGGCGTCCTCGCGTCGATGGTCGAAGAACCGGACGTTGTCGTCTTGCGCTTCGAGGGGCTTGATCTCACGCTCGATGAACTCGTCGAGTTCGACGAGATACGCGGCCAGGTCCTTGGGAATGTCGAAGTCCATGCCCCTACCCTCGCAGAGCGAGGGCGATGTCAGTGCAACAGGTGGGTTGGCTTCGAAGTGTCGGCGAGGCGCTCGGCCACCGTAGTAAGCAGGCGGCGAGCCAATCCCGGCACCTCATCCAGCAGGCGGTTGAACGAGCGGGAGTCGACGACAAGGACCGTGAGGTCGGTCTCGGCCGTGACAGTGGCGTTGCGAGGCCGGTTGAGCACGAGGGCCAGTTCGCCGACGACGTCGCCAGCGTTGAGCGTGGCGACCTTGACACCGTCTCGGCGTACCTCGGCACTACCGGATTCGATGATGACGAACTCATGAGCGATGGAGCCCTCGTGCATCACGACCTCGCCAGCAGGGATCTTCAACTCGGTGACGATGCTGGCAACGTGGTCGAGTTGCTTCTTCGTGCAACCAGCGAAAAGGGGAACCTTGCAGAGATGGTCGTGGTAATCGGACTTGCTCATTCAGTGATCATCGCGCGAATCAGTCGTCGCTGCTGTCATTCGAACGCCCGGCGGAGTTCGGCGACAGCCTCGGCGATGATTTCTTTGTCGGAGCAACGCTCGAGTTCGCGAGCGGCGGTGCCGGCGGTAAAGCCCACGAGGAGCGGCCGCCCGGTGTATTTGGCGAGGTTGAGCCACTCGATGAGCCGGCCGTCAGGGCGAGTGATCCCGATGAGATCGACGTCCTTCGGCCAGAACTGCTCGGCGAATCGCAGGACGACCTTGTTGAGCACACCCATGCCGAGCCGCTTGATCGCCCGCACGTGGCTGCCGGGCAACACGGGCTCGAACCGGATCGCCCTTGCTTGCAGCACGCCGAGTGGCACGGTGACGATGACGGCCTCGGCCTCGAGGTCACCGGCCGGTGTCACGACGGTAACGCTCCGGTCGTCGGCACGAATCGCCGTGACGACGGTGTCGAGGCTGATGGTCAGTCCGGCCGCCAACGCGTCGACGAGCGGGGCATAGCCGCCCGGGAGGATCACCTCGTCGCCCCGGACCTCGTCGCCCTCATCGCTTTCGCGAGCGCTGAGTTCGCTCAGATCGGCGGCGAGTTCGTGCTCGACGATGCGGCGGATCTCGGCCATGAGCACGGCTGTTCCGGCGGCATCGAGCCCGGTCGCATCGAGTTCGGCGGTGATGAGCGAGGCGAGGTCGGTGTCACTGCCCAGGTCGCCAGCGGCGGCCCGGGCGGACTCGATGACGGTCTCGGCCACCGTCTGGACGACGCTCGCCTCCCTGGTGCTGAGGGGGTTGCGATCGAGGTCGAAGACGAGTGTCTCGTCGCCGTTCGCCACCGACCAACGCACGCCGGTGGACCGGGCCAGCGCGGCGATCGGGTTGTCGTCGATGCCGTGGATCCACGACGCCCCGAGATCGACGGGACTGGCCAGGTTGGGGCTCGTGAACACCCTGCCGCCGATGCGACCTCGCGCTTCGACGACCATGACGTCGAGGCCACGGTCAGCGAGCAGGCGTGCGGCACCCAGCCCGGCGAACCCGGCGCCGATCACAAGGAACGGACCAGTGCGGGTACCGACCGCCTCGTTGTCGAGAAGTTGTTGGGCGGCGCGCCGGCCGCTCTCCAGCGCACCATGGGTGGTCCCGGGCGCACCGATATCGGTGTGCTCGCCGGCGAGGTATAGGCGGTCGCCGACGGGTTCCTGGAGGATTTGGCGGTCGCTCGGCGTGGCGCCGACGGGGAGGAACGAGTAGGAGCCCCTCGAGAACGGGTCGAGGTGCCAGCGGGTCACCAACGCGCCGGTGAGCCGGATCGGTATCGAATCGCCGATGCCGGTCTTGGACGTCGTGTCGGTGATACCGGTCGTGACGGCGATGTCGGTCGTGTCGGTGCAAGCCGCCAGCACGGTTCCTGCCGTGGACAGGAGCAGGGTCCGACGACTCAGTCGGGCGAGGGCTCCTGCTTCCAGCGAGGACTTCACATCCCTCGGGTTAGCACGAATCATCGGCCCATCCACCTCCACCACGACGGAATGATGTCCCGACGGGCAAGGGCCAACAGGGCAGAAGTGGTCGTCGCAGTGACCGTCTGCATCAGCGGAAGGTGCAGCGCACGGATGTGTCCTCGATGGTGTCCTCGATTGTGTCGACATCGACATGCGGGACATCCACCGGACAAGGCTCGCCGGACGCCAGCGACCGATCAGTTGCGGCGCCCGCCCCACGAGACCGGGCGTGTCGTCATCGATGTCATGCAAAAGCGGGGCAGGAGGGTCACATTCCCATGACATCGACGAAAGCCGCGGCCCCGGGCGGAGCGACTTCGGAAACACGTGAACTGGGGCGTCACCCGCTGCGCCTTGACCGTCGATCGCCGCCCGGCGGCAGGCGCGCATGTCCGGTCGGGCGAATACGCCGGTCGCCACCACCCGTGAGCTGTGCCTCAGCCCTCCGCCACGACGGAACGATGTCCCGCGGATCCTCACCTACCCTGGGCTCGTGCGTGTGGTGGTGACGGGGGCGTCGAGTGGAATCGGTCGGGCGACGGTCGAGCGACTCGTCGCGGACGGTCACGACGTGGTGGCCACGGTCCGACGGACCGGCGAGGCGCCGGCCGGATCCGAGGAGGTGGTCGGCGATGCGCGTCGCCCAGCGATGCTCGCCACTCTCGGCCCGTTCGACGCCATCGTCGCCAATGCGGGGATCACGAACTTCTGTGCATTGGAGGACATGACTGACGACGAACTCGACGAGGTGGTCGAGACGAATCTTCTCGGTCCGCTGCGGCTGGCACGAGTTGTGCTGCCGGCGATGCGGGCCGCTGGCAGAGGCCGCCTCGTCGTTGTGTCGTCGCAGTCCGCCTACCTCCCGAGTCCGTTCGTGGCCGCCTACTCCGCGTCAAAGGCCGGCCTGGAGATTGCCGTCGAGTCGTTGGCGGGGGAGGTCAGGCCGTTCGGCGTGCGTTGCACGTTGGTGCTTCCGGGCGCGACGAGCACGGACATGGCTCGTAAGGCTGTACGCACCGTTCGAGCAGACTCCCCGTACGCCGTGGCGGCGCGAGCGACCGCGGAGCGGTGCGACAGCGTGGTGGGTGGCGGAGTCGATCCTGCGGTAGTCGCGGCGGCCATCGCTGCCGTGCTGGCTGATGACGATCCCCCCATACGTGTCGTCATCGGCGACGAAACAGCCGACAACATCGCTCGGTTCCGTCCGGTGGACCACCGCTTCCTGCGCGGCTGACCCAGAGCGCCAGACGTCATGGGGTGCCCCGATAGCGTCCATGGCGTGTCTGACCCGGTGCTGCAGTTGATCCCGCTCGGCCCTCCGCCCTGGCCAACGATCGATCCGTTTCTGTTCTGTGTCCACCACGTGGATGCCTATCCAGCGGGTAACGAACTGCTCGGCCCCATGGCGTCGCTCGCGGGCCGTGACATTGGCCAGGACTTCTCCGGCCGCGACGGCTGGAGTATGTATCACGGCCGATCCGTGCCGGGATTTCCGCGACATCCCCACCGAGGTTTCGAGACGGTCACCTTTGTGCGCCGCGGGCTCATCGACCATTCTGATTCCCTCGGAGCCTCCGCCCGCTACGGCGAAGGGGACGTGCAATGGATGACGGCGGGGCGCGGAATCGTGCACGCCGAGATGTTCCCTCTACTCCACGCCGACGAGCCCAATCCGGCGGAGTTGTTCCAGATCTGGGTGAACCTGCCGCGGACCGACAAGCTTGTCGACCCGCATTTCTCGATGTTCTGGGATGAGGGGATTCCCCGCCATCTCGCCATCGACGACGAGGGTCGATCGACCGAAGTCACCGTCGTTGCCGGAGTGCTCGGCGAGGCGCGCCCGGCATCGCCGCCGCCCCATTCGTGGGCGACCCGACCGGACGCCTATGTGGCGATCTGGCACCTGCGCCTCGACCCTCACGCGCGGTGGATCCTGCCGCCCGCCGATGGCCCGGACACCGGCCGGATGCTCTACGTGTTCGAGGGCGACGGCGTGTCCGTGGCGTCCCACGCCGTCGGCCCGCTGACTGCTGCTGTGCTGCAGGGTGACGTACCGGTGACGCTCACCGCCGGCCCAACGGGCGCCGAGTGCTTGCTGCTCCAGGGTCGTCCGATCGGCGAGCCCGTCGCCCAGTACGGGCCGTTCGTGATGAACGACCGGGCCGGTATCGAGAAGGCGTTCGCTGACTACCAAGCGACCGGCTTCGGTGGGTGGACGTGGCCCGTGAACGACCCGGTCCACGGCCGCGAGGGCCGCTTCGCCCGCCACGCTGACGGACGCCTCGACGCGCCAACGTCGGGGTGACCCAAAGTTCGGCGAGTAGGTCGCCGAACAGCTTCGACATTGCTAGGCCGTTGGGCGCGCCCAGTATTCGGTCATCCGTTGGACTGCATCTTCGAGCGTGAGTTCTGCGATCTCGTCGCGGGTCAACTGCAGCGTGTGGACGAGCTGATACGCCAGGCTGGCGGGGAGCACCGCCGCGTCGGGCTTCTGGGTCACCGGCATTCGGTCGGGCGGGTTCTTGTCGTCGACACATTCCCAGAACTCTTCTTCAGTGACGTGGAGCTGGTCCTCCAGGATGTGCGACCACAGGCTCTTGCCGTACGTGTCGGTGTTCGCTGGGCGCGAGATGCGGGTCCGAAAGACGCGCCCGTCACCGAGTGGGAGCTCGTACGTGATGTGGCGCGTTGTCGGCTTGCCTCTCGCGTTGAGAACCTCGGTCCACCCTTCGACCTCGCAGAACTGCTGATGCTCACGCCGGCTGGCGGCACGGTCGGTCACTTCGCGACGGACAACTCGTCTTGGAGGAGCCAGGCCTTGAGCTGCGCATCGTTGCTCAGCTCGGTGAGTACGACGAGCGCCCAGTTGGCGCGATGGTTTGGAGCGTCGAGGAGCCGCTCGTTCCAGTCGGCGGCGTACTCGCGCAGTGCCTCGATCAGATCGTCGAGTGCGGCGTCGAGGTCGCCGCCCTCGCCAGACACGGGGAGCCCCGGGAGGAACGCAGACCATCCGCCCCCTTCAGCTGCGACGACCGCGCCAGATGGGCGCAGCGCCGCGAGTTGAGCGCGAAGCACGTCAGCGTCGATCACGGCGAACCGCTCACGTTCCCGATCAACGGTGGTGACGCGGCCGGTGTGGGCCGTGTCGAAAAGGTCACGGAGGTGAGTCCGTGCCGCCGTGTACGAGCCAAAGTGCCGTGTCGCCATGCTGGGTACCATACCAGCGACTTACGTACGTCAAGTACGTGACGTACTCGCTGGCGCCCGATTCGCCGTCAGGACGACTGTTCGGGCAGTTCGGGCAGCTTGCCGCCCTTGAAACACTTGCTGCAACGGACGTAGTGCGCGTACCCGGACCCCCAGGCCATCGCCAGCGGGACGACGTTGGAGTCCGGCGTCGGCGGCCATGCACACTTCGCCCAGGGTTGCCCTGGCTTCGAGAGTGCCTCGTCGAGGAGATGCAGCGTGGCGCGCTTACCCATGATTACGCAGCGCACTCGAGCCGTCGGCTCTTCGTTCATTTGTGGTCACCCTCGGTTCGTCGGCCGGACAGCCACCCTCCATCGTACGGCAACGAGCGGGGGAGCGGTGGTCTGTACGCACGGTATTGCGATCCGGCTGGGGTGTCTGGCTCCACGTCTGCGACAATGAAAGGGTCCGCTTGGCCCCCGCTGGCGGACCGATATCGGAGGAACAAGCTCACGTGACGGCACTCGCGCCCGCCCCACGGCGGGATCGGCAACTGCCGACCGGAGTGGGTCTCGTGGTCCTCCTCGGGGCCATGACGGCGCTTGGTCCGCTCTCCATCGACCTCTACCTGCCCGCGCTCCCGGACATCGAGACGGACCTCAACACGACCACCTCGAAGGTTCAACTCACGCTCACGGCCTGTCTTATCGGCCTGGCGGCTGGTCAGCTCGTGATCGGTTCGCTGAGCGATGCGCTCGGGCGGCGGCGTCCGCTCCTCGTGGGAATGACGGCGTATGTCTTCGCCTCACTTGGCTGTGCGTTCGCGCCGACCATCGAGATTCTGATCGCCATGCGCTTCCTTCAAGGCTTCTGCGGCGCCGCGGGGATGGTCGTGGCCCGCTCCACGGTGCGCGACCTGCACGTGGGCGCTGATGCCGTCCGCTTCTTTGCGTCGCTCATGGTGGTCACGGGGCTGGCGCCGATCATCGGGCCGGTGCTCGGCGCGATCGTTCTTCGAGCCACATCGTGGAATGGGGTGTTCGTGATGATCGCCGCGGCGGGCGCGGTCATCGCAGTCTTGGCCGCCGTGCGACTCACCGAGACGCTGCCCGTCGAGCGACGCCGACACGGCGGCCTGCGGGCATCGCTGAGCGCGTTCCGGGTGCTGTCACGGGATCGCCGCTATGTCGGCTACATCGTGTCGGCGGGCCTCGTCTTCGCCACCGCGTTCGTGTACATCGCGTCCGCCCCGTTCGTCCTCAAGGACCTCTACGGGCTCACGTCGCTCAAGTTCAGCATCGTGTTCGGCCTCAACTCGATGGCGCTCGTCGGGTTCGGCCAGATCAGCCGACTCCTCGTGCGACGGGTGGGCTCCCGGCGGCTGTTCCAGGCCGGCCTGGCCATGTCGACGCTCGGAGGAGCCATCGTGATGACGGTGGTCGCGCTGGATCTCGGCCTCGCCCCGTTGCTCGCAGGATTCTTCTGTGTGGTCGGGGCCATCGGTTTGGTGGGGCCGAACGCCACCGCGCTGGCGATGGCCGACCACGGAGACAACGCAGGGAGCGCGGCGGCACTACAAGGGGTCGCTCAGTTCGTACTCGGGGCAGCCGTGGCACCCTTGGCTGGCATCGCGGGACGCAACACGGCGATGCCCATGGCTGTGCTCATGGTGTCGATCCCGCTGCTTGCCGTAGCGGTGGCCCGCCTGATGACACACCACGCCAGCGCCCGCCTTCACTCGCCGGAACGGCGGGGAACGTAGGCTGATCTCGTGGCTGGTCGGGGAGCGGGAGCGCACTCTGGCCGGGCGCCCGGGCCGACCGGGGCGCCGGACTCGTCACGGCTGATCCTCGGTTGGTTGCGAAGCTACCGGCGGTCGTGGCTCGCCGCCGATCTCACCACCGGGCTGCTCATAGTCGCCGTCGCCATACCGCTGAGCATGGGGATGGCCGAGGTTGCTGGCATGCCGCCCATCGTCGGCCTGTACAGCTGCATGCTGCCCCTTGTCGGGTACGCCCTCGTCGGCTCGTCGCGCCATCTCGTGCTCGGCCTCGACGCATCGACCGCCGCCTTGATTGCCGCCGCCGTCGCGCCGATGGCCATCGGCGACGCGGAGCGATACGCAGAGCTTGCCGCCGTCATCGCGCTGTTGGTCGGCCTCTTCGCCATCGTCGGTGGTCTCCTTCGGCTCGGCGTGGCGGCGAACCTGCTCTCAGCGCCAGCGCTCCTCGGCTACCAGGCCGGCCTCGCCGTCACCGTCATCGTCAACCAGCTGCCCCGGCTCGCCGGGATCCCCGGCTCCGGGGGCGGCACGGTGCGCCGAGTGCGGACGATCATCCAACAGATCGACGATGTCAGCACAACCACGCTGCTCGTTGGTCTCGGTGGCATCGCGATCATGCTGGGCGTGCGATGGTGGCGGCCTCGCATCCCGGGTGCGCTGATCGCCGTCGTCATCGTCACGCTCGTGGTGAATCGGGCGGGGCTGCACGACGACGTCGCCACGATTGGAGCAATCCCGTCAGGGCTCCCGTCGCTGCGGTGGCCATCCATCCGTGCCGGCGACCTGCCTCGCCTCGCCAGTGCGGCGCTCGGCATCACCCTCGTCGCCGCGGCCGACACGGTCGCGGCCAGTCGGGCCTTCGCCATCCGCGGCCGCTACCGCGTCGACGCCAATCGGGAACTCGCCGGGCTCGGATTGGCCAACGCCCTGTCCGGCGTGTCCGGTGGGATCACCGTGAGTGCATCCGCGGCGCGAACCGCTATCGCCGAGTCGGCAGGAGCCCACACCCCACTCGCCAGCGTCTCATCTGCCGCAATTCTCGGACTCGTGCTGGTGTGGCTGACGGGGCCACTGGAGAGTGTGCCGGTCACCGCGCTCGCGGGCGTGGTCATTGTCGCCGTCGCCCGCATCATCGATGTCAGAGCGCTCCGTCGACTCGCCGGCACCCGCCCGTTCGAGTTCGTGCTCGCGCTCGCCACGATGATTGGTGTCGTAGCGGTCGGTGTGCTGGAAGGCATCGTGCTGGCGGTGGTCTTGTCGCTGGTCGACTTCGTCCGTCGGGCCGCCCGACCCCACGACGCCGTCCTCGGTCGAGGGAGCGGGCGGGACTTCGTTGACCTCGATGTGGCTCCTGATGCCCATGTCGAACCGGGCCTCGTGTTGTTCCGCTTCGATGCGCCGCTGTTCCATGCCAACATCGACCGGTTCCGCGAGCGCATCGAGGAACTGCTGGCCACCACCGACCCGCGACCCGAGTGGATCGTCATCGACGGCTCGCCGATCACCGACATCGACGCCACCGCAGCGGATGCTCTCGGTGAACTCGCCGGTGAGTGGGCCGAGCAGGGCATCACGCTCGCATTTGCCCACCTCGCTCATCCCGTCCGGGAACTCCTGGGCACGTACGGCTTCGGTCCGCTCCTCGGCCCCGATCACCAATTCGATTCGGTGACCGACGCCGTCGCGGCCTTTCGGGCGCGCTGACGCCGGGCTCGGGGATCAGTTGGTGCGAACGATCAAGACCGAACATGGCGCGTGGTGAGCGCACCGGTTCGGGACGCTCCCGAGCAGGAACCGTGCCGCTCCGGTCATGCCCCGGCTCCCGACCACCAGTACGTCGGCTGAGACGTTCTCGCACAGCGCCATGAGCGCGCTGGCCGCTTCGCCTTGCAGGACATGGCCCTGCGTGTCGGCCGTGACTTGACTCGCTACCGCGGTAGCCCGGGCGATGGCCGCGTCAGCGTCTGCCATGGCGGCGTCGTCGAAGCCGGTGGGGATCGACAGCGTCTCGAAGGACACGGCCGCCACATCCCTTGCGAGGCGGGTGACGCATGCGATGTGCAGCGTCGCTCCAGTCGCCTTCGCCAACTCGGCCGCCTGCTGCACCGCGCCCATCGAACTCGGTGAGCCATCCGTGCCGACGACGATCGATGTGTACATGTGTGGTCTCCCTGTGTCCGGTTACCGGCGGGATGCTACGCGAGACCAGAGGTGGAGGGATCCACCCGGTGTGGAGCCCCTCACAGTTGGAACAGTTCCCGAGCGTTGCCGCCGACGAACTTGGTGCGGGCTTGCGGCGACGGGAACGAGGCGACGAGTTCGTTCAGGTCGTGCACGTATTCCGGGGTGTGGTCGGCGTGGGGGAAGTCCGATGCCCACAGGAACCGCTCGATGCCAAAGCGCTCGGCGAGTGCCGGGATGGTGCGCTCGTCCGGGTCGCAGCTGATCCAGATCCGCTCTCGGAAGTAGTCACTCGGCTTGTGTTCGAGCGGCACGCGCTCGCCGATGAACGTGTGTCCGAAGACGGCATCGATACGGTCGAGCCAATAGCCGATCCAGCCGCCGCCCGACTCCAGTACCAGCACCTTCAACCGTGGGAACGCGTCGAACACTCCGTAGTCGAACAACGTCGTGAACTGGTGGCGAACGCCATCGGACGCCTGAACGGACGCCAGCAGCCGGAGTTGCTTCACGTGTTCCCACGACCCCATGCGGGTGCCCTTCGTCCACTGCGGCTCGAACGTCGGATGGATGGCCAACGGCACGTCGAGGTCCTGGGCGGCGGCGAACACCGGGTTGTTGCTCGGGTGTCCGAGGGGGCGGCCGTCGTGGGTGAACGGCGCGACGTATCCGCCTCTGGCGCCCTCGCTGACGGCGCGTTCCAATTCGACCGCGGCGGCGACGGGGTCCGACAACGAGAGGTGGGCGGTCGGCACGAGACGGTCCGAGCCGGAGCAGAACTCGCAGATCCAGCGGTTGTAGGCCTTCGTGTAGGCCTGCGCGAGTGCGGGATCGTCCACCTCGGCCTCCCACAACAACCCCACCGTGGTGTAGAGGATCACGGTGTCGATGTGTTCGGCATCGAGCAGGGCGACGCGTTCCTGAGGATCCATCGAGCCGTATGGCGCCTCGTGGAGGTAGGTGCGCTGTGGATCCTTCTGCATGGCGGCGAGGTCGGGCGCGCCCATGGCGCCGAGTGTCGACGGGAACCCACGTCGGCTCATCACCGAGCGTCGGCCGTCGATCTCCAGCTCCTCCAGCCCGTTCTCGTCGACGACGATCCGCAGGGCGCGGTCGCGGAACTTCGGATCGATGTAGTCCTCCCACAGATCCGGCGGTTCGAGGATGTGCCCATCGGCGTCCACCGCGCCCTCATAGGCGACGCGGTGCGTCTCGTGGATGGGCTTGGTCGATCGGACAGAAACGGTCATGGCGGTTACCGGCCCATCTGGTCGACGCTGCCGGTCGGCCGTGTCGGGTGGGGGAGTGGGTGATGCAGTTCGGGAGCGTCCCAAGGGATCTCGGCCCGCAACCGGTCGACGGCGGTGCGGTAGGCCGCCTCCAAGCGGTCCTCGGTGTCGTAGTCGAAGGGGTCGTGGAACGCCACGTTCCCCTTGACGACTGGCGGGTTCTCCGCCAGCCACTCCACCGTCTCGGCGATCTGGTCGGCGGCCGCCACGATCTCGGAGTAGCCCAATTCGCTACGGGCTTTGGTGGTGTCGAACAGCGTCTGGTCCGAGAAGCCCTCGAGCGGGATCAGGGTGGCCTGGATCAACGGCACGAGTTCGCGGGGCAGCGACACCATGGGCAAGTCGCCGCCAGCGGCGTCGGCCACGACTTGCAGCCACTGGCGCCACGAGTACTGAACGTCGTCGGCACAGTTGTACGCCTGACCGTTCGCCGCATCGGGATGATCCACGACCCGCAACAGGATCTCGGCGGCGTTGCGGGCGCCGCAGCGACCCATGATGCCGAGGCCGCCGTCGGGCAGGATCATGAACGGGCGGCCGTCACGGATCCGCTTCATCACCAACCACTCGTGGGGCATCTGATTGCGGGGCCCGTGGATGGCCGGGTACCGGATGACTGTCCCCTGGAACCCTCCGGCGGCCGCCCGTTCGAACACGGTGCGCTCGGCCTCTCGGATCAAGGCTGGCAGCTTCGGTAGCGCGAAGGCCGGGTTGTCGACCGTGTCGGACAGGGCATCGCTCTCGCGAGCGGGGAGCGCGGGATGGTGGGGCCGCGATCGCTCGGTGCCGATCACGTTGCGGTACGCCGGAACCCCGCCGACGGCGATGAACTGCTCACAACGGCCGGCCAACGCCGCCGCCAGCAGCTTCACCCGGCCGTACATGCAGGCGACGACATCGAATGACTCGGCACCGAGAGCGGCCTCGATGGTCTCGGTGAAGTGTGGGTCGCCGTGGATGTGCCGGATGTCGGCCGGCAAGTCGGCGGGCTCGTGCACGCCGCGGTGGAAGAGCGTGACGTCATAACCGCGCTGCCGCAGGCCGTTGATGACGTGCGGTCCGGTCGGTCCGGTACCACCGACCACGAGGGCTTTCATCTTGTGGAATGTAGGTGGAATACCGTTCGGCCATGAACCTCGGCAATGCCATCCGCTACTGGTCGACGTGGAATCCGCAAGGCCAGTCTGTGGTCTTCGGTGACCGGGTCGTCTCGTGGTCCGAGTTGGACGATCGCACGAGCCGGTTGGCCAACGGCCTGCGCGGTCTCGGGATCGGCCACGGCGACCGTGTCGGCATCTTGTCGAGTAACTGTGTGGAGTACCTCGAAGTGGCCATTGCCGGGTACAAGCTCGGCTCGATCCTCGTGCCGCTCAACGTGAGGCTGACGCCCCCGGAATTGCGCTACATCATCGAGCACGCCGGCTGCCGCGCCGTTGTCGCCGACCAGCACCTGGCCCCGCTGGCCGCCGCCGCCCTGGACAGCGCCATCGATCCGGTCGACCGCATCGGGCTGGCCGACGGCTTCGGTGTCCACATCGATTCGTTGCGCAGTGAGAACTCGGCCGACCCGATGGCCGAGGTGACGCCCGACGACATCGCCTACATCTGCTACACGAGCGGCACTACGGGAACCCCGAAGGGGGCCATGTTGTCGCACGGCAACCTCATGACGCTCGCCCACAACAAGATCCTGGCCGACGACACCACGACGGCGTCGCGGGTCTACCTGCCGTTCCCGCTGAGCTTCACGGGTGGGTTGGTGTCCGTGTGGGCTCCCACGTTCGTGGCTGGCGCCACACTCGTCCTCGACGCCGTTGTCGATCCGCTGCGCATGCTTCAGGTGATCCAGGACGAGCGCATCACGAGCTTCGCCGCGGTCCCGGTGATCTTCGACATGATCGTGCAGCACCCGGACTTCCGGGACTACGACCTGTCGTCGCTGCGAATGGTGGGGTCGGGCGGCGCCGCGGTGCCGGAGTCGTTGATCGAGAAGCTGCTGGCGGTCGGTGTACCCATGGCCCAGGGCTACGGGCTCACCGAGGGCTGTGGAATCAGCGCCTGGCTGCACGCCAGGGACGCCGTCCGCAAGCTCGGTTCGTGCGGACGGCCACTCATGCACACCAGCATGCGAACGGTCGACCCGGAGAACCAAGAGGCGCTCGTCGATGTGCCTGCCGGCGAGGTCGGTGAACTCATCATCAAGGGCCCCGAGGTGATGGTCGGCTATTGGAACGCCCCCGAGGCCACCGCGGCCACACTGGTCGACGGTTGGTTGCGCACCGGCGATCTCGCCCGCATCGACGAAGAAGGCTTCGTGTTCATCGTCGATCGGGCGAAGGACATGTTGATCACCGGTGGGCTGAACGTGTATCCGGCCGAGATCGAACTCGTGCTGGCGGCCATCCCCGGTGTCGCCGAATGCGCGGTCATCGGCGTACCGGACGACAAGTGGGGAGAGACACCGGTGGCGCTGCTACGGCCCGTGCCGGGGGCCACGCTCGATCGGGTGGCCATCCTCGACCACTGCCGGGAACAACTCGCCGACTACAAGCTCCCGCGCTTCGTGGTGATCCGCGACGAGCCGCTCCCGCGTGGAATGTCCGGCAAGGTGTTGAAGCGTGAGTTGCGCGACGAATACACCTCCGTCGCGAACCAATGACGAGTGATATCATCGGATAGCACCAAGGAGGGCGCCGTGACCGACATCTTGATTCGTGACGTTCCAGATGACGTGGTCGCGGCCATCGACGCGAAAGCCCAGCGGGCTGGGCTCTCCCGCGCCGAGTATCTGCGCCGGACGTTGGCCCGGGAGCGCGGACGCCTCGATGGGCCCGGTGGGGTGACGGTCGAGGATCTCGAGCGTTTCACCGCGACGTTCTCAGATCTGAACGACCCCGATGTGATGGGACAAGCCTGGACGTGAGCTCGTGGCTCATCGACAAGTCGGCGCTGGTTCGACTGGCGGCGAGCCCCGACGCCGAGGAGTGGACGTCGCGGATCGAACGCGGGCTTGTACGGATCAGCACGGTGACCCGCCTCGAAGTCGGGTACTCCGCACGGTCGGCCGACGACCTCCGGGCGGGCATCGATCGGTCCCCTCTGGCGTCGATGCCCGTCGAGTACCTCACGCCCGCAGTCGAGGATCGTGCCATCGCGGTGCAACTCGGGCTGGCCGATCGCGGGCAGCATCGTGCGCCGTCCATACCGGACCTGCTGATCGCCGCGGCCGCGGAGCTGGGACAGCTCGTCGTGCTGCACGTCGATAAGGACTTCGAGTTGATCGCTGAGGTGACCGGCCAGCCCGTCGAGCGTTTGACCCTACGCTGACGGGGCCGGGAGCCGTCAGGTGAGCTCGTAGCGGATCGGGAGACGCTTGAGTCCACCGACGAACAGGGTCTGCATCAGCTTCGGCTCGCCGGCCAACTCGACGGAGCGGATGCGGGGGAGCAGCGCCCCGAGCAGGGCCTTGAGCTCCATGCGGGCGAGCATGGCACCGAGGCAGAAGTGCACGCCGAACCCAAACGCGAGGTGCTTGTTCGGACTGCGGCCGACGTCGAAACGGAAGGGATCTTCGAACACATCTTCGTCACGATTGGCCGACGGGTACGACAAGAGAACGGCGTCGCCTGGCTCGAAGCGGTGGCCCCGGACTTCGTAGGGCTCGACGACGTTGCGCATGAAGTGCTTCACCGGGGTGACCCAGCGGATGATCTCGTCGACCGCCGTGGGGATCAGCGACGGGTCGGTCTGCAGCCGCGCCAACTGGTCGGGGTGTTCGATGAGCGCCAGCATGGCCCCGGCCATCGCCGATGCCGTGGTGTCGTGGCCCGCCGTAGCCGTGATGACGTAGTACGAGATCGTCTCCATCATGCCCATCGGCGCGCCGTCGATCTGGGCGTTGGCGATGACCGAGGCCAGATCATCTGTCGGCTGCGCGCGGCGCTCCTCGGTGAGCGCATTGAAGTACGTGAAGAAGTCGTTGATCACTTCGAGTACCGCTTCGAGCGGTCGCTCGCTCCTGGCCATCTCCGGGTCCGACGCGCCGAACAGTTCCTGGGTGAGCTTCAGCATCCGCGAATAGTCGGATTCGGGCAGGCCGAGGATGGCCAGAATCACCTGGAGCGGGAACTGCATGGCGATGTCGCGGGCGAAGTCGCATGAGCCACCGAGTTCCTCCATGCGGGTGACGGATTCCTTGGCGAGCTCACCCAACCGCGTGTCGAGTCGAGCCATGCTCTTGGGGAGGAACCAGTCCGACGTCACGTTGCGGATCACGCGGTGGTCGGGGTCGTCGATGTGGATGAGCGTGCGCAGGAGTTGCCCTTGCTCCTCCTGGCGGCGATCGGCCTCGAGGTTCTGGAGGACGGGCCGGGGATCGTTGCGAAACTGCTGTGGGTGCAGCTCGATCTCCTGCACGTCGGCGTGCTTGGTGATCGCCCAGAACGGCGCGAAGTCGGGATGGTCCACGCGGTGGATCGGGTCCTCGTGGCGCAGCACGGTGCAGGCGCGGTGGAACCACGCCTCGTCGGCGTACGCCGCCGGAGTCACGAACACCTGCCCTGCCTCGTCCGGAGTCATGGCCGTCTCGGTTGTCATAGTTCTAGTCTCACCAGCGCGGTGGCCGCGCGGCCAAGTGGGTCGACTTACTGTGGCGCGGTGCGGTATCGCCATGAGTAGCCCGACTGCCCCGTTCGCACTCGACCCCGAGGCCCTCAAGTGCCCGTATCCGCACTTCGAGGAGATCCGCCGGCTCGGCCGGGCCCCGTTCATCGACGACGTCCAGGCCCATGTCGTCACCGGCTATTCCGACATCTGCGACGTGATGCGCCGGCCCGGGGTGGCGTCCAGCCGCACGCCGACCGGCCCGGTGGTCGCCCAGAGCATCGGCGCTCGCATCGCCGAGGCCGTCGAGGGAGGGCTGGTCACGGAGGCGGCGGCCGCCTACCTCACCCGCCCTCACGACCGCACGTTGTTCACGATTGATCCGCCCGAACACACCCGCCAGCGCCGCGTGGTGGCTCGCTTCTTCGCGCCCTTCAAGGTGGTGTCGTGGGAGCCGATGGTCCGCCAGACCGCCGAGCGACTCGTCGATGAGTTCGTGGTGGCTGATCCGCGCTCGCCCCGCTTGGCACCAGGCCGAACCCGCGCCGTACGGTGGGACTCATGGTGACGCTTCTCGCCCACATCAAGGTCGTTCCCGGTACTGAGGCTCGATTCGAGCGCATCGCCGCCGAACTCCACCGGCGCACTCACGCCGACGAGGCCGACGTCCGCCGCTACGAGTACTGGCGGGGTGACGAGCCGAGCACGTACTACTGCCTGGAGTCGTTCCCTGACCTGCTCGGCTTTCTCGCCCATCAGACGAGCGATCACCACGAGGCCGCCGGCCCGAAGTACCAGGGGATCATCGAATCCATGCGGCTCGAGTGGGTCGACCCCCTCGGCACCGCGTCCCCACTGACGCCGACGAACACGGCACCGCTGCCTGATGGCGCCTCCGAACTCACCGCGCGCTACTACGAGCGATTCGCCGCCGTCGAGGCGCAATGGTGGCAGCCACTCCGTGACGTGACCGACACATCGCAGGAGGCATGACGATGCCCGCCACCCCTGGACACCCGGCCACGGTCGACGAGGTCGACTTCTTCGACCCGGGAACGCAGGAGGATTGGTACCCCACGTACGACCTCTTGCGGGAGGAGGCACCCGTCTGGCAGATGCCGGGTACGAACACGTACGTGCTCACCCGGTTCGAGCACATCCAGACCGTGTTGCGTCGCACCGACATCTTCATGCGAGGGGCCAGCGAGTCCACGCCCTCATCGGGCGCGGCGAGCGTGACGAAACAGATCTACGACGAGAAAGGGTGGCCGAGGAAGAGCGTGCTCGGCAGCAACCCGCCGCAGCACCGCAAGTACCGCGAGATCGCCGACCCGTTCTTCAACGTGCTCGGGGCCGAGAAGCGCCGTGACCTCATCACCGGCATCGTCAACGACCTGCTCGATGCCGTGGTCGACAAGGGCGAGTGCGAGTTCATCAGGGACTTCGCCATGCCGCTGCCCGTCCGGGTCATCACGATCATGATGGGCTTCAAGGTGGAGGACATCGCGAACCTCAAGGTGTGGTCCGAGGCGTGGGTTCTGCCGTTCCGTGGTGGGCTCACAGAGGACGAGCAGATCTATGCCGGCGAAAAGGGTGTGGAGTTCCAACGCCACATCTACGAGACGATGCAGGAGAAGCGGGCCAACTCCGACGACTCGGTGATCTCCTACTTCGCCAATGAAGCCCGCTTCGAGGGGCGGCCCCTCACTGACGCGGAGATCATCAACATGTCGGACCACCTCTACATCGGTGGCAACGAGACGACCACGTTCGCGCTGTCCTCGAGCCTGTGGCTCATGCTGAGCAACCCGGAGGTCTACGCCGCGGTGTTGGCCGACCGGACCAAGGTGAAGAACTTCGTGGAAGAGGGCCTGCGCTGCGAGTCGCCGACCATGGGCATGGTGCGCAACGCCATTGTCGACACGAAGATCGGCGGCGTGCCGATCCCCAAGGGTTCCAGCATCCACCTGCGCTACGCCGCCGCCAACCGGGATCCGGCCATCTTCGAATGCCCTGCCGAGTTTCGTGTCGATCGGCCCAACGCCACCCGTCATACAGCCTTCTCGGTCGGGGAGACGCACTGCACCGGCGCCGGGCTCTCACGGCTTGAGCAGAACATCGCGTTCGCTGCCCTTGTCGAACGGCTTCCGAACCTGCGACTGACCCCGGGGAGGAACGACTTCACCCATCACCCCAACGTGACACTGCGCGCTCTGAAGGAACTGTGGATCAGTTGGGACGCGCCGGCGGGCGCGTGAGCCGCTACCAACCGAACGAACCTGGTCCGCCCTTGAACGGGCCGCGGATGGTGGACGTGATCCAGCCGCCGTAGAAGCCGCCCGGTTGTGGCACGACCGGTTCGCCGTCGACGAAGCAGGCGTCGACCAGGCCCGGGTACACGGCGAGGTGGCCGCTGATGGGCCCGAAGCCCCGTGCGGGCACCTCGTAGCTCCACCCCGCCGCGACGGCTTCCCGCCCACCACCGACCAGCGTCCAGTACGACGCTCGGCCCTTCCACTCGCAGAGTGAGGACCCGGCGACCGCGACGATGCTGTCCGGGATGAAGTCGTTCCGGGGCAGGTAGTAGTTCGGTGGGTGGCTCGTCTCCAACACCCTCCACGCCGAATTGGTCGAAGCGATGGTGACACCACCAAGCACGACCTCGACGAGCACGTTCACCGACTCGAGGCGGGGTGGCCGAGGGTAGTCCCACACGGACTCCTCGCCGGGGCGGACAGGGTCGGGGGTGGGGTGGGCCATGGCCGCTGACGATATGGCCGAAATCGCCTACTTCGTGGCAGGACGAGCTGGGCCGTTGCCGCGTTCACCGACCGTTGCGCTACGTTTCGCGGTGCCGACTCAGGAGGCTCGACCATGTCCTTGACCGACGACATCCCTGTCCATCTTCGAGGCAACGGAGCGCCCGTCGCCGAGGAGCGGACCGTCACCGATCTGAAGGTGACCGGGGCCATCCCGCCCGAGCTCGATGGCCGGTACGTGCGCAACGGAGCCAATCCGGTGACCGGCATGAGTGACCACCCGTTCTTCGGTGACGGCATGGTGCACGGTGTCCGCCTGCGCGGTGGTAAGGCCGAGTGGTACCGCAATCGCTACGTGAAGACACCCTTCTACGCCGATCCGAACAAGAGCATTCTCGACCTCGAGAACCTCGGCGACATGAAGTGCTCGAAGGCCAACACCCACGTCGTCGGTCACGCCGGCCAGATTCTCGCCCTTGAGGAGGGGCACTTCCCGTACGTGCTCGACGGCAACCTCGAGA
>JBKJJS010000192.1:0-5134 GCA_046597895.1 Ilumatobacteraceae bacterium
AGGACGGAAACACCAACGACGGCTCCTCCGTTATTGCTGACGAGCGTCCCGACGGCTCGAGCCTGGCTCCCGGTCTCGATCCAGTCGTCGACCAGAAGAAGTCGGTCACCTGCCCTGATCGCGCGACGACTGATGAGAAGCTCCAACTGTCGACCACGCCAATCGGGAGTGCTTGCCACCAGCCGATGCGAATCGGGATGGACGGAACCCGGCTTGCGTGCGAGTACCAGGCCGACGCCCATCTCGCGAGCAGCGAGAGCGCCAAAAACGAATCCTCGTGCTTCGACAGCTACGACGGCGGTGACGTCGGCGGTTACGAACGGGTGAGCAAGCGCGGGACCCACAGCAGCAAGTAGATCGGGATCGCGCAGTGCGTCGGCGAAGTCCGCGTGGCCGTTCGTCCACTGGAATGTTCGAAGCAGTAGCTGCTTGGCGCCAAAACTCTCGTTCACGGGCCGATTGTCACAGACGCCTTCATGCCGTCCCGGCGATCTGGGGCGGTCGAGCAACCAGCGGCGGTACCCGCTCGACTGACGATGACGTCGCCTACATCCGAGAGGCAAGTTCTACAGCGAGGTCGAAGGTCAATTTCCTTGAAGGGGAGACGGTCCACGCTCGGGAGTCCCATTCGGTCCCGCTCAAGTCGTCGCCTCCATACAGCAGCTGAGCGAACCGAATCCCGCGGAAGCGAGCGACGGCGAAGAACGCCGCCGCTTCCATCTCGACGACCAAGCAGCCCTCGGCCTTGCGACGATCAACCTTTTGCCGCGTCTCACGGTAGATCGCGTCCGTCGTCCACACCTTCCCGGTCGTGAAAGGAACACCGCGTTCCTCGAGCAACGCCACGGCCGCGGCCACCCCCTCGGGGTCTGCATCCACGGTGCGAGACGGTGGCAGGTAGTGGTACGAGGTGCCCTCGTCCCGCACCGCAACCGTCGGAACGACTATGTCGCCTGGGCCGACGTCGGCTGACAACGTTCCGCAACCCCCGCACGCGACGACGCTTCGGGCCCCCATGACGATCGCCTCCTCCAGGAAGCCAGCGGCCAGCGGCGCGCCGACCCCGGGGTGGAATACGGCGACATCGACTCCGTGACGATTCACCTTCCAGATCGGGTGAAGCCCGTGCGCCGCCTCCAGAGTTCCTATCCGCTCCGCCTCGGCGGGGAGCGACTCGAGGATCTCGGCGTAAAAGCACAGAACGGCCCTCGCTGGGATCGAGTCTCTTACGCCGGCGAGCGAGACCCACTGATCGAGAACTCCGACTGGGTCAGGATCAAACTCGAACAGGGGGTGGTCGTCGTCCATCCGCACATCCTGTGCACCAATTCGGGCTCGGCACCTGGAATTGCGAGCTCGCCACGTGCTCCCAGGCTCGATCGGCCAAGCGGTGGTGAGGGTCCCGGTCGTCACGATGTCCCCAGCTCGAAGCGCATCGTGGCGGGTGCAAGGCCGTTGACGAGATGACAGAGCGCAGCGAGCGGGCTCCCGAGCACGTTCGATCCAGACCCGCGGTCGACGTGCTCTTCGTCGCGCTCCGATCTTCCGTCCGGCCGGGCGCCAACCTTTGGCGATCCGAGCTGCATCGATGTGGTCAAGCACGTCGTGGGCCTCATCGGTCCCGAACCCCGCCAGCCGACTCGTGATCGGCGTGACGTACTTCCGGTCGTCGTAGGCGTCCAGGAGCTCAGCGGCAATCGCCGCCGCCCTCGACGTCGCCTGGGGGTCGCCATCGATCACACCGACAGGATCGCGCGTGACTCCGTCGCGCCGAAGGTCCTCACGCCCGGCCGATGGGCCCGGTGGGGCGCCATGCTGTCAGCGATCTGGGCAGGCGGTCAGGTGGGAGTTGTGAGCGAGCGGGCGATCCGGAGAAGCGTCTCCTCCGGCGCGGGACGTATCGCCCGGAAGCAATGATCTTCCATCGACAGTGCCCCGACTCACCAGGCGCGTACGGCACTGGACCTCCAGTTGGCGCTCGGATCTTGTGCTTCCTGACTCAACAGCGGGACAGGCGCACTGCCGGTCGGGGCACTCATCGCCAGTGACTGCTCCACAGGGCGGCGGGAGCACGCCGCGAACCTCGTGGATAAGGTCAAAGCTGTGGACGCCCTTGATTTCCCCAGTTTTTGTCGCCAGGGTTTCGACGCTGTGCGTCGGGCGTCCCGAGCGTTAAGGGAATGGCGACCAAAGACCGGCTCTTGTGGGCGTTAGGCGACGTTCCCCGCGTTGGGCGACAGTCGCCGCCCTTCTCATCATCGTTGCGTGGATTTTCGTGGCGAACCTCACGTTGGATGCGTTCGTGGATCCGAGGGGTGACCATGCGCGCGGCCACTTTGGATCCGCCCAGAGCGCGCTCCCGCACTTGGGTGCCCTTGCGGTGATGATTTGGGCGGCTCCAAGGCGGCGCGCTTGGGTGCTGGGCGCTCTCGGGGTGGCAGCATTGGTGACCGTCGTCGGCTGCGGGATCACGCTGGCCGGGAACCTGGCCGTGATCGAGGTCGCCAGCGCGGAGCAATGGACGGAGGCGGAAGCCGTCG
Organism: Ilumatobacteraceae bacterium; assembly: GCA_046597895.1. Lineage (GTDB taxonomy): Bacteria > Actinomycetota > Acidimicrobiia > Acidimicrobiales > Ilumatobacteraceae > WLJO01. Next base: position 2,541 of record JBKJJS010000192.1, read on the forward strand.
CAGCGACCTCGCCGGCCGTACAGGATGGTCACGACCAAACGTCCACCGGCATGTGGACGGTCGTCGGGGGCGCCGTCGCCTTCGCTGCGATCTTGTTGGCGACGAAGGCGGTAGGCCTCGCCGCCGGGATCTCGTCGATAGTCCTGAGCCTGATCTTCCCCCCGTGGATCGCCCCCGGCTTCGGTCTCGTGGTAGTGGCTATCGCGCTGCTGCGCGAACGCGAACGCCGCGAGCGAGTCCCGGCAGTTCCCGCGTACGCCATCTGACGTGCCGAAACAGACCACTGCCTGGCACCGAACCGGGGGGGTCCGAGATCTCGGCAGGCGCTGCCGCCGCCGGGTTGTCGGAAAGCCGGCCATGACCTTGGGCGATACATCCCCCGAGACCTCTTGGAGGCCGTCGTCGCGGCTACCGCGCCGGGTTAAGAGCACCCTGCGACAGGAACGGCCTCGCACTTGCGTCAGGAAGCGACTTCCTTCGGCAATCGCGCCGACACAACGATCAACCACAGTGCGACTCCGACCGCGAACGCCTGAGGCGCCAACGTTCCGATGTAGGCGTTCGTGGAGAGCGACTCACGAACGAAGATGTGGATGAACAGGTGCGGAACGGCGAAGACTAAGAAGCCGAGGAGCGCGCCGCGCACCAAGAAGTACGAAGGGCGCAAGGCGGCGAAGAGAAGTAACGCACCGAACCCAAGGTAGGCGTCGCCGATGTCTTGGACGAAGTGCCGGTTGAAGGCACCGAACGCGGCCACCCATCCCTGCCCGATAGCTGGGAAGTCGTCATACCAAGACTGCGGTGCGAACAGCGCCCAGGCTCCGACGATCACATTCGGGATGCCGATAAGCCCGAGCCCAAACCGGACGCGCCTCGTTGCATCGGTTCGTAGCCCAGCGATCATCTCCGTCCCGTCCGTCATGCGGGTCAGCTTTGCACCCGCGCTCGTCAAGTGCTGTCGCACCGCTCCCGCTTTGTTGATCGGCCCGGCCGATAGCTGATGCCGTCGAACGGCATCTGTGGGGCGTCGCGTATCTCGCTACGTTCTCCGCGATGGCGAGCCCGATGACCGTTACGCTGGAGTCTGGCCTGCAGTTGGAATGCGTGGACCAAGGCGGCGAGTCTGACCCGGTCATCTTGCTGGTCCCGGGACCTACTGACTCTTGGCGCTCCTACCAACCCATCCTCGATCGGCTGCCACCGGATATACGTGCCGTCGCAGTGTCCCAACGCGGACACGGCGACTCCGACAAGCCCGAGACCGGTTATGGGGTCGAAGACTTCGCGGCCGACGTGGTCCCTCTCCTTGACGCTCTCGGTGTCGAACGCGCCGTGCTGGTCGGACACTCTGGCTCGTGTCTCGTCGTCCGGCGGGTTGCCATCGATCATCCGGAGCGGGTCGCTGGCCTGATCCTCGAGGCGTCACCAACGACTTTGCGTGGCCATGCCGGGCTACAGGATCTCATGGACTCCGTCGTGTCGAGTTTGGACGACCCGATCAGCCCAGCCTTCGTCCGGTCCTTTGTGATCGACACGTCATCCAACGATGTCGCCCCTGAGCTGCTCGACCAGTTGGTGAGTGAGCTTCTGAAGGTTCCGGCACGGGTGTGGCAAGCGATGTTCAAGGATCTGCTGGGATACGACGACCTGGCCGAGCTGCCCCAGATCACCGCACCGACCCTGCTGTTGTGGGGCGACAACGATGCCTTGGTCTCACGGAAGATGCAGGACGAGCTGGCAAGTCGCATCCCAAACGCCAAGCTGCTCGTTTACCCCGGCGTGGGACACACCCCACGTTGGGATGATCCATCGCAGTTCAGCCGCGACGTGATGGCCTTCGCCAAGGAGTTGCTGCGTAGCGGATTGTGATCGCGGAAGCGTCGGCTGCGCCGCCCCTGCTCGGACTTCCCGAACCGGCGAATCGACGACGCTTCCGATGCGCCGATAGCGCGCACCGCCTCCCAGTCGGCTTGCGGATGCGCGAGCGCGCGTTCTGTGCGTCGCTCTTTGCACGCCTCAACCCGCTCGCGAATATTCCAGCGCCCGCGGTCGTGGCTGACTTGGACGCGCCTCGGCTTCAGCCCGATCAGACCTTGCGGTGATGCAAGGCACCCCGCCGGGTCGGGAGTGGACCGTCGTCAGGAGGCCACGTTGATGACGCCAGCGAGGGCGGACATGCTCGCGGAGGCTCAGGACGTGATCGGGCGGGACTTCGGTGTGGTGAACCCAGCGATTGCGAAGGCGACCGCGACGATCAGGACGACGGTCCACAGGCTGAAAGCCACGAAGGCGTCGGTCCCCCAGTGGTCGCCAAGGATGGGCAGGCTGACGAGATAGATGAGCGGGAGCGTTGCCGCCAGCACGCCGGCGGTCCGCAAGCGCTTGCGGCGGAGTTGGGTGCCGTTCACCGCGTCGATCGAACGCGCCAGCTTGCTTCGTTGCGTGATCGCCAGCACGGCGGCGAGGGGCACGAGCATCACGCCGGGATACAACCCGACGAAGACGCTGAGGATCCCGGCGACCGCCAGCACGGTGATCGTGATCGTGAGGACGGTCGAGCTGCGTTGTTCGTTCATGAGGGTCTCCATTCGGTA
>JBKJJS010000312.1:0-8829 GCA_046597895.1 Ilumatobacteraceae bacterium
AGCGCGCGGGCTGTACATGTGCGCCACGCCGGAGCAGATCGTCGAACACATCACGGACCTCCACACGGCCTCCCCGTTCGAGCGCCATTTCTACTGGCCGATCTGGCCGGGAATGGACGTCGAGATGGCGACGCGGGGCGTGGCGCTGTTTGCCGAGAAAGTGATTCCAGCCTTACGACACCTGGGGGACGATTGATGGCACCGACCGAGAACTTCCGCGACCTTGGCCGCCGGCTTTCCAACTGGGGGAAGTGGGGACCGCACGACGAGCGAGGGACGACGAACTACATCACGCCCGACAAGCTCGTGCGCGCTGGATCACTCGTGCGCCAGGGCAAGGTGTTCGATCTCGGCATCCCGTTCGGTGACGACGGACCCCAGCCCGGCGGCGCTCGCATCAACCCGGTACATCTCATGTCCCAGACCGGCGACACGCAGCTGTTCCCGGGTGGTTTCAAGTACGCCGACGACTACATCTTCATGCCGCTCCAGGGTGCCACCCAGTGGGACAGCCTGGCCCACGTGTTCTACGACGACTTTCTGTACAACGGATTTCCCGCGGGAAAGGTCACGGTCGTCGGCGCACTGCACAACTCCATCGACAAGCAGGCCAAGGGGGTAGCGGGCCGCGGAATTCTGTTGGACATCGCCCGGCTGAAGGGCGTCGAGTGGATGCAGGCCGGTGAGGCGATCACGCCCGACGACCTCGACGCGGCCATCGCCCGTCAGGGTGGCCCCGATGTCGGCTCGGGCGACATCCTTCTGTTCCGCACCGGGTGGCGCAAGAAGTTCCTGGTCGAGAAGAACGCCGCGGCGTTCATGGCCGGTGAGCCGGGCCTCAGCCAGGACTGCTGCGAGTGGCTGCACGATCGCGAGATCGCTGCCGTGGCGTCGGACAACTGGGCCATCGAGGTGTTGCCCGGCGAGGACCCGGACTCTGTCCTCAACGTGCACTGCGTGTTGATCCGCGATATGGGCATGACGCTCGGCGAGATCTTCGACCTCGAAGAACTGGCGGCGGATTGTGAGGCTGATGGGGTCTGGGAGTTCTTCTTCACGGCGCCCGTGCTGAAAGTGACGCGGGCCGTCGGCTCACCGATCAACCCGCTCGCGTTCAAGTAGGCGACCCGCCGACCGGGGTCAGACGTCGAGACGCGCCGGGTAGTCGGCCGACAGGATCTCCATCACCTCGATGACGTTGCCCTCCGGGTCCCGCCCATATGCCGCCCGCAACCGCCCGCCGAGGCCATCCTTCGGCGACGGAGGGGCATGAAACCGCATCCCGAGCGCGAGCAGTCGTTCGTACTCGCCATCGATGTCCTCGACGACGAGCCCGAAGTGGGTGTAGCCGTGGTCGCTCACCGGTCGGTTGGGATCGCCGGGGCGTCCTTCCGGGACCGAGTACTGGAAGAACTCGATGAAGACGTTTCCGGCGCGCAACATGGCGGTCTGCGCCGCGGAGCCAGGAAGGCCGACGATGCCGTCGATGGCGGGGTTGCCAGGTTGCCAGCCACCCTTCGACACGACCCGGCACCCGAACGCCTCCGTGTACCACTCGATCATGCGGTCGATGTCGCCGGTGGCGATGGCTACGTGATGAACGCCGAGGATCATGTGTGCGACAGTAACAACGTGGACGACGGAATCGCCGGCGCCGCAACGACCTCAGTTGACGTGAAGGCGATCGACGAGTTCGGCCCGGGCGACCTCAAAGTCGTCAAGTGAGATCTGCTCGTCGGCGTACTGCGCATGGAGGGCGGCGAGAGCGGCGAGCACTTCCGCTTCGGACGACACCGGGGAACCATCGCCATCCTCAGAGGGCGATGCATCGTCGCCCGTGCCCTTCGTCGCCCGGCGGTCGCGTTTGGCGGCGGCGCGCTCTTGGCGGGCTTTTTCGAGTTGGCGCTTCTGGACTCGTGCGTTGCTCATCGGGGCACTCCCGTGCGGATTGGAGGGATGACGCGCAACGGACCGCCAGCCGGAAGGCCAGCGGTCCGCGACGAGACAGGATCAGGAATGATCAGAGCGGCCTGACGTTCTGCGCCTCATCACCCTTGCGGCCCTTGGCGATGTCGAACTCGACCCGCTGGCCTTCCTGCAACGACTTGTGTCCCTCGCCTTGGATGTTCGAGAAATGGACGAACACGTCGTCACCCTGCTCGCGCGAGATGAACCCAAAACCCTTGTCGACATTGAAAAACTTTACGGTACCTGTGGTCAACTGATTCTCTTCTCTTGGTCGTATCCACCCGATCGGTGGAGCCGTACCAAGGACACTACACGCCAACGAGACAAAATCGGTCGTTCGTGATGAAAACACCCGTTCTGGCGCGGGGCGAACCGGGAACACGTCGGCGGGTCGTGTATCTTCGCAGAACCCGACACGAAGGATCAGTTGTATGGCAATCCACGCCAAGCTCACGACGCAAGAGGAATTGGAAGCCCGTCGCACCGCGACGTCGACCGACAAGACGAAGCGGGTGATCCCGGAGGAGGAAAAGGCCACGCGCCGGGATCGGGTCGCCAAGGCCAAGGACGCGTTGGCCCGCTCGGTCGGAGCCAAGGGCGATCACGTCGCCGCCGGTCGCGCTGCGCTGAAGACCTACCTGCAGCGGTTGAACGAGCCGAAGCAACCCGACGACGCGACCTTCGAGGCGCTCCTCGAGGCGCCGTTCAAGGCACCGCCGAAGAAGAAGACCAACGAGCGTCGCTTCTAACACGGCGACAGCTTCGACGACCAGGACGTCGGCCGACGCGACCTCCTCGAAGCTCATGCCACCAGCGATCTAGTCTTCACACAATCGCCCTCGGTGTGCGATGGTGCGACATGTCACGAACCCTGAAGTTCGGTTGGTTGTCTCCGGTGATCGGCAACCGGTGGAGCGATCACCAACCCATCGTGGTGCACCAGGACCGCCACATCCTGCCCAGCGCCCTTCCCCATTTCGACTCCCTGTGGATCGCCGATCACTTCTACGGGTTCGACGCCAAGACTGACCCGTTCCTCGAAGCGTGGACCACGCTGACGTGGCTCGCCGCTCGCTACGAGAACGTCGAACTCTGCCACCACGTTCTCGGCCACGGCTACCGCCCACCGGCGCTCACGGCCAAGATGGCCGCCACGCTGCAGGTCCTGTCGGGTGGTCGGTTTATCTTGGGCATCGGCGCCGGCTGGCGCCAGGACGAGTACCTCGCATACGGATACGACTTCCCGAAGCCAGCGGTACGGTTCGCCCAACTTGAGGAGGTCATCGCCATTTGCCGGCTCATGTGGACCGAGGCGGAGCCGACGTTCGAAGGGAAGTACTTCAGCATCGCCGGCGCGTCGGCACCGCCACTGCCCGACCCGACGCCGAAGATCTGCATCGGCGCCTCCGGCGAGCAGATCGGTCTTCCGCTCGTCGGGCGACTGGCGGACATGTGGAACGGGAGCCCACGCGGAACCGACGACGACTGGCGGCGGCGGCTCGGGATCGTGCGGGCGTCGGCCGAGAACGCCGGTCGTGATCCCGACATCATCGAGGTGAGCATCACGGTCGAGCGTGCCCTCCCGGAAACCGACGAGGAGTCGGAGATGTTCGTTGAGTTCTTGGCCCACAAGGCCACGCTCGGCGTCCATCATTTCGTGTTGGACTTCGGCCACCCACAATCCACCGAACCCGTCGCTCGATTCGTCGAACAGGTCATGAAGCCCTTGCGGTCGACGGGCTAGGTCTCCGTCGCTGACGTGCACTGAGCACGTCTGCGCGGAAGTCCCGGGGTGTCACGGTGTCGGGCGTGCCCCTCGGTCCCACCAGTCGAGCACTCGAAGCGCTCGTAGCGTGTTCCAGCGACTGGGCTCTCCGACGCCGTACTCAAGGTCGAAATGAACGCGACCCGGATGGACCCGGTCGAGCAACCACCGCCCGTCGGGCTGGCGCTTGGACCGCACAACCTCGACGGCCTCCACCATCCGGGGATCCGGGTCAGCGCCCGAGCCGCGGAAGTAGTCGAGTGCGCGCAGCACGTCGTGGTGCCAGTAGTACGGGAACACAAAGTCGAGATACGCCGGATCGGCGACCTCGCCCGTGCTCTTGCGACGGAACAAACCGCGCTCGAGCAAGTAGTGCTCCCCGCCCCGACGGGCCTCACTCACTGCGGCGGAACCGCCCGTCGCTCGCTCGAGCTCGACCAGTCCGTCGAGCACGTTGATCGTCGTGTCGAACGAGGACCGTACCGACCCGTTCTCGGCCTCGCAGTTCCAGCCTCCGTCGGCGAGTCGCTCGCCGAGAATGCGCTCGACGATCGGTGCGACATCCAACCCGAAGTAGGCGCCAGTCTCGATCGTGCGGCCGTTGATGCACGGCTCGACCTCGCCGTCGAAGTACCGCTGGCCCTCGTGCTCCCAGCGGCCGTGCTCGGCGACGAGCGGGATCGCGCGGCGGGCCGTCGCCGACGCCGGGTCGAGACCCAGAATTTGCAGGGTCTGGAGCGTGTGCATCGTGGCTGTCCAAGGTTGCCCGGGTTCACCGCCGGTGTAGGCCGCCGGGAAGCAGGCGCCCCCCGCCCACAACCCGTCGGCACCCTCAATCGCCAAGAGGCGAGCGCCCCAGCCCTCGTGCTCGACCCGCGCTCGTTCGGCCGCGACCTCGTCGGCCGAGGCATCCGTGAGATCCCGCAGCAGCTGCCAGCGAATGGCAGGATCCCCCGCGAGCAACCACTCGATGACGTCCACCGCCACAACCTACGTGACCGGTGTCGGTGACCGGTTCACCACCGACTGCCCGAGTCGCGTCATGTCCGCTACGACGCTGTCAGTCGGTGGGAGTAAACGCAATGGCCAGCAGTACGCCTCAGAATTCGGCGAAAGAATTCGGCGAAGGCCGCAATCAATACCGACGCGGAGCCCGCACTCCTCGCGGGCGGAAACCCTCAGATCGCAAAGGCCGAGGGCGACGCCCCAGTGCAGGCCCACATCGCGGCCATGCCCGGGCGGCCTGGAGCTTGTAACGGTTCAGCAGTGTGACGCCGATGATCACCTGCACGAACATCGTCGCCTCAGCCAGGCCGGTGAACCACCACAAGGCCCGAGAGCGCACCGCCGGCCAGACCGTTGGTGATGATCACGAACCAGGCCCACGCCTTGTGGAGATCAAGCAGGAGCAATGCAGACATGACCGGGCGCCGCCGCACTCGTCCCGTCCGCAACTGCGGTGCCTGCGCCTTCAGTCGTTGAGGTAGTGGAGCTTGGCGCCGGGCCGGGGCCACTCCATCTTCAGCAGCTTCTTGTAACCGGAGCTCGTGATCCACGCCGTGCGCAGATCGGGACCCCCGAAGCAGATGTTCGTCGTGAGGAGATCACCCGTCGGTACGAAGTTGACGAGTTCACCTTGGGGCGAGATCACCGTGATGCCACCGTTCACGAGCGTGGCGACACACACGTTGCCGTCGCCGTCCACGGCCAACGAGTCGAGCAACTGAAAACCGGGGAACCCGTACAGGCACTGCCAGGTATCGACGAGGCCCGCCTCCTCGATCACGCCGGGAGCGAGGATCTTGCGGCGCATCACCCGGCCCGTCCACGTCTCGGCCCAGTAGAGCACCGTCCCGTCGGGCGATAGGCCGATCCCGTTGGGCTCATGGGCCGGGAACACGATTTCCTTGATCATCGACCCGTCAGCCAGGGCGTAGTAGATCCCGGTGAGCTTGGAGTCACGCCCGACGCTCATGCCGTGGTCGGTGAAGTACATGCCGCCGTGAGCGTCGAACACGAGGTCGTTCGGGGCGTACAGCGGGTTCCCGTCGCACTCGGTGTACAGGTCCGTGATGGCGCCGGTCTTGGCATCGATCCGCTGGATGCGGCCGCCGATGTATTTCTCGGGGGTCGTCGCTCCGGGGAAGCACAATCCGTCGACTTCGACCATGGTGAAGCGGGCGCCGTTGTTGCACACGTAGAAGTCGCCGCCGGGGCCAACGGCTGCCCCGTTCGGACCGCCGGGCACTTCGGCGACCGTCTCCTTCGTGCCGTCCGGCAAGACCCGCGTCAACCGCGGCCCGAACATCTCGACGAGGACGACCGAGCCATCGTTCATCGCGATGGGGCCCTCCGGGAAGAGCAACCCGCTCGTCACTTCAGTCAGCTGTGCCATGTCTGTCCTCAACTCTCTGGTGCGGTAGGTGTTGATAAATCAGTGATCACTTCGGGATCGGCATGATCGGCTGGCCCATCTCACCGCTCCACTCATCCCACGGTTGCGGGTTCTGGGCGTAGCCCCCACTGGCGCTCCAACCGCCGTCCACCGACAGCACGGTGCCGGTGACGAAGCTCGACGCGTCCGAGGCGAGGAACAGCAAGGGCCCTACCAGCTCCGGGAGCTCGCCCATCCGTCGCATCGGGGTGCGGCTACGCATCCAGTCGGCCATGCCGCTCTCCTCGAGCAGCGTGCGCGTCATTTCGGAGATGAAGAAGTTCGGGGCCAACGTGTTGACGCGCAGGTTGCGGTCGCCCCACTCGCAGGCCAGCAACCGCGTGAGTTGGTTCACGCCTCCCTTGGCCGCGAAGTACCCGGCCGTCCGGTTCTCGGAGCCGGCGTTGCCGAAGATCGAGCCGAGGTTGATGATGCTGCCGCCCCCACCCCGCAGCATGTCGGGCGCCGCCGCCCTGGTCATATAGAACAACCCGATCAGGTCCGTGCCCACCATCTTGGCGAACATCTCCGGCTCGCAGTGCTCGGTGCGCACCAGCCGATCGTCGGCCCAACCGGCGTTGTTGACGAGGATGTCGATATGCCCGAACTCCGCCATGGCAGTGGCCACGACGTTGGCGCAGTCGTCGTAGGACGTCACGTCGCCGGCCACGGCGAGGCAGCGCCGGCCGAGCCCTTCGACCATGGCCTTCGTGTCCTGCAGCTTGTCTACCGAGCGAGCGGTCACAACCACGTCGGCTCCGGCCGACGCCAGGACTTCGGCGAACACCACTCCGAGCCCGTACGACGCGCCCGTCACGATGGCGACTTTTGCGTCAACCCGGTGAAGGTTGCTCAAATCCATGGTGCCCCTCCCCTCAGAACAGGTCCCAGTATGTGCCCCTGGCCCGCAGTTGGTCGACGGTCTCCTCCAGGATCACCCGTCCCGAGCGCATCACATAGGCCCGATCGACGATACGCAGGGCCTGACCGACGTTCTGCTCGAGCAGCAGGACCGACAGGCCTTCGGCGTCCGCCAACTGGCGCACAGTGCCGAAGATCTGCTGAACGACCATCGGCGCCAAACCGAGCGAAGGCTCGTCGAGCATGAGCAGTTTCGGGCTCGACATGAGCGCCAGGCCGAGGCTGACCATCCGCTGCTGGCCGCCCGACATCGTGGCCGCCGCCTGGCCGGAGCGGTCCTTCAAGATCGGGAACAACGAGTACACGAGCTCGAGCCGCTTGGCCCGCTTGTCCGCGTCGGGCTCGTTGGCCCCACCGAGGAGCAGGTTGTCCAGCACGCTGAGGTCTTGGAAGACGAACCGCTCGGACGGGATCAGGGCCATCCCGTTGTGCACGTTCTGGTGGGTACCGCGGCCCTTCGTATTCTTGCCGAGATACGTGATCGTGCCGCTGATCGGTGGGATGACGCCGTGCACCGTCTTGATTGTGGTGCTTTTGCCGCTGCCATTGTGGCCGAGGACGCCGACGATCTCGCCCCGGGCGATGTGCATGTCGGCATCGAACACGACGTGTTTGCGCCCGTACCCGGCGTTCAGTTTCTCGATGATGAGAACGTCATCAGCTGCCAAAGTACGCCTCCGCCAGGCGGGGCGAGCTCGTGAGCTCGTCGATGGTGCCCTCGGCCGTGATGCGGCCGAGCTCCATGAAGTACGTGTGATCGGCGAGGCGGCCGACCACGTGGAGGTTGTGCTCCACGATGCACACGGTGCGGCCCTGCTCGCGGACGGCCTCGACCAGATCAAGCATTTTGTCCAACCACTTGAGGTCGATGCCTGACGCCGGCTCGTCCAGCAGCAGCACCGGCGCCTCGGTCGCCAGCAAGCGGGCCAGCGAGATCAACTTGGATTGGCCATAGGAGAGGGCGCCGGCCGGAGCATCGGCGAAATCGCTCATCCCGACGAAGCTCAGCCACTCCATCGCCTTCTGGCGGGCGGCGGTTTCCCCCCGCTTGACCGCCGAGCCACCGAAGAAGAGGGGGGCGAGGCGCTCACCTGGCTGATCCTGCACCGCCATCATCACGTTCTGGAGGCACGTGACCCGCTGGATCATGCGCACATCCTGGAACGACCGGACGACTCCGAGGCGGGCAATGTAGTCGGGGGTGCGCCCGACGAGTTCGGCGCCGTTCAGCGTCACCGAGCCGCCGTCGGGGGCGATGAACCCGGTGAGTAGGTTGAACACAGTGGTCTTACCGGCCCCGTTCGGCCCCACGAGCGCGGTGATGGTGCCTTGGCGAAGATCGATGTCGAGGTCCTCGGTCGCCGTGATGCCACCAAAGCGCTTCGTGACGCCCCGCGCCTGGAGGACTACCGGGGCGGCCTGCCAGCGCGCTTCGCGCGTGATCTGCTCGTTGTGTCCCGGCTCCAGTTGACGCTCGCGCACGCTCACCGCGATGTCCGGCGTCCAGCCCTCCACGTTCATCTCGACTCGGCGAGCGAGCCCACGCTTGCGTCGAAAGATCTTGAACCCCTCGGGAAGCAGACCCTGGGGCCGCAGCCGCATCAACAGGGCCAACGAGGCTCCGAACACGATGAGTTGCACGAGGTCGGCCTTGCTGGCGTCCAGCTTGAGAACACGCTTCAGGAACGGGTCAAGGAGAACGATGATCACGGCGCCGAGGACGGAACCGGTCAAGTTGGCG
>JBKJJS010000446.1:0-16805 GCA_046597895.1 Ilumatobacteraceae bacterium
CTCCATCGCACCCGGGGAGCAGCTCGTCTACCGCTTCGAAGCCACCGCAGCGGGCATCTTCATGTACCACTGCGGCACCGCCCCGGCGCTCCACCACATCGGCAACGGCATGTTCGGTGCCGTCATCATCGACCCGCCGGTGTTGGCCCCCGTCGACCACGAGTACGTCCTCATCCAGTCCGAGTTGTACACCGGCCCGCAGGGTCAGCCCGGTGACCTCACGAAGATGGTCGACGAGAAGTGGGACGCCGTCGTCTTCAACAGCTACGTGAAGCAGTACCTCCATGCCCCGATCCGCGTCGAGCCGAACGAGCGGGTTCGGGTGTGGGTGCTCGACGCCGGGCCATCCGAGAACTCGGCCTTCCACATTGTCGGAACGATCTTCGACACGGTGTACAAGGAGGGGGAGTACCTGCTGCAGCCCAGCGACGCCAAGGGCGGTTCGCAGGTTCTCGACCTGCAGCCGGCACAGGGTGGGTTCGTGGAGTTCACCTTCGACGAAGCCGGGTTGTATCCGATCGTGACCCACAAGTTCGCCAACGTCGGCAAGGGAGCGCTCGGGTTGTTCCAGGCGGGCGAGGTCGTGCCCGCTGAGGGCGCCGGCCACTGAGGGCACGAGCCGCGAGCGCGCTCAGGTGCCCCGGAGAGGGAACACGCTGTCGATGTCAGGGTCTACTCGGACGCGGGCATCGACAGCGAACGCCCCGGTCGGCCCGGTGAGCAGCGGGTTGATCTCGAACTCCAGTACTTCGGGCACGACCGTGACGAGCCGAGCCACCCGGGCGACCACCCGGGCGATGGCGTCGACGTCCGACGGCGGTCGGCCCCGGAAGCCCGTGAGTCGGGCCGAGGTACGCAGCGACAACACGAGATCCCGCGCCGCCGCCTCCGAGAACGGCGCGGTCCGCAGCACCCGATCGGCCAGCAGCTCCGCCTCGATTCCACCGGCGGCCACCACCACCAACGGCCCGGCCACCGCGTCCTGACGGGCTCCGACAAGCAGCTCGGGCCCGGGCGGAATCTGGGTTTGCACGACCACACCCGTGAGGTCGGCGAACCTCGAACGGAACGCCTCGTACACCGCGACCGCCGCATCGCGTCCCACCACGCCGGTCACGACTCCACCCGCCTCCGTCTTGTGCAGCAGGCCCGGCACGACGGCTTTCAACACGACATCGCCTGCGGGGCCAGCGAGACACTCGGCGAGGTCCGCTGCCTCGGAGGATGACCGCGCGATCGCCGACGCCGCGATGGGAATCTCGGCGGCCGCCAGCAGGCGGGCAACATCCTCCGGTCCGAGCCAGCCGGCACCGGCCGCCGCTGCCGCGCCGCGGATCGCTCGCCGAGCCGCAACCCAGTCCACGCTGTCATCGGAAGGGGCTGCTTCGTCGGACCGGCGGCGCTGACGCTCCCCCCATCGCGCCACGAGGGCCATGGCCCCCACCGCCCGTTCGCTGTAGCGGTACACCGAACGGCCGGGAGGAAGGTCGGGTGTACCCGACAGGCTGACGGCCACTGGCACCCGTATCGGCGAAAGGGCGATGGCATTGGTGACTGCTGCCCCGTCGCGGGCGCCGAGCGCGACCGACGCCACGACGACGGCATCGACCTCACCGGAGTCCGCCACGATGCGCACGACATCGCCCAACTCGGTTGCCGTGACCGTCGCGAGGAGGTCGACGGGGTTGGCGGTCGCGGCTGCCGTCGGAACGACCGTCAGAATCCGCTCACGCAGGTCGGTGGACAACAACGGCACGAGCAGGCCGTGCACTTCGCTCGCATCAGCGGCGAGGATCAGCGGCCCGCCCGCATTGCCGACCAGGGCCACCCGACGGCCGGTCGGCACTGGCTGGTCATCGAGTAGCTGAGCGACATCGAGCAACTCCTGCAACGTCTGCACCCGCATCACACCAGCGGCCTCGAACAGCGCGTCGACGGCCGCGTCGTCCGACGCCAGCGCCGCCGTGTGGGAGGCCGCGCCACGGCGACCGGCAGCGGTGCGACCAGCCTTCAGGATCACGACCGGTTTGATCGCCGAGACGTGACGGGCGATACGCAGAAACTGGCGGGCGTTGCCGATGGATTCCAGGTACAGCAGGATCACACGCGTCGACTCATCCTCGGCCCAGGCACACAGCAAATCGTTGCTCGAGACATCCGCCCGATTGCCGAGCGACACGAACGACGAGATGCCGATCCCCCGCTGCGCCGCCTCGGCGAGCACGGCGATGCCGAGGCCACCGGACTGCGAGCCGAAGGCCACCCGACCGACAGGGGCCTTCACCGAGGAGAACGTGGCATCGAGCCCGACGGCGGGCGCGATGACCCCGAGGCAGTTGGGGCCCAGCAAGCGCATGCCGTACCGATGGGCGATGGCCACGAGATCGGCGTCCGTGGTGCCGCCCGCGATCCCACTTTCGGAGAAGCCGGCGGTAATCACGACGGTGGCCTTCACACCGGCCCGACCGCAGTCATCGAGCACCGCCGGCGTGGCAGCAGCCGGCACTGCGATCACCGCAAGATCGATCGGGAACGGGACATCCGCCACCGAGGCAAACCCCGGAACGCCGGCGATTGCCTGACCGTCCGGGCGCACCACGGCCAGGTCGCCGCGAAATTCCGCCTTGGCGTTGACGGCAATGCGATGGCCCGGCGTCGTCGGTTCCCGCCCTGCCCCGATCACCACCACGGACCGCGGTGCCAGATACGGCCGCAGCGAGACGGCCTGGGCCGCCCACGCCCGTGCGTCAGCACGGGCGACCAACCCGGCATCATCGGCGAGATCGATCTCCACATCCACGATTCCGGAATCGAGGTGATGTCGAGAACGCAGGCCCACCTGCGAGAACACCCGCATCATCGAACGGTTTCCCGCCATCGTGTGGGCCACGAGTTGCGTCAACCCGGCGGTCTTCGCAATCAGAGCAAGGTCCTCGAGCAACAACGTGCCGATGCCATGACCCTGATGGTCATCGGCAACGGCGAACGCCACCTCGGCCACGCCTTCCCGCTCGAGATGGTATGAGCCCACCGCCACGATCCGCTCGTCACGCACGCCGACAACGGAGACCCGTTTCGACGGATCGAACTCGGTCATGTGATCCAGGAACGCCGCGGTCAGGTGCGGCCGCAGCCCGAAGAATCGGTAGTAGGAGGACGTATCGCTCAGACCTTCGTCGTGGAGGAGCGCCAGGCCCTCGCGGTCGCCTCGCTGAACCGGACGCATGTGCAGCACGGTGCCGTCGGTGAGCGTGACATCACGTTCGAACGTCACAGCAAGTTCCACCGCGCCAACCTTGCCCGATCCGAGTGTCATGCGCCATACCGCCGCGCTTGCGTGGTCACCGCCCTACCATCGTCTTCATGCCGGGCCCCGTTTCGCTCAACCCGCCCACCGCTGCGGTCAAGGGGTTGACATCGGCCGAGGCCGCTCTCGCTCGGGCGGCCGGTCGGGATAACCGCTCGACGACGGAAACATCTCGTTCGTTGCGCGAGATCGTGCGGGCCAATGTCATCACGCGCTTCAACTTGCTCTTTGGCGCGCTCGGGGCCGTGATCCTCGTCGTCGGACCGCGTCGCGACGCCATGTTCGTGGGTGTCGTGATCGCGAATGCGGCGATCGGCATCGTGCAGGAGTGGCGAGCGAGCCGAACGCTCGACCGACTGCGTCTTCTCACGGCCCCGACCGTGCTCGTCTGGCGCGATGGCCAGCCGGTCCCCGTGCCCGCTGAGGAACTCGTGCTCGATGATGTCATCGACCTCGTGAGCGGCGACGAGATCCCCGTCGACGGCACCGTGCTTGCGGTGGATGCCTTGGAGATCGATACATCGCTGTTGACCGGCGAGGCCGAACCGACCGTTGCGGCGTTGGGCGATACCGTGAGCGCTGGCACCATTGTGGTCGCGGGCGCCGGAACGATCCAGGCGACGGCGGTCGGCGCCGATCGGTTCGCCAGCCGTCTCGAGGCCGAGGCCCGCCTGTTCCACCGTGCCCCATCTGAGCTGCGACGCACGACGGATCGCCTTCTCGGCCTCATCACATGGGCCATCGCCATCCTCGGGCCGGCGCTCATCGTGCGCCAGGCGTTCGGTCCGGAATCGTGGCGCGAGAGCGTCCGCGGGACTGTGGCTGGAATGGTCTCGATGGTTCCCGAAGGGCTGGTACTGCTCACATCCGCCACCCTCGCCATGGGTGCCATTCGCCTCGGACACCGACGCGTCCTCGCCCAGGCACTCCCTGCCATCGAACTGCTGGCGCGCGTCGACACCCTGTGTTTGGACAAGACGGGCACCATCACGACGGGCCAGCCACGCGTCACCAACGTGACGCTGCTCGACCCGACGACGGATCAGACATTGGCCGACGCCGCCCTCGCGGCGCTGGCACAGGCCGATCCCCACCCGAACCTCACGCTGGCGGCCATCCGACTCGCCCACCCGATCGACCCGGGCTGGGAGCCCACCGATATGGTGCCGTTCTCGTCACGACGCCGATGGGGCGGGGCTACGTTTGCCGGCCACGGATCGTGGGTTCTCGGTGCTCCCGACGTTCTCGCTCCCGGTACCACTGTGGCAGCGGCTGTCGAAGGTAACCGCGTGGTGGCACTGGCCCGGTGTGATGGCGCGCTCGATCCATCCGCGGTGCCCGCGACGACCGTCGTGGCACACGTAGTGCTGGCCGAGCAGATCCGGCCAACGGCCCCCGCCACGCTCGCCTACCTCCGCGAGCAGGGCATCCGCGTCAAGGTGATCTCCGGCGATCTGCCGGCCACGGTCGCGCGTGTGGTAGCCGAAGCCGGCGTGGTCGAGCCCCGGGCGGTTGACGGACGCGAACTGCCCACGGAGCCCGACGCGCTCGTCGCGCTCGTTGACCAGTACGACGTGCTGGGCAGGGTCGAACCCCACGGCAAGCAACAACTCGTCAAGGCGCTACGGGGCGCCGGTCACGTTGTCGGCATGACCGGCGACGGCGTGAACGACGTGCTGGCGCTCAAGGAGGCCGACCTCGGGATGGCGATGGGCTCCGGCGCCCCGGCCGCCAGGGCCGTTGCCGAGCTGGTCCTGCTCGACGACGATTTCGACGTCGTGCCGCAGATCGTCGACGAAGGTCGGCGGGTACTCGCCAACGTCGAACGCGTCTCGGTGTTCTTCCTCACGAAGACGGTCTGGGCCTGCCTGCTCGCGTTCGTCGTCGTGGTCACCGGAATGCCCTACCCCCTGTATGCCAGCCAGGCGACGCTCATCGGCTTCCTCACGATCGGTATGCCGGCCTTCCTGCTCTCGTTGCGCCGTCACGCCCCACGGGCCCGACCCGGAATCTTCGACCGAATCGTCCACCGGGCTGTCCCCTCGGGCGTGTTCGGCGGTCTCGCCGGAGCCGGCGTCTTCACGATCGTGCACTACGGACTCGATCGCGATGTGGCGGAGGCCCGATCGGCCACCGCTCTCACCTTGGCGGCCGTCAGCATCCTCGTGGTGTCGCTGAACCTCGGGCCGAACCCCGGCTGGTGGGTAGCACTTCCCGTCGCCCTAGTCGCCTGCGAGATCGGCATCGTCGCCGCCCGTCCCCTCCGCCGGTTGTTCAGCCTGGAGATCCCGTCCCGAGGCGATGCGCTCGTCGTGGCCGGCGCGTCACTGGTGGCGGGCGCAGGGTTGTTCGCCCTTGCCGCGTGGACGCGGCGCAATTCGTCCCGACCCCAATGAGATCTTCGAACCCACGGCGCGCAAAACCGCTCCCTGCGTTCGAAGTTCCCGAGCCCTTGGGACGTTCGGCCCTTCTCTCCATGACCCCGCGCCCCCAAGATGGGCGTGGAGGTAGCCGCCATGCAGGCACACAAGGGAGACCAACTGGTCGTCAAGGGTCACCACGTGGGTGACCCCGACCGCAAGGGTGAGGTGCTTGAGGCTCGGGGTCCCGAGGACACCCAACCGTTCCTCGTCCGCTGGGACGAAACCGGTCACACCACACTCTTCTACCCTGGTTCCGACTGCGTCGTCGAGGACCTCCACCACAAGAAGGGAGCATCCCAATGAAGGTCATGGAGATCCTCGTCAGGACGCCCGTCACAGTGACGCCGGCGACGACGGTCGAAGAGGCCGCCAAGACGATGGCCCGCGAAGGAGTTGGATCGCTGATCGTGGTCGACGGAGATCGTCTCGCTGGCATCGTCACGGATCGCGATCTCGTGGTGAGGGCGCTAGCTCGGGGCTTCCCAGCCGATGCCCGGGCGGACTCCGTCATGAGCATGAACGTGGTCGCCATCGACGCCGAGGCGGATGTGCGCGACGCCATGAAGGCATTCGGGCACCACGCCGTGCGCCGACTACCCGTGGTCCAGGGAAGCCAGGTGGTGGGCCTACTGTCGCTCGACGATCTCATGGCGGCGATGGCCAACCAGTTCGGCGAGCTGACGCACGGCCTCACGGCGCAGTTGATGTACCCGCACGGCGCGGACGCGCCCAGCCCGCCCGCGACGCGCTGAATCGTCAGCCAGAGCCGCGATGGCCGAACCACCGCTCGCCGGGCTCCCTGGCGCGTCGCTCGATGCACTGGTGCCGCCGGCCATCGCCCGCAAGGCCGAAGAAGTAGGGGTGGCAAAGGCCGCCATGAGCGCCGAGCGCCTCCTGGCACTGTCGATCCTCGCTGGCGCGTTCATCTCGTTCGGTGCCGTGTTCTCCACCGTGGTCACGGCGGGTGGGGGAATGGCACCCGGCGTCAGCCGTCTGCTGGGCGGGCTCGTGTTTTCCCTCGGCCTCATCCTCGTGGTCGTCGGGGGCGCTGAACTCTTCACCGGGAACACGCTCATCGTGATGGCCTTTGCCAGCCGGAGGGTGCGACTGATCAGCCTGTTGCGCAACTGGGGGATCGTGTACGTCGGCAACGCCATCGGTGCCATGGCTACGGCAGTGCTCGTCGTGTGGTCTGGTCGCCTCGATGCCGGCGATGGATCCATCGGGTTGCGGGCGCTGGACATCGCCCACGCCAAGACCTCGCTGGAGGCGCCGAACGCATTCGTGTCGGGCATCCTCGCCAACGCGCTCGTGTGCCTGGCGGTGTGGATGTCGCTGTCAGCCCGTTCCGTGACGGACAAGATTCTCGCCGTCGTCCCGCCGGTCAGCGCGTTCGTCGCCGCCGGTTTCGAGCACAGCATCGCCAACTTCTACTTCGTACCGGTCGGCCTCCTCCAGCGGGCGTGGGCGTCGCCTCACTTCTGGGCTATGACCGGCAAGACGCCCGCCGACTACCAGGACATGACCTGGGCACGGTTCATCGGCCGCAACCTCGTACCAGTGACACTCGGCAACATCGTCGGTGGCGCGCTACTCGTGGGGCTCACGTATTGGTTCGTGTATCTGCGCCCAAAGGACGCGGCGTGACCTGGTGCCCGATCCAACTGTCATCGATCCCTCAGCGCTACTCGGGCTGAGTTCGGCCGAAGCAGCCAGACGCCTCGCTGCCGACGGCCCCAACGAGCTCCCGCCCCCACCGAAGCCGTCGCCGGTGCGCCAGTTGATCGGCCACCTTCTCCACTTCTTCGCCCTGATGCTGTGGGCGGCTGGAATACTGGCCATCGTCGCCGACCTGCCTGAGCTCGGCATCGCCATCTTCATCGTGATCGTGGTGAACGCCGTGTTCTCCTTCGTCCAGCAACACAAGGCAGACCGCGCGTCGGAGCGGCTGCGCCAATTGCTTCCACAGCGGGTCACCGTGCGGCGCGATGGTGATCTGGTCGATGTCCACGCCACTGGAATCGTGCGGGGCGACGTCCTGCTGCTCGCCGCCGGCGACCGGATCCCCGCCGATGCGCACGTGATGCTGATCCGGGCGTTGCGGGTCGACACGTCGATGCTCACCGGGGAGAGCGTGGCCTTGCCAGTCGGGCGAGGCGAAGCGATATTTGCCGGTACCTTCGTCGTCGACGGTGAGGGCGAGGGGATTGTCACCGCGACCGGCGCCCACACGAGGCTGGCGGCGATCGCCGAGCTCACCGTGTCGACCAACAAGCCGGAGAGCCCGCTGACCCTCGAGCTGCGGCGCGTCGTGCACACCATCGCGTTCATCGCGATCGGGGTCGGCGTCGCCTTTCTTGGCGTGTCGGCGCTCATCGGGATGAGTTTCTCGAAGGCCTCGGTGTTTGCCATCGGGGTCATCGTCGCGCTCGTGCCGGAGGGGCTACTCCCGACCGTGACGTTGGCGCTCGCCATCGGCGCCCAGCGCATGGCCAGGCGCAACGCGCTCGTCCGCCGGCTCGATGCTGTCGAGACCCTCGGGTCGACGACATTCATCTGCACCGACAAGACAGGCACTCTCACCCGCAACGAGATGGCGGTTGTCGAGGCGTGGGCGCCCGCCGGAACGGCGACCGTCAACGGGCGCGGCTATGAGCCGACCGCGTCGATCACGTACGGGCCGTCCGCCGACCTCGATGACCTGTTCCAGTTGGCGCGGGCGGGTGCCCGCTGCTCGACCGGGCGTGCCGTTGAGGATGCAACGGGTTGGCACGCCAGAGGTGACCCGATGGAGGCGGCGTTGGACGCGTTCGCTCGGAGAATGGGTTGCCCGATTGTCGCTGAAAGGGAAGCCGTCCCCGAGCGGTGGCGCATCCCATTCGATACCTCTCGAAAGTTGATGACCGTGGCCCTCGCCGACGGCACGGTGATCGTGAAGGGAGCCGTGGAGGCCGTCCTCGCACTCTGTGACAACTCCTTCGGCGCCGACGCCGTTGCCCATGCGTATGCCGACCGCGGTTTGCGGGTGCTGGCAATCGCCTCGCTGGTCGCACCGGATGGCGACATCTCCGTACCGGCTCCCGACGACGAACCGACCGATCCGACCGAACCGCCCGAACCGACCGAACCGACCGGGGGTTTGGTGCTGCTGGGTCTCGTGGCACTCGAGGACCCACCCCGCGTCGAGGTGCGGGCGGCCATCGAAGCCTGTCGCCGCGCCGGCATCAAAGTCGCAATGCTCACTGGCGACCACCCGTCGACGGCGCTCGCCATCGCCCACCAGGTGGGCCTCGCCGGGCCGAATGCCGAAGCGTTGGAAGGCACCGACCTCCCTGCCGACGAGGCGCTGCTCGGGGCGCTCGTCGACCGGGATGGGATGGTCATCTCGCGGGTGACGCCCGAGGACAAGCTGCGCATCGCCAAGGCTCTGCGGGCTCGGGGCCACGTGCTCGCGATGACGGGCGACGGGGTGAACGACGGGCCGGCGCTCCACGAGGCGGACATCGGGATCGCCATGGGCCGATCGGGTACGGACGTGGCAAGGGAAGCGGCGGACCTCGTACTGTTGGACGACGACTTCGCCACCATCGTCGCCGCTATCGAGCAGGGTCGGGCGACGTTCCTCAACATCCGCCGTTTTCTCACGTACCACCTGACGGACAACGTCGCCGAACTCACTCCCTATGTGCTCTGGGCCATGAGCGGCGGCCGGATCCCTCTGGCCCTCTCGGTGATGCAGATCCTGGCGCTCGACATCGGCACGGATACGGCCTCCGCGTCAGCCCTTGGGGCCGAGGCTCCACCTCCTCATGTGCTCGAACGACCCCCCGTCTCGGGACGTCTACTCGACCGAACGGTCGCGGTACGAGCGTTCGTCATACTCGGCCCGACCGAGGCGGTGTTCGAGATGGTGGCGTTCTTCGCCGTGTTCTTCGCCGTCGGTTGGAGGCCAGGCGATTCGTTCCCCGGCGGGTCCACCCTCATGATGGCGTCGGGCGCGGCCTTCATGACGGTCGTTGTCGCCCAGAAGGCCAACGCGTGGGCGTGCCGAAGCATCAGTCGGCCACCCTGGCAGCTCGGATGGACATCGAACCGACTCCTCGTCGTGGCGGCGAGCTTCGAGCTCGTGTTCGCGTTCGCGGTGATGCTCATCCCGGCGCTCGCCGATCGACTCGAACATCGCATGCCGCCAGCGTGGACGTGGTCGATCATCCTCAGTTCGGCCGTGGCCGTTCTCACCGTTGATGCCGTATGGAAGCATCGTTTCAGTTCTCGGGACTAGCTGGCGAGCAGCGTCTCAAGGGCACAGAGTTGCTCAGCCGTCCCCACGGCGATGAGAACCTGACCGGCAGCCAGCACCGTCTCGGGATCGGGGTTCGTCGTGAACGACCCGTCGGCGTGGCGCAGGGCGAGGACGAGCGCCCCGGTGCGATCGCGGACATGGGCCTCGCGTACGGACTGTCCGACGAGACCGCTCCCCGCCGGCACCGTCACCTCCTCGAGCCGGAACTCGAGGCTGCCGTCGTGCATGACCACGTCAAGGAACTCCGCCACGTTCGGCTGCAGCACGAAGGCCGCCATGCGGGCTCCCCCGATCGCCTGCGGGTTCACGACCCGATCGGCCCCTGCCCGGAGCAGCTTGTCGTCGTTGCCATCACCCCTGGCGCGGGACACGATGAACAGGTCGGCGTTGATGGCGCGCGCGCTGAGGGTGACGAACAGGTTGGAGGCATCGGTATCGAGCGCGCTGACGAGGGCCCGCGCCCGCTCGATGCCCGCCCGCTGGAGCGTCGCGTCGTCCGTCGCATCACCGAGGACGGATGGATAGACAATGCCGGCCACACGCTCGGCATCCTGGTCGACGACGACGACCTGAAGGCCCGACCCGGCCACGATCTGGGTCAGCGATCGCCCGACGCGCCCCCATCCGCACACGATGACGTGCCCCGACATGTTGGCAATATTTCGTTCCATGCGTCGCCTCCCGTAGAGATCCTTGAGCCGACCTTCGAGGACAGCTTCGAGGACGGTGCCGAACGTGTAGAGCGCCGTGCCGGTTCCCACGATGACGAGCACGATCGTGAACCACTTCTCGGCCGTACCGAACTCGACAACCTCGCGGAACCCGACCGTGGTCACGGTCGTCACCGTCTGATAGAGCGCATCCAACGCCCCGATGCCGAGGGCCATGTATCCGATCCAGCCGACGAGCACGACGGCCGTCAGAGCTGTCACGGCGATACGTACCCGTCGCCAATCGCTCACTTCGCCATTGTTCCCGAGATCGTAGGCCCGGGCCACCATCACCCCGTCACGACGGGGGAACGGGACCTACAGCCCCCGTTACGCCGATTGGTGCCGGATGACGGCCACCGGGCAGGGGGCGTGCTGCACGACAGCCCGACTCACCGAACCGAGGAGCAACGACGCAAAGCCGCCGCGGCCCCGTGACCCGACCACCACGAGATCGGCGTCAGCCGCCTCGTCGATCAGCGCTTTCGCCGCTCCCTCCTCCACGAGGCGGGCGTGGACGGTGATCTCGCCCTCACCACTTCGGGTACCGAGCGAATCGATGCTCGCTTCCAACTGGCGCAGGGCGTCGAGCTTCATCTCGTCTCTCGGCCCGTCCGCTTCGGCACGCCAGAGCGGATACGGGTAGCTCCAACCATGCAGCACGACGAGTTCGGCGCCGGCGAGTTTGGCCTCGTCGAACGCCCACCGCAACGCTTCTTCGGATGTCGGCGAGCCGTCGATACCGACGACGATCTTCTTCATCGTGACTCCCTTTGGTACGGAGGTGGTGTCATTGGTGACATCCCCTTGCCGATTGGCCGGCACGACGACGACGGGCACGGTGGCCCGATGACAGAGAGCGGTCGCTACGGAGCCGAGCGCGTCGGCGAGAGCACCGCCGCGGCCGGTCGACCCGACGACGATGACGTCTCCGGGCTTCGCGTCTTCGGACAACGCCATCACCGGCGAGGCGAAGACCACGGAGCCCTCGGCCGGAACCGTCGCGTCGACCACGGCGGCACGAGCCAACGCGGTGGCAAGAATCTGCTCGTGATCGGCCTTGATGGCCTCCACCTGACTCTCGATGCCGTACGCCCCGAACATGCCAGGCTCGCCGTAGAACGGTACGGAGTAGCAGCACAGCACGTGCAGCGCTACCCCCTTACGCCTCGCCTCGTGAACACCCCACTCCAGCGCCTTCAGTGAGCCATCCGAGCCGTCGACCCCGACAACGACGCGTGGTTCACGGGCAGTCTCGTCAGTGGCTTTTGTCATGGCGACACAATGCTCCAATGCTCCGAGCGGGACAAGTCCGGAATTGCACCGGCAACCGGGACCTTCGGCCCTGACGGCTGATCTCTCGGCGGCACACTCACGCAACGAACACGATGGGACACTTCACTCGCCGGATCATGACATCCGGCGACCAGTCGCCGAAATGGCCGACGGTCTTCTCGGACCGACCCACCACGAGAAGGCCGGCATCGGCGGCGGCATCGCACACGATGGCCGGGGGCCACCCGAGCATGGCATCGCACACGACGGGGACACCGGGGTGGCGGACCTTGACCGGGCGGACCGCCGCCTCGAGTTGCGCCTGAACCTTCTCGGCGCTGATCTCGGGATCCCACTTCGGCCCCGGCTGATCAAGGAAGTCCCAGGCCAGCACCACCCGCAGCCCGATGCCATGCCGCTCGGCGAAGCCGGCCGCCAATTCCACCGCCCGATCGGAGACGGCCGAACCACTCCACCCGACGAGCACAGGACCGTTCATCCCGGAACTCATGCCCCCGGAACTCATGACCCTGGAACTCATGATGGCGCAACCCCCTTCAACTCATCGACCAGACGCATCAGGAGCAACCGTACGGCGTGCTCCCCCACATGATGCAACATCAGGCGGTCGGCGACGCGACCCGGTGTCCCTCCAGGGGGCACGTAGCTACCGTTGAACTCGACGTGCGTCCACGACGCGCCGAGAGCCGAGAGCAGGACATCAGCCTGCATGACGGGGAACCACGCCGTGGCACCAGCGGCCTGCCACTGGACGTCGATGACCGTGCCGCGCTCCTGGCGGCGAGGCGATCCGATCCGGACCTCAACGAGCTTGCCGAGCGACGAGACCATGCCATCGAGCCCAAAGCGCGCCAAGAGGGTGCGTTCGCCATGGCTGATCTCACCCTCTAAGGCCCTTGCCCAGAAACCAGGATCGGCCAGGCTGATCACCGCGGCCTCCATCGGCCGCTGAACATCGATGAAGTCTCTCACCAGCATGCGGGTCGTCTCCTGCTCGTTCGCTATCTTCGTCGGGTGGACCGGGGTCACCAGCCCCCAAGAGTCACCTCGTGAGGGACCTTCGTCCCTGTCCGGCCAGTGATGGGGTTGACCGGGAGGGGCTGGCAGACTGTCGGTGTGCCGGAATTCGACGAGCGATGGTCGATCCTCGACGGCGCACCGGATGCCACGATCGTCGCTGATGCGACCGGGGCGATCGCGTATGCGAACCAGCGGGTCCACGGAATGCTCGGGTGGGCACCCGCTGAACTCGTTGGCCGTCACATCGAGACCCTCATACCGACGGAACTCCGCCAGCGTCACGCCGCCGATCACGCCGCATACCAGGCATCGCCGAAGTCGCGCATGATGGGTGTCGGGTTGGAACTCGAGGCCGTGTGCCGGGACGGATCCCGGATCCCGGTCGAGATCGCGCTCAACCCCATCCCCGACGGTGACACCCACCTGGTGATGGCGTCGATCAGGGATATCAGCGACCGGGTCCGACTCGCCACGCAACTCAATGAGACGGGCACCCGACTCGCCGTCGTCGATGACCGGGACCGCATTGCCCGTGACCTCCACGACCGCGTCATCCAGCGGCTGTTCGCGTCCGGACTGCACCTCCAGGCCGCACTCGGAAGACCCGATCAGAGCGAGCGCGTCGCCGCAGTCATCGACGAGATCGACGAGGCCATCAAGGAGATCCGCACCACGATCTTCACGATGCACAGCCCCCGCGGCCTCCACGCCGGCTGCGAATCGGCCATCCGGTTGACGGTCACCGAAGCGAGTCGACTGCTCGGTCACCAACCCCGGCTGAGCATCCACGGCCTGTGCGCCCTCGTCCCCGACGACCTCGCCGAGGAGGCGGTCGACGTCATCCGCGAGTTGTTGACGAATGTGGCCAAGCACGCGAAAGCCTCGACCTCCGGCGTCACCGTCGAGGTCAGCGACCACACCTTGAGCATCGTGGTGTTCGACGACGGTGTCGGCATCGTCGCCGACAACGCAAGCTCCGGCCAGGGTGTGCGCAACATCGACGAGCGGGCGACGCGACGAGGCGGGATGGCGACCTTTGTTGCACTGGAGGCGGGCGGCACCCTGGTCACGTGGACGGTACCCCTCGGCTGATCAGCCCCCGAGGTCGACGCGACCAGGATCCGTAGGGCCGAAAGTCCTGGAGTACGGACCGTTGCGCCCCTGCCGGGTGGAGGGTCCACTCGACAAGATGCACCCCATGACGAAGAACGACAGTCGCGCGCTCAGCATCGGGGCGTTCGCGGTAGCAGTGGTGGCCCTGTTTCTCGCGGGTGCCCTGCTGCTCACTACGAACGACGACAAGGGAACGGCGGCCGCACCCGCTCTCGCCACGATTGAGGTCACGCTCCAGGAGATGGCCATCACTCCGGCCGAGCTGCTCATTCCGCTGGAGGGCGCCACGCTCCTCATCAGGAACATCGGCTCCTCGTCGCACTCCCTCAAGATCGACGGGTTGGGCGTCGATACCCCCGAGATCCCGGCTGGCGGCTCCATGTCCGTCACCGTGACACCCACGGCCGAGGGGACGTACGAGATGTCCTGCACCGTGGCTGGCCACAAGGAGGCTGGCATGACCGGCATCGCCCTCGTCGGCGCCGCGACCGGCCCCGGATCGCACGAGATGACGAGCGACGAGATGGATGCGACGATGCAGGCCGTCGCCGAGAAGTTCCCGGCCAAGACCGAGGGCCACGGCGGCGACCGGATCGAGCCCACCGTCCTGCCTGACGGCACCAAGCAGTTCGACGTCACTGCCAAGATCGTCAAGTGGGAGGTCGAGCCGGGCAAGATCGTCGATGCTTGGACGTACAACGGCGTGGTCCCCGCCCCGGAGATCCACGTCGAGGTCGGCGACAAGGTCCGCATCAACCTCAAGAACGATCTCCCGGAATCCACCGTCATCCACTTCCACGGCATCCGGGTGCCGAACTCCATGGACGGCGTGCCCCCGTACACGCAGGCGCCGGTCAAGCCGGGCGAGTCCTTCGTGTACGAGTTCACCGCACTGGAACCGGCTGTCGGGATCTACCACTCCCATCACAACGCCCAGATCCAGGTGCCCAACGGGCTCTTCGGGGCATTCATCATCGGCGACATCGCGCTTCCCGAGGTGCTGACTGAGAAGGGCTACACCCAGATCGACAAGACCGTGAACATGGTGCTCAACGACTCGGGCACCATCGGCTTGTCGCTCAACGGCAAGGCCTTCCCGGCCACTGAGCCGTACACGCTCAAGGTTGGTCAGGTGATGAAGGTCAACTACTTCAACGAGGGCAACCTCGGACACCCGATGCACCTCCACCAGCCATCCGGTTGGATCATCGCCAAGGATGGCGTGCCGATGATCGTGCCCATCCCCGGCGACACCATCTGGATCGGCCCCGGTGAGCGGTACACCGTTGTCTACAAGGCAGTCGACCCTGGCGTATGGGCCTGGCACTGCCACATCCTCACCCATGCCGAAGGCCCGAACGGCATGTTCGGAATGGTTACCGCGCTCATCGTCGAGCTGTGATCATGGGAGCCGACATGATCGAACTCACTGCGGACACGGTTCTCGAGACCCTCGACGCCGACGTCTGCCGTCGACTGCTCGCGACGGCCTACGTCGGGCGGGTCGGCCTCGTCGTCGACGAACTCGCCTACGTCCTCCCCGTCAACTTTGCCGTGGCCGGTGAACTGCTCGTGTTCCGCACCGCCAGGGGCAGCACGTTCGACCGGCTGGCGCGACACCGACCGCTTACCTTCGAGATCGACCACGTCGATCCCGGATTCCATGCCGGCTGGAGCGTGTTGGCGATCGGCTGGGGTTTCGGGTTGGAAGACCAACTCTCGGCCGAGGTGCTCCATGCCCTGCAACTCAGGCCGTGGGGCATGGGGGTCGAACCCGGCTGGATCGGGATCCGCGTCGACGAACTCAGCGGGCGGCGCATCGTGTCGCTGCCTCGCCCTCACTGACCCCGGCCCCATTAACCCTGTCCACTGGTGGGACCATCGGTCCATTGGGGAGGTCCTTTGGTCCTACCGCGCGGGCCTTCGCCAGCCGACACTCGAGGTATGACAACGACAACTTCGCATCGACAGATCGGGCTGAGCACGTCCGAGCAGGTGTTGTACGAACACCTTGAGAGCCATGTGCAGGCTGAGAGCGGCATGATGGACCTGTACGACACCTTGGCCGCCACCGGCCACCCGTACATCACGTTCCTGGCCGACCTCATCGGGGAGGACGAGGCCCGTCACCACCGGTTGTTCGGCGAGTGGATGGAGGCGATCAAGACGATGGCGACACTCGGCGACACGTCGAAGGGCATGCCCGCCATCGACCGGACCCCGATCACCCCTGAGACCATCGCCCTCGTCGACCGCCTGATCGAGTTCGAGAAGGCCGATCTCACGGCCGTGAAGAAGCTCCGTAAGGAGATCGGCGACATGACAGAGACCACACTGTGGGGTGCGCTCCTCGAGACGCTCGTCGCCGACACTCAGAAGCACATCGGCATCCTGAAGTTCGTCAAGAAGCAGTTGAAAGCCCGCTGACCTGTCAGCGCGTGGCACGACGATTCATCCATTCCACTTTGCGGTAGGGTGGGAGATTCTGTTCCGTATCAAGGGGAGGACACATCTCGATGGGACATCGACTCCGCGCTTCCGGCGCGGTCATAGCAATCCTGGCTCCCGCCGCCACCGCCTGCGGTGACGACGGGAGTTCAACGTCAACGACAGCGGCCAACATCTCGGCCGCT
>JBKJJS010000450.1:0-5606 GCA_046597895.1 Ilumatobacteraceae bacterium
AACGGGAGCTCGTAGTTAGGAGTGTTTATGCGCGTGCGGTAGGACGCTTCCGCGACGCGGGAATCGTGCTACCCACCTTCGCGGAGCTGACGGACCCGGCCCGGATCCCGCCGCGGATCCGGGAGGCCCTGTCCGGCGTGGACCCCGATGCCCCGCACCCGCTAAACCTCTTCAGGGTGCACTGGTTCAACGGTGCAAACCGCACCGACCGGGTGCCATCGCCCGAGCACCTGGTGCTGCCCAAGGCGCTCACCGGGGTGGACGCGCGCATCGTGGTCGCGCTCGGCGATCGCTTCCCGATGATCCACGCCCACAAGGTGCTGGCCGCCTACGGGTGCATAGCCCCGCGGATAATCACCGGCCAGTTCGACCCCACCGCCCACCGGGCGGTCTGGCCGTCCACCGGCAACTACGCCCGCGGCGGCGTGGCCATCTCGCGCATCATGGGCTGCCGTGGGGTGGCCGTGCTGCCCGCCGGCATGAGCCAAGAGCGTTTCGATTGGCTCGATCGTTGGATCGAGTTCCCCGAAGACGTCATCCGAACGCCGGGCACCGAGTCGAACGTCAAGGAGATCTACGACAAGTGCGCCGAACTGAGAGTCGATACGCAGAACTCGACACTCAACCAGTTTTGTGAGTGCGGGAACGACCTCGCGCATTATCACGTCACCGGTGCAGCGCTCGAGCGCGTGTACGAGGACGTCAGTGCGTCGCACGGCGGCACCACGCGCCTCGCGGCGTTCGTCTCGGCTTCGGGCTCCGCGGGCACCCTCGCCGCGGGCGACTACCTGAAGGATCGTCACGGCTCGCGCATCGTCGCGGTCGAAGCGCTCGAGTGCCCGACGATGCTCGAGAACGGCTTCGGCGAGCACAACATCCAAGGCATCGGCGACAAGCACATTCCGCTCATCCACAACGTGATGAACACCGATGTCGTGTGTGCCGTGAGCGACCACGGAAGCGACGAGTTGGGTGTGATGTTCGCCACCGAGGCGGGGCGGCGGTTCCTGTCCGCCCGGGGGGTACCCGACGACGTGGTCGCTTCCCTTGAGCACTTCGGGCTGTCGTCCATCGCGAATGTGCTCGCCGCCATCAAGACGGCCAAGCTGCTCGGCCTCGGTCCCGACGACGCGGTGATCACAGTGGCAACAGACGGTGCGGCGCTCTACCCGAGTGAGCAGGCCAAGACGTTGGCGACACGGTTCGGCGGTTCATTCGGCGATGCCGACGCCGCGGCGATGTTTGCCCAGCACGTTGCCGCGGCGGACACCGCCGACATGATCGAGTGCTCCACACGCGACCGCAACAGGATCTTCAATCTCGGCTACTACACCTGGGTCGAGCAGCAGGGCACGCCCGTCGAGGTGTTCGAAGCACGCCGCTCACAGGAGTTCTGGCGTGGGTTGCGACGGTACGTCGGCGTGTGGGACGCCATGATCGGCGAGTTCAACGGGGAAGTCGCCTCCGGGTCATGATCGACCCGGTCGTCACCGGGCTGCGGTGCGCGGTGTGTGGCCTTGTCGTGCCGATCTCCGAGGCGCTCTCGTGGCGCTGCCCGCAGGCCGTCGTCGGGGGTGAACCGCACCTGCTGCGCCTCGAAAGATTCGTCGTTCCGCTGGAAGCTGGCGACGACCCCAATCCGTTCGTGTCCTTCCGTTCGTACTTGGCGTGGGACGCCTTTGCGGCATCGAACGGGCTGGAGGTGAACGAGCGGATCGGCTGCATACATACGTTGGACGCCGAGATAGAGGCGGTGGCCGGGGTGGGGTTCCGGTGGACCCCGTTCGCACGGTCGGCGGCCTTGTCGAGCGCGCTCGGGTTCTCGATCGACGGCGGCGTGTGGGTGAAGGACGAGACGAACAACGTGGCCGGGAGCCACAAGGCCCGCCATCTGTTCACGGTGGCACTGCACTTGTTGGTCGCCGAGGAGCGGGGCCTGGTGCCCTGGTTGCGCGTCACCGAGCGACCGCCGCTCGCCATCGCGTCGTGTGGGAACGCGGCGTTGGCCGCCGGCACACTCGCCGCGGCCATGAGATGGCCCATCTCGGTGTTCGTGCCCGAGTGGGCCAACGAATCAGTGGTGGCCCGCCTGACCGAGTTGGGCGCCACCATCGTGCGCTGTCCTCGCCGAGATGACGATCCGCCCGGCGACCCATGCGTGCACCGCTTCCGCGCCGCAGTCCGCGCCGGGGCCATTCCGTTCGCCGTGCAGGGTCCGGAGAACGCGTGGTGCCTCGACGGAGGGCGCACGATCGGGTGGGAGCTGGCGATCCAGTTCGAGCGAGTGCATCCGGCGCCGTTGGACCGCGTGTTCGTGCAGGTCGGTGGGGGAGCACTGGCGGCCTGCACCTGGCAAGGGGCGGCTGACCTGGGATCGGTGCCGAAGCTGCACGCCGTGCAGACGGAGGGGTGTGCGCCACTGGCCAGGGCCTGGGATCTCGCTCGCGAGCTGCCTGGAGGCGTGGCGTCGGCGGGCGCCCATTGGCGGGAGTGCATGTGGCCGTGGGAATCCGAGCCGACGAGCATCGCTGACGGCATCCTCGACGACGAGACCTACGACTGGATCGCCGTCGTCGAGGCCATGGCCCACAGCCACGGTTCACCCGTGGTCGCACCGGAGTCGACCGTGCGGGAGGCGTGGGAACTGGGCCGCCGCGCCACTGGACTCGACGTGTCCGCCACAGGGACGGCCGGACTCGCCGGGCTCATGGCGATGCGCTGGGAAGTCGCCGACAACGAAAACGTCGCGGTTCTGTACTCGGGTGTCCAGCGCTGACGACCGCGTGGATGGCGCCGGACTTGCCCGGAAACGAAGTGACGCACAATGTCGGCAGCGCGCCGACGAGGTGCGTCATCTCTGCAAGTAGGACCGACATCGCTGTTTCAGGCGTCCTCGGCCGTCGACCCGAGTCCGATGTGTCGGGGGTCCGGTTCCACCTCATGGAGGAGACCGTCGTCGACGTCGTAGACGAAGCCGCGGATGTGGTCCTTGCAGGACAGGTACGGAGTGCGATGGAGACGACTCATGCTCTGGCGGGTGTCCTGGTAGGGATCGGTGAAGCACTCGAGGGACCAGCGGGGCTTGATACCGAACTCGGCCTCCAGTTCGGCCTTGAACTGGTCCTCGCCGATCGTTTGCAGGCCGCAGTTCGTGTGATGGATGAGGATGATCTCCCGGGTGCCGAGCAAGCGTTGACTGAGCACGAGGGAACGGATGACATCATCGGTGACGACACCGCCGGCATTGCGGATGACGTGGGCATCGCCGTGGGCGAGGCCGAGCATCTGGAAGATGTCCATTCGGCCGTCCATGCAGGCGACGATGGCGAGATGGCGCCGGGGCCGCAGGGGCAGGCCCTCATCGGCGAACTGGGCGGCGTAGGTGACGTTGTTGATCAGCAACTCGTCGGTGTTGGGGACAAAGGCACCGGGCATCTCCCCATCGTGCGTCAAGAAGTGGTCCGAGCGCCACACCGGGGAGCCGCCGGTAGCCTGCCCCCATGTCCGACAAGCCCTACGCACTGGATTCCGGGACCGACGGTCGAGCCGACATCTTCACCCGCCTGTTGAAGAACCGGGTGATCATGCTCGGCACCGATGTGAACGACGACATCGCCAACCAGATCTGCGCTCAGCTGCTGTACCTCGAGGGCGAAGATCCGGATGCGGACATCTGGCTCTACGTCAACAGCCCTGGTGGTTCAGTCACGGCCGGCATGGCCATCTACGACACGATGCAGTTCGTGAGCTGCGACGTGGCCACCGTGTGCCTCGGGCTCGCCGCCTCCATGGGTCAGTTCCTGCTCACGGCTGGCACGGCCGGCAAGCGATACACGCTGCCGAACGCCCGCATCATGATGCACCAGCCGTCCGCCGGCCTTCGGGGCCAGGCGGCCGACATCGCCATCCAGGCCCAGCAGCTCACCTACACGAAGCGCCGCATGGCCGAACTCATCGCCGAACACAGCGGCCGCACAGTCGAGGAAATCACCGAGGACTCCGAGCGTGACCGCTGGTTCATCGCCGAGGCCGCCAAGGAGTACGGCCTGTGCGACCACGTCATCGTGCGCCGCGGGCAGATCCGCTGAGATTCACCCGCCCGACGGGGACGTGGTTGCTCGTCCTGGCGTGCGGTGTGCTCGGTTCGGCGTGCAGTAGCGGCGCTGAGTCCGGCGGTGAACCCCTGCCCGCCGATGTGTCGACGATTCTGGAAGCGTCGTCGGAGGCCATGGCCGCCGTCACCAGTGTCCGCTTCGATCTCGCAAGTTCGGGTTCGCCCGTGTACATCGACGACTTCGACTCACTCGCGCTCAACAAGATCAAGGGCCGGTTCGCCGCGCCCGGTGGGGCGGACGCCGTGCTCACCATCACCATCGACGGGTCGCTGAAAACTGAACTCGGGGCGGTCGCACTCGATGGCGAGGTGTGGCTGTCCAATCCGGTCACCGGTAAGTTCGAGGTGCTCGACACCGGCTACGACATCGACCCCGCCAACTTCTTCGACCCCGAGCGTGGTTGGGGTCCGCTCATGACCGAGTTGGAAGACCCTGTACTCGTGGGGGTCGAGGATCGGGACGGCAAGCGCTATCACGTGCGCGGGGTCGCACCGGCGGCGCGGGTGGGGATCATCACGGCTGGTCTCGTCCACGACCAGGACGTCACGATCGATTTCTGGCTCGAGCGCGACACGGGCCTCGTCACGGCGGCCGAGTTTTCGACGGTGTTCAACGGCAAGACGACGGACTGGGTACTCGGGTTGAGTCACTACGGGGACGAGTTCAAAATCGAGGCGCCCGAACTCGATGGATGACGGGGCGATGGAGCGGTCGCTAGCACGTCGCACGGCTTCGCCCCGCATGGTCCTGGCGGCCGTTGGATTCGCGGTGTTCGTGGCGGCCGACGACCTCACCGTGGTCGCGACGATGTTGCGCCCGATCATCGGCGACCTCGGCCTCGTGTTGCCGGACGGACTCGACGACGCCGCGTGGATCATCAACGCCTACCTGATCGCGTTCTTGGCCGTCATGCCGATCGCCGGTCGCGTCAGCGACGTCATCGGTCGCCGGCGCACGTTCATGGCGGCGTACGCGATCTTCCTTGCGGGAACGATCATCATCCCGCTGTCTTCATCGCTTGGCCCCTTCCTGTTCGGTCGAGTGCTCACCGCCATCGGGGGTGGGGCGATGGTGCCTGTGGCGCTCGCCGTGGTGGGAGACGTCTATCCGGAGCGAACTCGCGCGCGAGCACTCGGCACCCTCGGGGCCATCGAGACGCTCGGATGGGTGTGGGGTCCGCTGTACGGCGCGATCCTCGTTCGCTTCCTGTCCTGGCAGTGGCAGTTCTGGCTCAACATCCCCCTGGCCTTGATCGGCATGGCAGTCACATGGCGGGTACTCGCCGAGCACGACCGACCACCTCGATCGGCTCGCATCGACTGGATCGGTGCGGTCCTCGTCACGGTCTTCCTCGTGTCGCTGAACCTGGCGCTACTCGGCAATGCCGAGATCCAGAGTGTCACCGGCCTCGATGAGCTGACGGGCGGCGGCGGAGCAGACCTTCGGTGGTTGTACTTCGTGGCCGTCGCCGCGGCAGGCGCGTTCGCGTGG
>JBKJJS010000099.1:0-11423 GCA_046597895.1 Ilumatobacteraceae bacterium
TCCCGAGGCCGTCATTGTCGATGCCTCGCACGGTCGCAGCCGGGTACGCCTCGAAGTTCGGGTCGGCCCCAACGATCTCGGCCGGGTCATCGGCAAGCGCGGCAAGACCGCACAGGCCATTCGCACGCTGGTACGGGCGGCGGCCACCCGTGACGGCGTCGAGGTCGACGTCGACTTCGTTGATTAAGCTCGGGTCGACTTGAGTCAGTTGCTCGTCGTGGGTCGCATCGGTCGACCGCACGGCATCAAAGGTGAGGTCTACGTCGGCCTCACCACCGACAGAACCGAGCGTCTGGCGGTCGGAGCGGCGCTCGTCGCTGGCGACCGTCAACTCGTCGTCGCCGCCTCGCGGCCCCACCAGGACCGCTGGCTCGTCACGTTCGAGGGTGTGGTCGACCGCTCCGGCGCCGAAGCGCTCACGAACATCGAGTTGCAGGCCGAGCCGATCGAGGACCCCGACGCCGTGTGGGTGCACGATCTCATCGGGTCGCTGGTCGTCGAGGCCGACGGAACCGAGAGGGGTCGGTGCGTGGCGGTGATCGCCAACCCGGCCGACGACATTCTCGAACTTGATTCCGGCGCCCTTGTGCCGGCCCGGTTCGTCCTCTCGTGCGTGGACGGGGTGACGACGGTGGATCCGCCGGTGGGTCTCTTCGACCTCGACTGAGCGCGTAGCCCGGGGCCTTGCCATGCGCATCGATGTCTTCACGATCTTCCCGAACCTCGTCGACGGGTTCTGTGCCGAGGCACTGCTCGGTCGATCGCGTGCGAGCGGGCTCGTCGACCTGCGCTGCCATGATCTGCGGGAGCACACGACGGACGTTCATCGCACCGTCGACGATTCCCCGTTCGGCGGGGGAGCCGGAATGGTGTTGCGGCTTGAGCCGATCGTGGCGTCCGTTGAAGCGGCCGATCCGCCCCGGCCGCTGTTCCTTCTCGGCCCCGGCGGTCGCCGCTTCGACCAGGCACTCGCCCACGAACTCGCAGCACTCGACGGGTTCAGCCTGCTGTGCGGTCGCTACGAGGGCATCGACCACCGCATTCGGGAGCACGTCGTCGACCACGAGTTGAGCGTCGGTGACGTGGTGCTCGCCGGTGGCGAGGTGGCGGCATGCCTCGTGATCGAGGCCGTCACCCGTTTACTCCCGGGGGTGATGGGCAACGCCGCCAGTCCCGTCAGCGAGAGCTTCGGCACTGACGGACTGCTTGAGGAGCCGCAGTACACGCGCCCGGCGGAGTTCCGGGGATGGGAGGTGCCGGCGGTGTTGCGGTCGGGTGATCACGCCCGGATGGAGCGCTGGCGGTTCGCCCAACGGTTGTACCGCACCCAGCGCTACCGCCCCGACCTCATGGCGGCGCGTGGCGGGATCTCGGCGGCGGAGCAGCGGTTGTTGGAAGAGTTCCCCCCAGCGCCCTATCCTTGAGCGTTCCCATTCGGTCTGCGTGTCACTGCGCAGCCACGCGAGGATGCCCTACGCCATGAAGACCACCGACTTTGTTGACTCCCAGTACCTCAGAACCGACATCCCGGACTTCGGTCCCGGCGATGAGGTCAAGGTGCACGTCCGGGTGGTGGAAGGCAACCGCGAGCGCGTCCAGGTCTTCCAGGGCAACGTCATCGCCATCGACGGCGGCGGCGTCCAGGAGAACTTCAAGGTTCGCAAGTTGAGCTTCGGCATCGGTGTCGAGCGGACGTTCCCGAAGCACTCGCCGATGATCGCCAAGGTCGAAGTGGTCCGGCGGGGCGACGTGCGGCGTGCCAAGCTGTACTACCTGCGTGACCGCGTCGGCAAGGCGGCCAAGATCCGCGAAAAGCGCGACCGCTGACGAGTTCGAGGCACCGACCGTGAGTGCCGACGACCTCGAGAACTACGAGGCCGACCGGGAACTGCAACTCGCCCAGGAGTACCAGGATATTTCCGGGATGTTCCGGTATGCCGTGGAAACGGATCGCCGCTTCTACCTGGCGAACGATGTCCAGATCACTGTGCTCGCCGACGGTCCCCGTCCGCTCGTCGAGGTGAAGCTCACCGACGCCTGGGTGTGGGACATGTACCGCAAGAGCCGTCTGGTGCCGGCGGTGCGGGTGTTGACGTTCAAGGACGTGAACGTCGAAGAGTTGCCGTCGAAGGAGTTGTGACGGTGTGGGCTCCGCCAACCAGGCTCGCGGAGCCTTTGGTGAGGCCCTGGTGGCCCGGTGGTACGAGGCACGCGGATACACGGTGCTCGACCGCAACTGGCGCGATGGGCGCACCGGCGAACTCGATCTGGTGCTCGGGATGGGCGACCGGCTCGTCGTGTTCTGCGAGGTGAAGAGCCGTTCGAGTACGGCCTACGGCGATCCTCTGGAGGCGGTGGATGCCCGCAAGCTGGCCCGCATCCGGCGGTTGGCGGCGAGTTGGCTGACCGCTCATGACCAACACGGAGTCGAGGTGCGCATCGATGTTGCAGGCGTGCTGGGTACGAAGATCGACGTCGTCGAAGCCGTCGGCTGATGGGGTGTCGGGCCGCTTCGCTATGGTCGGCGGTGGTAGCGGGAACTGACCGCAATGGATGCCGAAATGGATGAGGGGAAGATCATGGAGACCATCACCGTCGAGCGCAACGAGGGGGTCGTCACCATCACGTTGAACCGGCCGGAGCGCAAGAACGCGGTCAACCTCGTGATGTGGGATGAGCTGTTCGCGACGCTGAAGCAGATCGGGCGTAGCGCGGAGGACCGTTGCGTGGTACTCACCGGGGCCGGTGGCGACTTCTGTTCGGGGGCTGATCTCGCCGGTGGGCGCGGGGACGGCCCGCCCCGTCACCAACTGGCGAACATGCGCGACGTGCGCGATGTCGTGCTTGCCTTGTATCACCTGCCTCAGCCCACGATCGCCAAGGTACGGGGTGTGGCGGTTGGCGTCGGCATGAACTTCGCGTTGACGTGTGACCTCGTCGTAGCCTCGGATACGGCGAGGTTCAGTGAGATCTTTGCCCGCCGTGGACTCACCGTGGATGGCGGCGGCTCGTGGTCGCTCCCGCGTCGGGTCGGCTTGCACAAGGCGAAGGAGTTGGTGTTGTTCGCCGACATCATCTCCGCTGGCGACGCGGCCGAGATGGGCCTTGTCAACCGTGTGCTGCCCGATGCGGAACTGGATGACTTCGTGGACGGTTGGGCGCGTCGGTTGGCCGCAGGGCCGCCGCTCGCTCTGGCGCAGAGCAAGCGCCTGCTGAACAACTCGATGGAAGTGTCGTTGGAACAGGCCCTCGAAGACGAGGGGGCCGCACAGTCCATCAACTTTGGAACGCAGGACACGTCCGAGGCCATCGCCGCCTGGTTGGGTAAGCGCGAGCCGAAGTTCGAGGGGCGATAGCGCGTCACTGCCTGCCACCACCTGAGCGGCGCTCGTCGGTAGCGTTCGCTTTGTGCGGCGCGCCCTCCTCCTCTTTGGGATCGTTGCTTCGTCGCTGGCAGGTGGGGCGCAGACGGCGCTCGCTGGCGGCCAGGAGGACCCCGGACCCGGCGGCACGGACGTCCCCGTCGTCGTCACTGCGCCGCCGGAGACCGACCCAGCGACCACCGAAGACCCGGGCTCCGAGACGCCGCTCCCAGGCCAGGATCCGACGGCGGAACCGTCAACCACGACCCCGGTCGGTGTGACGTCCCCGACGCTTCCCGAGGGCTGCGAAGCGCCCCCGCCACCGAAGACGGTGTTCATCGGGCGTCTCACCGCCGCCGCTGGCGGGGTAGGGCGGTTTACGGTGCAGGCGGTGCGCGCCGATCCTGATGGAATCGTGCAGATCGGCCTTCCGGTCGACGTCGAGTTGGGCGACGATGTCCGCTTCCTCACCCTCGAACAGGAGTACCTCGTCGCCGCTGAGGTCGCAGCGGGTGGGGGGCTGCGCTCGACGGTTCATCAGGATCAACCACTGTTCGGCGGGGATCAAGTCGTCGGGATCAACGACGGCGACGTGAAGTGCCCGAACTTGATCTCTCCGATTGTGGTGCGCAAGGCCGACGGGGGGTCCATCGACACCGGAGTGTTCGGAGGGTTCCTCGACGACAAGAGGGGCATCGGGTTGGCATTCCTCAAGCCTGCCGCCGCCGTCGCCGGCGTACTGGTCGGGCTGGTGAGCGTGAAGTACGTCCTGATCGGCATCGGCAAAGGCGTGGCGTTCATCGTCCGTTCGATCCGTCGCAGGAGTCGACTTCGCAGGGGTGGCGAACCCGCTGGCGCGACTGGCTAGCGGCAGGCGGCTTGGGCCTTGGCCCGGAGGTCGGCCACCCCGGCGGCCAAGCCGTCGGCATAACGGAACAGCGCGGTGCCTGCCACGAGGATGTTGGCACCGGCACCGGCGGCCGCCGCGACGGTGGCGGGGCCGATGCCTCCGTCCACCTCGATGTCGACGTCGTGATCCCCAGCCAGGATCATCGTGCGTATCTCGGCGATCTTGGGCTCCATCGACGCGATATACGCCTGGCCACCGAAACCAGGGTTGACGGTCATGACGAGCACCATGTCGACGAGGTCGAGGACATGGGCGACTGCGCTGGCCGGTGTGGCGGGATTCAACGCGACCGACGCCTTGGCGCCGAGCGACGCGATATAGCCGAGTGTGCGGTGCAGGTGCTGGCACGCCTCGGCGTGGACGATGAGACGTTCGCAGCCGGCCTCGACGTAGCGCCCCGCCAACACATCGGGCGTCAACACCATGAGGTGTGCCTCGAACGGCAACCTGCTGTGCCGACGGGCTGCGGCGATGACGTCAGGGCCGAACGTGAGGTTCGGCACGAACTGGCCATCCATCACGTCCCACTGGATGCGGTCGACACCGGCCGCTTCGAGGGCCTCGATCTCCTCGCCGAGCTTGGCGAAGTCGCACGGGAGAACAGAAGGAGCGAT
The DNA here is from genome assembly GCA_046597895.1 of Ilumatobacteraceae bacterium. Classification (GTDB taxonomy): domain Bacteria; phylum Actinomycetota; class Acidimicrobiia; order Acidimicrobiales; family Ilumatobacteraceae; genus WLJO01. Next base: position 4,887 of record JBKJJS010000099.1, read on the forward strand.
CTCGATGCGCCGGGTCACCGGTGCGACGCTATCCGCGCCTGCGTACGCTCGACGGGATGGACCTTGAACTGCGGGTGGATCGCATGGCGGCGGGTGGCGACGCCATCGGTCGTGAGGAGAGCGGCCGTGTGGTCTTCGTGCGTGGCGCACTCCCTGGCGAGCTTGTCCGGGTGCGGATCGCGTCGTCTGCCAAGGACTATGCCAAGGCCGATCTTGTGGAGGTCGTCGAGGCGGCGGCGTCACGGGTCGACCCGTCGTGCCGGTATGTGGCCGCGGGGTGCGGCGGCTGTGGATGGCAGCACGTGGCGGCCGACGCCCAACTCGATTTGAAGGTCGCCATCGTGCGCGACGCGATGGCGCGTCAAGGCCGACTGCCTGAGGCGAGCGTGGTGGCTGGCGCGTCGGCTTCCCCGCTCGGCTACCGCACAACCCTGCGGATGGCCGTTCTGCCCGATGGCACGGTCGGGTACCGGGCGGCTGGCAGCAACCGCATCGTGCCCATCGGCGTGTGCGAGGTGGCCCATCCTGCATTGTCGGCACTCGTGAGCACGATCCGGGTCTCCGGCGCCGAGGAGGTGCTGCTACGGATGGGAGTCGCAACAGGGGAGCGGCTGGTGTGGCCGATTGGCGATCCCGACGGCCGAGCAGCCCAGGTCACCGGCCTGCCGGCGTCGGTGGCAGTCGGGGAGCAGGCCATGATCCGCGAGGATGTGGCGGGCCACCGCTTCCAGGTTTCGGCGACGTCGTTCTTCCAGCCGTCGCCCGAGGCCGCGGCGTTGCTCGTGAGCGCGGTTCGGGCCGCCGCCGCCGACACAGCGGCCGATCGTCCGGTGAAGCGCTTTGTCGACCTCTACTCGGGTGTCGGCCTCTTTGCCGCCACCGTTGCCACTGACGCCGAAGTCGTTTGCGTCGAGCGGTCAGCCAGCGCATGCCGGGATGCCCGACGCAATCTGCGGGACCGGGCGGTCGGCATCATCGAAGGCGACGTTGGCTCCATCGCGACGGGTGATGCCGACCTGGTGGTTGCCGACCCTGCTCGGTCCGGACTCGACCGCACCGGGGTAGCTGCCGTCGTCGCGACTCAGGCCCCTCTCTTGGTGCTGGTGAGTTGTGACGCCGCCTCGCTCGGACGCGATACGAGACTCCTGAGTGAGGCGGGATACATCCACGCCGGTTCGACCGTGCTCGACCTCTTCCCACAGACCCCCCACGTCGAAGTGGTGACCCGCTTCGAGCACGCGGGTCACCGGGCGCCGTGATTGCTGTCCTGCCCGAAGTGGCCGAGGCCCTGGCGGACGGCCGGGCGGTGGTGGCCATGGAATCCACGATCTTTTCGAACCTCGGTCTGCCCTCGCCGGCCAATGCCGAGGCGCTCGATCGATGCCTCGCCGTGGTCCGCGCCTCGGGCGCCGTGCCGGCGGTGACGGCGGTGCTGGACGGGAGAGCTCGAGTGGGTATTACCGCAGCGGAGCACGAGCGGATTCTTGGCGTGGCCCGCAAGATTGCCGAACGCGACGTGCCGGTGGCGATCGCCCAGCGGTGGGCATTCGGTGCCACGACCGTGTCCGCCGCAGTGGCCATGGCGCACGCCGTTGGCATCCGTGTCTTCGCCACCGGAGGAATCGGCGGGGTTCACCGCGGTGCCGAGGTGACCGGTGACGTGTCCGCCGACCTCGATGCGATCGCCCGCCATCCCGTCGTCACGGTCTGCGCCGGAGCGAAGGCGTTCCTCGACCTCGCCCGTACTCTCGAATATCTGGAGACCGCCGGCGTACCTGTGGTCGGATGGCGCCACGACTGGTTCCCCGCCTTCTACACCCGCTCCTCGGGGTTGCCGGTACCGCACCGCGTCGAGAGTGGGGCCGAGGTGGCAGCGATCTTCGCGGCCCGCCTCCGCCTTTCGGTGGGCGTGCTCGTCGCCGTGCCGATCCCTGAAGCGGCCGCACTGCCCGTAGCCCTCATGGATGCCGTGCTCGCCGAGTCGTTGGCTGAATGCGGACGCGCCGGTATCACGGGCGCCGCAGTCACCCCGTTCGTGCTGGGCCGCATCAGCGAAGCGACGGGTGGCGCGAGCATCCCGGCCAACCTCGCACTCGCCGAGAACAACGCCTCGGTGGCAGGGGAGATCGCTACCGCGCTCGCCGCAGCCGCCGACTGACCCGATCCAAGAACTGCTGGCGCTGCGCCGGAGTCGACGTGTCGACGCCGTACATCGCCAACCATGTCGTACGACACCGCCAACCGCAAGAGGCTCGCATGGCCCTGGTGATCGTCCGCTTACCGCCCTCGCCCTCGATGGCGTTGATCCACTTCGACGAGCCGTGGGTCGTCACGGCAATGATGCGGCGAACGTTGTGCAACGAGGGTGTAGGGGGGCCGCCGCCCTCGGGGAGTTGGGAAGTGACCCCGTTGACCCACGTTCTCTCCAGCCAGCCCTTCAACATGGCCGGTTGGCCACCCCACCACGTCGGATAGACGAGCACGATCGTGTCGCACCGGCGCAGTCGGTCGGCGTAGACGAGTGCGGCGGGCTTCGTCGACGGATCGGCGCGGTGGTCGGTGTGTTCCTGAGCGGTGAGCCGGGGGTCGAAACCGTCGGCGTAGAGGTCGACGAGGTCGACCGTGTGTCCCGCATCACCCAGTGCGGTCACCACCCGCTCGCGGACCGCGGCAACGAAACTGTCGTCGCAGGGGTGGCAGTAGACGACGAGCGCGGTCACCACGACCGGAACTCCCGCTCAACCTTCGCCAGGAACGCCGTCCGCTGCTCGGGGGTCGATGTGTCCATGCGGTACAACCCGAGCCACGTGGTCTTGGTGCGGAGCCCGGTGGACACTCGCAGAGCCCGCAACAGGGTGCGCCGGCCGTTGTCGTTCAACAGCTTGACGTGCCAAGGTGCCGACCCGTACGTCGTGACGCCGGCGATCCGTCTCACGTGCTGGAGGCGGGGCTTGACCTTGCCTGATTTCTCGTCGAACCCGAACGCCACCCCGGGCACCATCGACTTTTCAAGCCAGCCCTTCATCATGGCCGGCAAGCCCGACCACCATGTGGGGTAGACGAACACCATTGCCTCGGCTCGGTCGATGGCCTGGGAGTACGTCGCCACGAGTGGGTCGACGACGGGAATGTCGCCGTGGTACGCCTCCCGCTCCTCGGCGGTCAGGGCGGGCTGGAACCCGTCGGCGTACAAGTCGAACGCGTCGACGTCGTGGCCCCGCTCAGTGAGCGCGGCGACCGTGACATCGAACAGCGCTCGGTTGAAGCTCGTTGGCGAGGGGTGGGCGTGGACGACGACGATGTTCATGGTCGGCCCCGACCGTACTGGAGGGGGCCTGGGGACATGCGAGACTCCACGAGGTGACGGACGTGGTGAACAAGCCATACGAGCTAGCGGATCGCTACACGCTCGACGACGGGCGGGTCTTTCTCACGGGGTCGCAAGCACTTGCCCGTCTTCCGCTCGAGCAGCTCAGAGCCGACCGTCGGGTCGGCTGGAACACGGCCGCGTACATCACCGGCTATCCCGGGTCTCCCCTCGCCGGGTATGACCGCGACGTCGTGGCCGCCGCCCGCGTCGCCACCACCGCCGGGTTGAACATGATCTTCCAGCCAGGGCTCAACGAGGAGCTGGCGGCGACCGCGGTCATGGGCTCGCAACTGGCGGTCACGGTCGAGGGGTGCCGGTACGACGGTGTCATCGGCATCTGGTACGGCAAAGGCCCCGGCCTCGACCGCGCCAGCGACGCCATCCGCCACGCCGTGTTCGCCGGCACCGGCGCGCGGGGTGGTGCGGTGGCGCTCGTCGGCGACGATCCGGCAGCGAAGTCGTCCACCCTTCCCAACTCCTCCGACGCCAACCTCGTCGACCTTCACATCCCGGTCCTGTACCCGGGCGATGTCCAGGAGGCACTCGATCTCGGCCGCCATGCCATCGCACTGTCGAGGGCCTGCGGCTTGTGGACGTCGATCAAAGTTGTGGCCGCCGTCGCCGACGGCACCGGAACTGTCGATCTCCGCACCGACCGCATCCGACCCCTCGTCCCCGAGTTCGAGGTGGACGGGCGCCCATTCGTACCTCATCCTTCGGGCCGACTCCTCACGCCGTACACGCTTGATCTCGAGCGAGAGTTCCAGGAGGTCCGGCTCGTGGTGGCTCGTCGCTACGGCGTCGTCAATCACCTCAACACCATCCCGGTGCGCTCGCCGTCTGACTGGATCGGCCTCGTTGCCAGCGGGCACACGTACATGGAGATGATGGAGGCGTTGCGCCTCCTCGGCCTCCGTACACCGGCCGACCTCAACGCTGCCGGGGTGCGCCTTTTGAAGCTGGCCCTCCCGCTGCCGCTCGACCCTGCGATCGTCCGGGAGTTCGCGTCGGGGCTCGCCGAGGTCTTCGTGGTCGAGGAGAAGAATCCGACCCTCGAATGGCTCGTGAAGGATGCGCTCTACGCCGAAGCGAACCGGCCCGTCGTGGTCGGCAAGCGCGATCCGGACGACGTGGCCCTCCTGCCGCTCACCGGCACGATCGACACGGACACGATCCTTCCGCGCCTGCGGGCCCGTCTCGCCGCCCGTCTCGGTGAGGACCGCCTCGCCCCGCTGCCGCCCAAGCCCCGCGCTCTGATCCCGCTGGCGATCGACCGCACGCCGTACTTCTGCTCGGGTTGCCCGCACAACACGTCAACGAAGGTGCCCGACGGCGCGTTGATCGGCGCCGGGATCGGCTGCCATTCGATGGTCATGTTCATGGACGAGGACCGGGTCGGCAACATCGTCGGTCTCACCGCCATGGGCAATGAAGGCGCGCAGTGGTTCGGGATGGCCCCGTTCGTGGACCGACCCCACCTCATTCAGAACATCGGTGACGGCACCCTCTTCCACTCTGGGATGCTCGCGGTGCGGGCCGCCGTGGCGAACGGCGTCAACATCACGTACAAGGTGCTCTACAACGGCGCCGTGGCGATGACCGGTGGGCAGGACCCGTTCGGCCAGTTGGCGATCCCGAACCTTTGCACGGTGTTCCTCGCCGAGGGCGTGAAGCAAGTGATGATCACCACGGACGATGTCGGCCGCTATCGACGAACCACATTGCCTCACGGAGTGGATGTGTGGGACCGGAGCCGGGTCGTCGAGGCGCAGGAGCGGTTGGCCGAGGTGCCCGGCACCACCGTGCTCATCCACGATCAGCGGTGCGCCGCCGAGAATCGCCGTGACCGCAAGCGCGGTGTGATCAAGACGCCCACCAGCCGGGTCGTGATCAACGAGAGGGTATGCGAGGGCTGTGGTGATTGCGGCGACAAGAGCAACTGCTTGTCGGTGCAGCCGGTCGATACGCCGTTCGGCCGCAAGACCCGGATCGACCAGACGTCCTGCAACTTCGACTATTCGTGCCTCAGAGGTGACTGCCCGAGCTTTGCCACCGTGGTGAGCAAGCCGAAGAAGTCGTCGAGTGGCAAGCGCCGCCCCCGCCACGAATCGTCACCGACGATTCGTGAGCCACTGCTCATCGTGCCGGCGGACGAGTGCACGATCCGCTTGTCGGGTATCGGTGGCACGGGAGTCGTCACGGTGAGCCAGTTGCTCGGCACCGCCGCACTCGTCGACGGCTTCTCGGTACGAGGTCTCGACCAGACCGGGTTGTCGCAGAAGGCTGGACCGGTCGTGAGCGACATGCGCCTGTCGCGCGGTGGCCCGCTCCCATCGAACAAGGCCACTGCGGGTTCGGTCGACACGCTGCTCGCCTTCGATCTGCTCGTCGGCGCCAGCGATATGCATCTCGCGGGCTCGTCCGCCGAGCGCACGGTGGTCATCGGGTCCACGTCGGAGACCCCGACCGGGGCGATGATCGTGCATCCGGACACGCCGTATCCGGGCCGGGCGACGCTGGTCGATCGGCTGGCCCAACGCTCCCGAGCCGACGTCAATCGCTACGTGGATGCCACCGAGGTGTGTACCGACCTGTTGGGTGACTCCACGTCGGCGAACGTGTTCCTCCTCGGCGTGGCGCTCCAGGCCGGTGCGATTCCCATCGCCGGGACCTCCATCGAGCGCGCCATCGAGTTGAACGGGGTCGCCGTCGAGAAGAACCTGGCGGCGTTCCGCGCCGGGCGGGCGTGGGCGGCCGATCCGGCTAACGCGTCCAACGCATCCCGCGGTCCCGTGGACGATCGCGAGGGAGTCTCGAACCGGCCGCTGGTCGACCGACTCGCCGATGACCTCGCCGGATACCAGAGCACCGCGTACGCCGATCACTTCCGGTCGGTGGTGGCGAAGGTGGCGGCCGCCGAATCCGCCGTCGTGGCGGGCTCGACCGCACTCGCTGATGCGGTCGCGGCCAACCTCCACAAGCTGATGGCCTACAAGGACGAGTACGAGGTGGCCCGTCTGATACTGGCCCCTGAAGCAAAGGCGGCTGCCGAGGCCGTCGGTGGCCCTGGAGCAAAGGTGCAGTGGCACCTGCACCCGCCGATCCTGCGCAGTCTCGGCATGAAGAACAAGATCAAGCTCGGCCGGTGGGCGACGCCGGTGTTCATG
>JBKJJS010000111.1:0-7867 GCA_046597895.1 Ilumatobacteraceae bacterium
CGGTTGGATTGATCGTGTTCTTCGGATTGGGAGAGTTGGCTGTCCACCTCCTCGACATCCGACCCTTCGTGCTCCGCGCTCCATCGCAGGCGCTCCGGGAGATCTGGAGCTCCCCCCGGTTCTACTGGGAGCAGGCGCTCGTCACGGCTCGAGAGGCGATAGTCGGCTTCACGCTGGCGCTGCTGATCGCGGTCGTGTGGGGGGCGGCCATGGCCGCCTCGGGCGTGCTCGACGCCGCGTCCACCCCGATCCTCGTGTTGGTCATGGTGACCCCGTTCGCCACGTACACACCCTCCGTCGTGTTGTGGCTCGGCGCCGGGTGGAGGTCGATCGAGTTCGTGACAGCGCTGGCGTGTCTCCCAGCCTTCGTGTTCGCGGCATCCGACGGGATGCGCTCCACCGATCCAGCGGCGAGGGAACTCCTGCGGTCCGTCGACGCTGGGCGGTTCGAAGTCCTGTGGCGATTGCGCCTCCCGTCGTCGCTCCCGTCCTTGTTCACCGCCGCCCGGTGGAACGTCGGACTCGCCCTGATCATCGCCTACTTGGTCGAGGGGTATGCGCTCGCCAGCGACGGCCTCGGCGCCTGGGGAAAGAAGTTTGCGTCGTTCAATGAAGCTGACGCGGTGTGGGCAGTCGTGTTCTGTATGGCGGCGCTCGGAGTCGCCGGGATGCTGGCCATCACGGCCTTGCGCTCGCGGGTGCTGCACTGGCATGCATCCGAACGGCGGGCCGGAACAACCCTCAAGACGTAAGCGCCACTACCGTCGGAGTGATGACGAGCCTGGCTGATCTCCGTTCCCGGATCGACGACCTCGACCGCGAACTCGTTCGCATCGTGGCGGCACGGCTTGATGTCTGCCACGAGGTCGCTCGGCTCAAGGAGGGCAGTGACACCCCGATCATCCAGCCCGACCGCGTTCGTCAGGTGATCGACTCCCGGCGCCAGTGGGCCATCGACGCCGGCGTCGACCCCGACTTCGCCGAGCAACTCGTGCGGGTGCTACTCACGGAGACCCACCGCATCGAGGTGGCAAGAGCGTGGACGGAACCGGCACCCGAGAAGGCGGCAGCCACCGGGGATCGGGGCGGCCTGGACACCGTGGCCAGTCGCATCGACCATGTCGTCGTGGCGGTTGATGACCTCGACGCCGCCCGGCGATCCCTCGTCGATCGGCTCGGCTTCCACGACGAGGCTATGGCCGAGCCTGGTGAGGGGATGGCAGTGGTTGCCGCCGGCGGCGTGCGCATCGTGCTCGTCGGCCGCGAGGCCGGCGACGGTGTCGCTCGCTACCTCGACGCCCATGGGACCGGGGTCCAACACATCGGCATCGAGGTGTTGAACGCCGGGTATGCACGGGCGGCTCTCGCGGCGTCGGACGCTCCCCTTCTCACCGACGTCGTCGTCGATGCACAGGGCCATGAGCAGTTCTTCACGGTCCACGACGATGCCACCGGGGTTCAACTCGGATTCCTGTCTCGCACGGGGCATCGCGTCGGCTTCGGCGCCACCACCGTGCGGTCGCTGTTCGACGCCTTGGACACCTGATTCCACGACACATGTGGTTCTGCCGCGACATCCCGGTACATTCGTCTCCGCACGTCTGTAGGGCCCGATGCTTCACCCTGTCATCAGCATCGGTTGCCTTCGTGCGCTGGCATAACCCACTCGTAGATCCACTTCTCGGAGGTTCCGATATGGCGCGCCAGCGCACCACCCTTTCTTGTCTCGCGGCCGCGCTTGCGCTGACCGCGGTGGCCTGTGGCGATGACGCGTCCTCGGACTCGCCGACCACGTCCGCCGGGCCCGTCACGTCCGCCACGTCCGGGGGCATCAGCGCCGAGCGCTGCGCGTCCAACAAGGCCGCCGGCAAGATCACGTACCTGACCGGCTTCGACTTCGCCGCGGCGGCTTCGATCACGGAAGTGGTCGTGGCCAAGAGCAAGGGCTACTTCGAGGCGATGTGCCTCGACGTCGAACTGAAGTCCAGCTTCTCCACCGCCAACTACCCACTCGTCTCGGCGAACGACGCACAGTTCTCGTCGGCCGGCAACTTCACCGAGGTGGCGGAGTACGCCGCGAAGAACGAGGCCGACCTCGTCGCGCTCAGCGTCGATGGCCGCACGGCTATCGACGTCCTGATCGCCAAGAAGGATGACGTCACGACGTACGACGACCTCAAGGGAGAGACAATCGGGGTGAAGGGCAAGCTGCCCCCAAGCGTCAAGGCGCTCCTGGCCACGCACGGTCTCGTCGAGGGAACGGACTACAAGACGGTCCTCATCGAGGGGTTCGATCCGAAGGTCCACCTTGATCTGCCGGGGATTGTGGCCTTCCCTGGCTGGAAGTCCAACGAGCCGGGTCAGCTCGAGCGGGCGGGCGCATCGTTGAACCTCTTCGACCCGACCAAGGAAGGTATCCCTGGTTCGTTCGGGCTCATCTACACGAACCGCGCCTTCCTCACCGCACACCCGACCGCCGCGCAGGACTTCATGCGGGCGGCGATGAAGGGTCTCGAGGTCGCGCTCGCCGATCCCGCGGCCGCCGCCCTGATCTGTGTCGACGCCATCAACGCCAACGGCAACAAGAACTTCCTGTCACCCGAAGGGGAGACGTTCCGATGGGCCACGGAGGCCGCGCTGATCAAGGAACTCACACCGGCCGGAACGCCGTACGGAATGCCCGATCCGGTCGGTCTGGCCGCTGAGGTAGCGGCGTACGACGCCGCTGGCGCCTTCGGTGACGCTGGTGCGCCGCCAACCGATGGTCGCATCGACACCACCATCCTGACCGGCGTGTACGACGCCGCCGGAAAGGTCATCTGGCCGGGCTGAACCCCGGCGAACGGCCTTCGTGGACTATGCCACGAGGGCCTGGCGGGCGTGTTCGACGTCGTGCTTCAACTGGCTGATCAGTGAGTCGATACCATCGAACTTGCGCTCGCTGCGCAGGAAGTTCGTAAAGCGGACCACGGCTCGTTCGCCGTAAAGGTCGTCGCTGAAGTCCAGCAGGTGTGCTTCCAGCAGCGAGTGATCGGCGTGCTCGTAGAACGTGGGCCGACGCCCAAGGTTGATCGCGCACGGATGAATGTCGCCGTTCAACCGCTCGTACCAGCCTGCGTACACACCATCAGCGGGGAGACACATCTGGTTCGGGACCTCGACGTTGGCCGTCGGGAAGCCAAGCAGGCGGCCGCGCTGATCACCCTTCACGACGACGCCGCGAACTTCGTACGGACGACCGAGCAGCGCGGTCGCCGTCTCGACGGATCCGCCGGCCAATGCGCGACGAATGGCGGTGGAGGAGATCGACTCGTCCACGCCATCGGCCCGGACGATCAGTTCGACAGGTTGCACGTCGAAGTCGAATCGAGCGCCAAGCTCGCGCAGCAGCGCCACATTCCCGCGTCGATGGTTACCGAAGTGGAAGTCCTCCCCCACCACGACAACCTCGGTGGCGAGTGTCCCCACGAGCACTTCCTCGACGAAGTGCTGAGCCGACTCCAACGACCGCTCCTCGTCAAAGTGGATGACGAGCGTGGCGTCGACCCCGGTGGCCGCCAGAAGTTCGAGCTTCTGGTCGATGTCGGTCAGCAGTTGGGGTGCCGACTCTGGCCGGACCACAGCGGCCGGGTGGCGGTCGAAGGTCACGACGACCGAGAGGGCACCGCGTTCGGCCGCCAAACCACGCACGACGTCGATCACGGCCCGATGGCCCACGTGTACCCCGTCATACGCGCCGATCGTGATGACCGAGCGCTCACCGGGCCACGCAGGCGTGGCGGCATCGGTGAGGATCTGCACGGGCTGAACGCTACCCGCCCGTTGGGATCACGAGGGCGGGTTTGGCCTCGCCGGAGCGGAACGGCTCGTAGACCGCGAGGAGGTTTCCCTCAGGGCCGACGACGGCCCATGGACCAACACCGGCCCACGGTGGGAGCACGCGACCATTGGCGACGAGCGCCGCCGTGTCGGCGTCCACGGTCACGACCGGGAACCCTCGTAAGGCGTCGATCATCGGGCGCAACATCGCCTCCTCGGGAGCCGCCGCCTCTTCAACCGTGAACCCACCTGACGCGAGACGCCGCAAGTGGCGAAGGTGGGCACCGCCACCGAGCAAGTGCCCGAGATCTGCGGCGAGTGTGCGGACGTAGGTGCCCGACGAACACTCGACATCGATCGCCAGCGTTCCCGGTTCGCTCCCGAGCGCGATGTCGAACCGGTGAATCGTGACGGGGCGAGGCGCCCGCTCCACCTCGATACCCTCCCGCGCCAGTTCGTGCAGCCGCCGACCATCGACCTTCAACGCGGAGACCATCGGCGGCACTTGGAGAATCGGACCGGTCAGGTGGGAGGTGACGAGTGCCCGAGCATGATCGAGGTCGACGGGGCCCATCTCGTAGCGCGCCGTCACCTCGCCAGCGGCATCCAGCGTCGACGTCTCCACCCCGAGCACCACCTCGGCCACATAGCGCTTGTCGTGTCCCACCAGGAACGTCAACAGCCGGGTGGCATGACCGACCCCCACCAACTGCACTCCGGTGGCGTCGGGATCAAGCGTCCCGGCGTGGCCGACGCGGCGTTCGCCGAACCGCCGCCGCAACACGTCGACGACATCATGGCTCGTCATCCCGGCCGGCTTGTCAATGACGAGGAAGCCGTGAACCGACGGGGGCCTCCGCCGGGCCATCAGGCTTCGTCGGGGTCGTCGGGGCGTACTGGCAGCGGGTTCTCACGAAGGATGCGCTCGATGCGCTCGGCCTCCCGGATCACCTCGTCGGGGCGGAACTCCAGGATTGGCGTCTTCTTCGCCCGGACCTGGCGACCGATCGCCCCTTGAAGACGAACCCGGTGAGCAGCAAAGCCCTCGAGGATTTCCGCATCGCCGTCCGCACCGCTGAGTGAGTCGAAGAAAACGAGTGCCCGGTTCATCTCGGAATCGACGTCGATGCGGGTGATGGTCACCAATTCCAGTCGTTCGTCCTCGATCCGTTCGAGTTGCTCGGCCAACACCTCGCGCAGCAGTTCGCCCAGGCGGGCAGAGCGGGGATATTGGTGCGGCGTGGCCGCAGGACGACGGCGAGGGCGGGTCATTCGAGCCATCTCTTCTCAGAAGTGAGTACTTGCAGTTCTGGGTGCGACCACACGAAGCGGTCGACCTCGTCGATGACCTGCTCGGCGTGGCCGGCCGTGGAGGAGACGGCGGCAAACCCGAGGGTGGAGCGCTGCCAGAGGTCGTGGTGGTCGACCTCGGCCGCCGCCACCCCATACCGCTGGCGGGCCGTGTCCACAAGGTGCTTGACCACGTGACGCTTCGCCTTCAGCGACTGGGACTCGTTGATGTGGAGTTCCACCTCCAAGGCCAGCACGAACACGGGATCAGGGTACCGAGCCTCGGCGCCGGTCTCACGGGAAGCGACGACGAACTGCCTCCTCAACCGCGGTCACGAGTTCCCCGATACACGGGGCAGTAAGAACACGCTGGCGACCAACCGGGCAACCCGCCCATTGCCGTCGGCGAATGGGTGGATCCGGACCAGCGCATGGTGACTGTATGCCGCCTGTACCGCGGGGTGAGCCTCCGCAAACGACGTCGAGCGAACCTCGCCCATCAGACGGTGCATCTCGTCACCCACCCGATCGACCGGGGCATACGCGAAGAACGTGCCGTCGGCTTCCCGCACATGATTCGGGTGGGCTTTGTAGGTGCCTTTCGGGAGTGGCACCGCTTGCCACACCAATCCGTCGGCGAGCGGCACGAGCACCTGATACTCATCCTGCGCGCTCGTCGCCAGTTCGTGCAGTCGGCGGACTGTCGCTTCGACGAGGGGCTGGGCACCCGTCGACAAGTCAAGCACAAGGTCGAAGGATTCGATCGCCGCTTCCACATGGCGGAGGGTCTCGGTGCCGGCCTCCTGCTCCAGTGCCTCCCGCCACGCCACCTCACGGACGATGGTCACGGTCACCCCTCGGTCGGCGGGATGAAGGCCCTCGAGCGCACCGGTGTGCAACGCCGCCTTACGTAGCGACTGCTCGTCGACCTCGGCTGACCGGGTGCGATTCTTGACTCGCCCATCGACCATCCGCCCCGAGTAGAGGTCCCATACCGGTGTATCGATGTGGATGTCGCCCCAATTGGAGAACGGGTCGAAGGGGAGGTAATCCCCATCGATCCGTTCAACATCCCCTGACCCCAGCGCCACGTCGCAACGCTAACGCCATGACTTCCTACACCCTGGCGATCTCGCGCTCTTCGAAGGTCTCGATAAGGTCGCCCTGCTTGAGGTCTTGGAAGTCCGAGAGCCCGATACCGCACTCGAAACCCTCGCGAACCTCGCGAGCGTCGTCCTTGAAGCGCTTGAGGGACGTGATGCTGCCCTTCCAGATGATGGTGCCGTCGCGCAGGAACCGCACCTTGGACCCGCGGGTGATGACGCCGGAGCGCACCAGGCAGCCGGCGATTCCACCGACGCGCGGCACCCGGTAGATCTCGCGGACCTCGGCCTCACCCGTGATGACTTCCTCGATATCCGGCGCCAGCATTCCGACCATCGCCCGTTCAATGTCCTCGAGCAGCTTGTAGATGATCTCGTACGTGCGGATGTCGACGCCCTCGGCGCTGGCGAGTTCCCGCGCCTTGCGATCAGGTCGGACGTTGAAGCCGATGATGGTCGCGTTCGTGGCCGACGCCAGCGAGATGTCGTTCTCGCTGATGCCACCGACGGCACGGTGCACAAAGGCGAGCTTCACGTCGGGCCGCTCGAGTTTGCGCAGCGACTCGGTGACGGCCTCCAACGAGCCGTGCACGTCAGCCTTGAGCAGCAGGTTCAGGGTGGCGACCTCGCCAGCCTGGAGATGGCTGAAGATGTCCTCGAGCTTGACACCCTTTTGGACGCGGGCGTCACCGCGCTGGTTCGTGAGGCGGTTCCGCTGTTCGCGGGCCTCGGCCACTGTGCGGGCGGTCTTGTCGTCGGGGGCGGCCCGGAACTCATCGCCGGCCTGAGGTACGGCGGAAAGGCCAAGGACCTGTACCGGTGTCGAAGGGCCTGCCTGCTTGATCTGGCGGCCCTGGTCGTCGATCATCGCCCTGACTCGACCCCAGGCCGCTCCGGCCACGATCGGGTCACCGACCTTGAGCATGCCCTTGTCCACCAAGATCGTCGCGACAGGACCGCGACCGATGTCCAGGTTCGCTTCCAGCACGATGCCCTTGGCCCGGCCGGTGGGGTTGGCCGTGAACTCCTCGAGTTCCGCCACCACGAGCAGTTGCGCCAACAGATCATCGACACCGAGGTTCTGCGAGGCGGCCATCTCTACCGTGATGGTGTCCCCACCCCACGATTCCGGGACCAGTTGATGCTCGGAGAGTTGTGCCATTACCCGCTGGACGTCGGCGTTCTCCTTGTCGACCTTGTTGATCGCCACGATGATCGGCACATCGGCCGCTCTCGCATGGTTGATCGCCTCGATCGTCTGGGGCATCACGCCGTCATCGGCGGCCACCATCAACACAACGACATCGGTGACCTGGGCGCCGCGAGCGCGCATCTTCGTGAACGCCGCGTGACCGGGAGTGTCGATGAAGGTCACCTTCCCACCCTCGCCGTCCACCATGTACGCCCCGATGTGCTGCGTGATGCCACCGGCCTCGCCGGCGACCACGTTGGCATTGCGGATCTTGTCGAGCAGCGTCGTCTTGCCGTGGTCGACGTGACCCATGACCGTGACGACGGGCGGGCGCGTGACCGAGCCCGCGTCGACGACGACGGGGACGGGCTCGGCGCCTGCGATCGGGGCGGGAGCCACGGAAGAAGCCTCTTCACCGCGAGCTTCCGCGATGATCTCTTCCTCGGTCTGCGCGAGGTCTTCG
>JBKJJS010000266.1:0-7308 GCA_046597895.1 Ilumatobacteraceae bacterium
CTCGCGACGTGGGGCCGTTTGCTCGGCAACTGCCTGGCTGACTTCGGCGCGGCCGTCGCCGCTCGACGTTCGACGATCGTGGGTGTCCGACAGCGAGGGACGCTGGTTGCAGCCCTCGAGCTTCGTCTGGGCGAAAAGCGGCTGGTCCAGTTTCTCGGCGTGAGCAACCGCATCCCGCCGGCACGGCTCACGACGGTCGTCCTGGCCCATCTCGAGGAGCGTGGCGTGGTCAGGACGGCGGCGATTCCGGCGGTCGGCCGCCGGTAGGCTCGGCGGTCGTGGCGATGTCGGGCGACGGATTCGTGACGCTGCCCGACGGCAGCCGGCGATGGGGGCGCTTCGGCGCGGCCGGGGTCCTCGTCCGTCACGTCTCGGCTGAGGGCGAGTTCGCCGGCACTCCGCAGTACTTCTTGGCTCGCCGTTCGATGCACACCCATCTCGGCGGCACCTGGGCCATCCCTGGCGGAGCCCTCGACCAAGGAGAGACCCCGCTCGAGGGCGCCCTCCGAGAGTTCCACGAGGAGATCGGCATCCCCCTGCACGAGCACGGGTTCGAGGTCGCTCATGTCCACGAGGACGAGGTCGGCGGGTGGTCGTACTGGACGCTCATCGTCGATGTCGTCGAACCGTTTGCGGCCCCGGACGAACTCACGTGGGAGACCTCGGAGGTGCGCTGGGTCCCGGCCACCAACCTGGCGTCACTCGAACTCTTCGACGCCTTCCGGGTGACGCTCGAACATCTCGGACTCCTGAGCGACGGAACTAGGGGCGCTTGACCAGCCGGTAACCCCGACGAGCGACGGCTTCGATGCTCAGCCCGGTGGGTTCGAGGCGACGACGCAACCGGCTGACGGTCGCCTGCAGGGCACGGTCGTCGGCATCCTCCGGGGCCCCGCCTTCGGCCACGAGTGCCCGCCGACTGATCACGGCACCGGGTCGGCGAGCCAGAGCGACGAACACGGCGCGCTCGCGCACCGCCAGCGACACCCGTGCCGGTCCCACCGACACCAGGGTTCCCAGCAGCTCGGCCTCGACGTCCTCGACGACCACCGTCTGGCGCCGGGCCTGCAGTTCGTCAGACACCGCCTTGACCATCGATCCGAGTCTCGGAGTGACAGGCGCCTTCGCCGTCGCCACGCCTCGCGAGAACGCCGCATCTCGACAGACCGGACCAACGCACACGGCCAATACCGGTCCGCTGAACGCTTGGCGGAGTGCATCGCCCTGCCCCGTTTCTTCGGCGAGGCCGAAGAGGTTGTGTACCGCCGGCGCCGCCGTGAAGGTCACGGCATCGACGCGTCCCTCGCAGATCGCGGAGACGAGGCGATGGGCCGGCTTTCGATCGGCGGGCAGGTCCCAACGGTAGGTCTGCACCTCGACGACGTCGGCACCGGCCGACCGCAACCGATCGGCGGCGTCCCGGAGTTCGCCGCCGTCAAGTTGGAGCGCAACCCGTTGTCCGCCGGCCCCTCGCTCGATGACGTGGGCGACCACCTCATCGAGCGTCGCCGAGGGGGCCCGCCAGTCGACGTTGAGGCCCGTGGCCAAGAGGGCGCCGGCGGCCTTCGGACCTCGGGCGGCGATGTACGTCTCGCACAGGGCCGCCACCAACGACTCGGTAAGGCCCCATCCGTCGGCCAACGACCACCACGTCCTGATGCCGATCGCCGTGTTGGCGATCATCACGTCCGGTGGACACCGCAAAAGTTCGAGCGTTGCTGATCGAGCTCGCGCATCATCGCGAAGGGGCGCCGTGCACAACACGGGCCCATAGATGACCGTGGCCCCGCGTTGCACCAACATCTGCACCTGTTCGTCGGCGCGCCGGTCGGCAGTGACACCGACGGTGAGGCCTTCGAGGGCGAGACCGGGCACGGCCTCGAACCTATGGGCCGCCGGTTTCTTCGCTGTTCGCGTCATCCGTCCGGCTCGTGAACCCCCGCTGACCGAGGTCTGACCGAATTGCGACGGGCGTGTTTCCGATCGCCCCGCATCGATCATGGCGTCGCCGCGGTACCTCGTCGTCGGGCGTTGACCGAAGGGAAACGGCGCGCGCACACACTCCTGGTTGGGTGAAGGTCATGAGTACCAAAGGCTTCCGATCCGCTGGCCACCTCCCGAGCCTCATCGCCGCCCTCGTCCACTTCGACGTCTCGTTCATGGTGTGGGTGCTGTTGGGCGCGCTCGGCGCGTACATCGCGGACGACCTCGGATTGAGTCCCGCACAGAAGGGGCTGATGGTTGCCGTGCCCCCGCTCGGCGGTGCTGCCTTCCGCCTGGTGCTCGGCTCGCTGGCTGACCGGGTCGGCATGAAAGCCACCGGACTGGTCTCGATGGGTCTCTCACTGCTGCCCTTGGCGTGGGGAGCGTTGGCTGGCGGCACGTATGTGGAGATCCTCGGCATCGGGCTGCTGCTCGGCATCGCCGGCGCCAGCTTCGCCGTGGCTCTCCCGTTGGTGAGCCGTTGGTATCCGCCCGAGCATCAGGGCTTGGCCCTCGGTGTCGCCGGGGCCGGGAACTCGGGAACGATCATCGCCGCCCTCGCCGCCCCTCGCCTCGCCGAAGTGGTGGGGTGGCACGGGGTGTTTGCACTTGCGGCCATCCCCGTCTCGTTGGCGTGGATGACCTTCCTGGTCCTGGCCAAGGAGCCGCCTCGTCCGATGGGACGGCCGGCCCGCAGCCTCTTCGCCCTGCTCGAGGAGGCTGACGCCCGCTGGCTCTGCGTGTTCTACATGACGACGTTCGGTGGCTTTGTGGGGCTCGCCAGCTACCTCCCGATCTACTTCACCGATCGTTTCGACATGACCAAGGTCGCGGCAGGTGGCTATGCCGCCCTGTGCGCGGTTGCCGGTTCGTTGCTGCGACCGCTGGGAGGTGCGGTGTCCGACCGGATCGGGGGCACCCGAGTCCTGCTGGCGGTCCTTGCGCTCGTTGCCGGGTCCGGCGTGATGCTCTCTTCGCTGCCGGCATTGGCTCCGACCGTGCTCTTGCTGTTCCTCACCCTCGGCGCCCTCGGGATCGGCAACGGAGCCGTGTTCCAGATCGTGCCCCAGCGCTTTCCCGATCGAGTCGGACAGATGACCGGACTGGTCGGAGCTGCCGGCGGCGTCGGCGGGTTTCTCCTGCCGTTCGGGCTGGGGGCCCTGACCGAGATCACTGGCGGGTTCGCCATGGGATTCGGCGTGTTCGCCGTCACCGCCGCGGCCGCAGCGGCGCTCGTGCGCTGGCGCCAACAGGTGTGGCGCTCGACGTGGAACATCGAGGTGGCGGTCTGATGGGCGATCGTCGGCGTCTCGTCGTCGCCGGCCACGGCATGGTCGCCCAGCGCTTCCTCGAGGAGCTCACTGCTCTTGATGCGAGCGGTTGGGACATCACCGTGCTCGGCGAAGAGTCGCGCTCCGCCTACGACCGGGTGGCGCTGAGTTCGTACTTCAACGGTGCGACCGACAGTGATCTGTCGGTAGTCCCCCGGGGGTTTTTCGACGACCCCCACCTTTGCCTGTGTCTCGGCGAAGCTGCGGTCTCGATACACCGAGTCGCCCGGACGGTGTGCACCTCGAAGGGGCGGATGGTCCCGTACGACGTGCTCGTGTTGGCCACCGGCTCGTCGCCGTTCGTCCCGCCGGTGCCAGGGGCCGATGCGACCGGCGCCTTTGTGTACCGGACGCTCGACGACCTCGTCGCCATCGAGGAGTATGCCGAAGGACGGAATATCGGCGCTGTGGTCGGCGGGGGCCTGTTGGGCCTCGAAGCCGCCAATGCGCTGCGGTCGTTGGGCCTCGAGACCCACGTCGTGGAGTTCGCCCCAAGGCTCATGCCGATGCAACTCGACGATGCCGGCGCCCAGGTGTTGCAGCGCCGCATCGAGGACATGGGGGTCGTTGTGCACACCGGTACGCAGACGGTTGGCCTCGAGGTCGGCGGCCCCGACGTCTCCGACAGTGACCGGCGCGTGCGGGCCATGCGGTTCGCCGATGACGCGGTGTTGGACGTCGACCTTGTTGTCTTCTCGGCTGGCATCCGTCCCCGCGACGAGGTAGCGCGCGCCGCCGACCTCGAGATCGGGGAGCGGGGTGGGGTCGTGGTCGACGAGACCTGCCGCACGGCCGACCCGGCCATTTACGCCATCGGAGAGTGCGCCCAGGTGGCCGGCCGCACCTGGGGCCTGGTCGCTCCCGGCTACCAGATGGCGGCAGTCGCGGCCGATCGGTTGGCCGGCGGCGTCGCCGTGTTCGGCGGGGCCGACCTGTCGACGAAGCTCAAGCTGCTCGGCGTCGACGTGGCCAGCTTCGGTGACGCCTTTGCAACGAACGATGGCACCGAAGCCGTCGTGTATTGCGACCCGCGCTCGTCCGTCTACAAGAAGCTGGTGCTCGACGTCGAGGGGTCGGTCGTCGGGGGCATCCTCGTCGGCGACGCTTCCGCCTACCAGACGCTGGTGCAGATGGCGCGTCGCGCCATGCCGACACCTGAACATCCCGAGCAGCTCATCTTTCCCTCGGGTGGCGCGACGTCGCCGACGGTCGGCGTCGGAGCCATCGCCGACGCCGCCATCATCTGCTCTTGCAACGGCGTGTCGAAGGCGACCATCTGCGCGGCGGTCGACGGCGGCGCCACCGACGTTTCCTCCGTGAAGGGTTGCACCCGGGCTGGCAGCACCTGTGGCGGTTGCGTTCCGCTCGTCACCGACCTTGTGAAGCATCACCTGCACTCCTTGGGGGTCGAGGTGCGCAACGATCTGTGCGAGCACTTTGCCTACTCCCGCCAAGAGTTGTTCGACCTGGTGCGCCTGTATCGCATCGGCTCGTTCTCGGAGTTGGTTCGCGAGCACGGACAGGGACTCGGGTGCGAGGTCTGCAAGCCGGCCGTGGCCTCGATGCTGTCGTCGCTCGGGAGTGGCTACATCCTCTCGGGTGAGCAAGCCGCGCTGCAGGACACCAACGACCACTTCCTGGCCAACCTCCAGCGCGACGGCACCTACTCGGTGGTGCCGCGTGTTCCCGGGGGTGAGATCACTCCTGCGCAACTCATCGCCATCGGACAGGTGGCCGAGGAGTTCGGTCTCTACACCAAGATCACCGGCGGCCAGCGCATCGACCTCTTCGGTGCGACCCCCGAGCAGCTGCCGCTGATCTGGGAGCGGCTGGTGGCGGCCGGGATGGAGTCGGGGCATGCCTACGGCAAGGCACTGCGCACCGTGAAGTCGTGTGTCGGCCAGACGTGGTGTCGATATGGCGTGCAGGATTCGACGGCGTTGGCCATCAAGCTCGAACTTCGTTATCGAGGTCTGCGGTCACCGCACAAGCTCAAGTCGGCCGTGTCCGGATGTGCGCGCGAGTGCGCGGAAGCTCAGAGCAAGGACTTCGGCATCATCGCCACCGAGCGGGGATGGAACCTCTACCTCGGAGGCAATGGGGGAATGAAGCCTCAACACGCGGTGCTCTTCGCAGAAGACCTCGATGAGGAGACGCTGATCCGTTACATCGATCGGTTTCTCATGTTCTACGTCCGCACCGCCGACCGGCTCGAGCGCACGGCGACGTGGCTCAACAAGCTCGAGGGCGGCGTCGAACACCTTCGCCGGGTCGTGATCGACGATGTGCTCGGCATCGCCGACGAACTCGAAGCCGACATGGAACGTCACGTGTCGACCTACTCGTGTGAGTGGACGGACACGCTGGCCGACCCGGTGCGTCGCGCTCGATTCCGGACGTTCCTCAACGACGACGGCCCTGATCCGAACGTGGTGTTCGTCCGGGAGCGCGGCCAGATCCGCCCTGCGACGACCGACGAGAAACCCAAGGCGCTGGAGGCGGTTCGATGACCTGGGTGTCGGTGTGCGCCCTCGACGAGCTCGAAGTCGACCGGGGCTCGTGTGTGCTCGTCGGCGGCCGCCAGGTCGCACTGTTCCGGACCTCGCCAGAAGATCGGATCTACGGCCTCGCCAACTTCGATCCGTTCAGCGGCGCGTATGTGCTGTCACGCGGCATCGTCGGCTCGCGCAACGGGGTGCCAAAGGTGGCGTCGCCCATGTTCAAACAGTCGTTCGACTTGCGCACTGGCGTTTGTCTCGATGACCCCACGGTGCAGATCGAGGTGTTCGGCGTGCGCTGTCGAGACGGCCGGGTCGAGGTCGGGTGTCCCTGACACCGATGAGCATGACATCGATGGGCATGACATCGATGACTGGGACGCCGGTGACGCTGCTCCCATCGAAGCCCACGGGACGCACCGCCGTCGAGGCCTTCGCCGAGCGCCACGACCAGCACGACGTGGGCGACAACGAGCGCTACTACCGTGACCTCATCCCGCTCAATGCTCCCGCCGAGGGCGAGCAGTACGCCTTCGAGGTCGACCTTGATGCCTGCACCGGATGCAAGTCGTGTGTTGTCGCCTGCCACTCCCTGAACGGCCTCGACGACGACGAGTCGTGGCGCTCGGTGGGGTTGCTGCAAGGTTCTGGGCCCGTCGCCTTCCAACAGACCGTGACCACGGCGTGCCACCACTGCGTCGAACCTGCCTGTCTCACCGGTTGTCCGGTCGATGCCTACGAGAAGGATCCGATCACCGGCATCGTCAGCCACCTCGATGACCAGTGCATCGGGTGTGGCTACTGCACGCTCACCTGCCCGTACGAGGTGCCGCGGTTCAACGAAGCCCGGGGCATCGTGCGCAAGTGCGACATGTGCCGTGGTCGCCTCGAGGTCGGCGAAGCACCGGCCTGCGTGCAGAGTTGCCCGAACGGCGCCATCAAGATCGCCATCGTGTCGAAGGCCGAGGTGGTGGCGCGGTCAGCCGAGGACGGAGCCAGGTTGGTCGCCGGCGCCCCCGCCTCGGCCATCACCGCCCCGACGACGATGTACCGCTCGACCCGCACCGTCGTCGGCGAGGTTCGGGCCGCCGATCACTTCGCGTTGCGTCCCGCCCATCCCCATCCTCCGTTGGCGGCGATGCTCGTGCTCACCCAGATGGCCGTGGGCGCGTTGTTCGTCGATCTGGTCATGCGCGCCCTCGATGGTGGCGCCCTCTCGACGGGAGTCCATCCGGCGCATGCGGCCGTCGCTGCGGTCATCGGCGTCATCGCTCTGGCGGCGGCCACGTTGCACCTCGGTCGGCCGCGCTATGCCTTCCGGGCGGTACTCGGGTTCTCCCATTCCTGGCTCAGCCGAGAGGTCGTGGCCTTTGGCACGTACGGTGCCCTCGGGTTCGGATATGCCGTGTCGGTCGTCGTGTCGGCACCATCGTGGGCGCAGACCGGCCTCGGTGTCGTGGCCTTGGTCGCGGGTGTCTGTGGTGTCGGGTCCTCGG
>JBKJJS010000130.1:0-5664 GCA_046597895.1 Ilumatobacteraceae bacterium
CAAGGCCAAGGCACTGCGCCCCATCGCCGAGAAGCTCATCACCAAGGCCAAGAAGGCCCAGGACGACGAGCCGATGCGAGTTCACCGCATCCGCCAGATCCAGTCGTACCTGAACGACCAGGAGATGACGCACAAGCTCGTCACCGACGTTGCTCCCCGCTACGAGGAGCGCAACGGCGGCTACACACGGATCTACAAGCTCGGCCCCCGCCTCGGTGACAAAGCGCCCATGGCGCGCATCGAACTCGTCTGACGTTCCCGGCCCGACGTTCAGGTCGGGCGGACCCAGTGGCCGTTCTCGTCGAAGATCAAATCGGTGAGTTCCCCCGGCCTGACCTCGGCGTCAATGCCGAGCGCCACGCTGACCTTCTGGTAGTTCCACTTCATCACGTCCACCGTGATCTCCAACAACTGCTCGTCGGTGAAGTGTCGCTTCAGTTCATGTCGTAGCTCAGCGCTGATTGCTCCGGGTTGGGTCATGAGCGCGTCGGCCAGCCGCAAGGCTGCCTTCTGGTGATCAGGCAGGTCGCTCGTCCAGTACTGGTGGATCTTGTCGACCATGGCCTCGTCCAGACCGTTGTGCTTGGCGACCGCCAGGCGAACAGACTTTCAAGTGCCGCAATCGTGGTGGTTCGCACATCGCAGGCGGACGAGTTCGGTCGTGACCGGGTCCACCTTCGTCAGACAGACCACGGCGGCCTGCCAGGCGCCGAGCGCAGCATTGAGTGGGCGAGGCGCGCTGACCCCCTCGGGTACGCGACGAGTTCTGACGGTCATGATGCCTCCTGGGGTCCGAAGAGTCGCGTCCATGCGAGCCGGAGTCGCTGACGCTGTTCGATCACGAGCAACGCGGAGGCGAAGTGGGCCAGGCCCTCATCGCCGAGACGGGCGCTGACCGCCGCTGCTTGGTCGTCCGACAGCGAAGCGACGTCGATCACCCACTGTTCGGCGAAGTCGAGACAGGCCCGCTCCGTCGGGCCGAAGCGCGGAGAAGTTGGCCACAAGCTCAGCTCGGCGACGGTCGCCTCGTCGAGCCCGGCTCCGACTGCCGCAACGGTGCGGGTCCGCAACTCAGCCTGATTGTCCAGCAACATCGCGACACGGAGGCGGACGAGTTCGAGGAGCACGGGATCGACGGCCCGCCAGGCCTCGTCATGAGCGGCCGCGAGGTGTTGGTCAATCTGCGGCTGATCAACGAGCACCGAGGCCATCACATCCGGCGTCGAGGCGGTCTCCCAGTTGATCCCCACTCGGCTGAGCGTAGTCCGGTGGCCCGACGCTCCTCCTGTCCGAAGCGGTCGAGGGTGCGCCAGGATGGTGGCATGGCAGACGACGAGCGCAGGGCCCGCATGGTGGTGGCGTACGACGGCGCCGCGTTCCACGGATGGGCGCCCAATCCCACGGTGCCGACGGTGGCCGACACGCTCACGGAGAAGCTGGCGTTGATGTGCCGTCGGCCCGTCAAGCTCGTCGGGGCGGGGCGTACCGACGCTGGGGTCCACGCGTGGGGCCAGGTCGTGACGTGCGACCTCCCGACCGCGTCGGATCTCCCGGACTTTCAGCGCCGGTTGAACTCGATGTGCGCTCCGCACCTTGTCGTCCGCTCGCTCGAGTGGGCGGAGTCACCCGACTTCAACGCCCGGTACGACGCGGCGTGGCGGCACTACCGGTACACGATCCTCAACACTGCGGTACCGAGCCCATTTCTGGCGACGACGTCGTGGCACGTCTCGCGGCCGCTCGACGTGCGGCTGATGCAGTTGGCAAGTGATCCATTCATCGGGACGCACGACTTCGCGTCGTTCTGCCGCAAGCCGATGATCGTCGAAGGGGCGCGTGAGAAAACCATGGTCCGCAACGTCCTGATCGCTCGCTGGAGTGACCTCGGGGACGGGCTCCTGCGGTTCGACATCCGGGCCACGGCGTTCTGCCACCACATGGTGCGTGCGATCACGGGCACGCTCGTGGAGGTGGGCCTCGGGAAGCGCAGGCCGGGCGAAATGATGGGCATCCTGCGGGCGAAGGACCGTAGCCAGGCCGGGCTCGTCGCTCCTGCTCGCGGGTTGTGCCTCTGGGAGGTCGCCTACTCAGCGTAAGTGGTAGTCACCGCGGTAGTTACTATGGTAGCTTCTTCTCATGTCAACACAGTTGGCGGTCAGGATGACCGAGGAGCAGGTGGCCGCGCTCGACTGGGTGGTTGTCCATTTGAAACTGGATTCGCGAGCGGAGGGAATCCGCCAGGCCATTGCCCTGATCACTCGGGAGCTCAAACGGGCAGAGATCGACCGCCAGTACATCGAGGTGTACACGAACTACCCGGAGACCGAGGAGGAGATGGCTGAGTCCATCCGACTGGCGATCCAGTCGATCGAGGAAGAGCCATGGGAGAAGTGGTGGTAATTCGCCGGGGTGAGATCTGGTGGGGTGAGTCGCCGTCACAGAAGGGACGCCCCTACCTCGTCCTCACGCGCGACGCCGCCCTCCCGGTGGTGAGGCGTGTCCTCGTCGCTCCCGTCACCACGAGGGTTCGCCATCTCCCGAGCGCGATTCGACTCGGACCGGCCGAGGGCCTCCGCACCGAGTGCATCGCCACCTTCGACAACGTGCAGCCCTACCCAACGGCGCTGTTGGTCCGGCGACTTGGCGAGCTTGGCTCCGGGCGCATCCACGAAATCTGCTCCGCGATGGGCGCCGCGATCGACTGCTGATCAGGCTGACCGGAGCACCGGGAACGGTGGATAGTCCACCGGTCGCTGAGGATTGTCGGCGGGCTGTTTGCCGTTCGGGCGGTGGCGGCCGTATCCTTGCCGGGTTCTACGGAGCTGGCGCACGCGCGCTGCTGATGACGAACAGTTCACCATTCGACAGAGCAGGGAACGCCCCGATGCGCACGTACTCACCGAAAGCAAGCGAGATTGTCCATGCCTGGCATGTGATTGATGCTGAAGGCCTCGTGCTCGGCCGCCTCTGCACGGAGGCTGCGAGCATTCTCCGCGGCAAGCACAAGCCGATGTTCGCGCCCCACATGGACACCGGTGATCACGTCATCATCGTCAACGTTTCGAAGATCGTGCTCACCAAGGACAAGGGCGAGGCCCGCATGGTCTACAACTACTCCGGTTACCCGGGTGGCCTGAAGAGCGAGAGCTACAACAAGTTGCTGGCTCGCAAGCCGGAGGACGCCATCCGGCGGTCCATTCGCGGCATGTTGCCGAAGGGGCCCCTCGGCCGCCAGATGATCAAGAAGTTGAAGGTCTACGCGGGTCCCGAGCACCCGCATTCGGCACAGATGCCCCAGCCGCTCGAGCTCGCCCACGCCAAAGCCCGCTGACGGGCACCCAGGAGATCGCCATGACGAAGCCGCTCACCCAGACCACCGGTCGCCGCAAGGAAGCCGTCGCCCGCGTGCGTCTCCGCCCCGGCACCGGCACCATCACCGTGAATCGCAAGGCCATCGAGGCGTACTTCACAACGGCGACGGGGCGCATGGTGGTCACCGAGCCGCTGCGCCTCACGAACGTGGAAGAGACGTACGACATCGACGTCACCGTTGACGGTGGCGGCATCAGCGGCCAGGCCGGTGCGGTTCGCCTCGGCATCGCCCGGGCGCTCATCGAACTCGACCCGGAAATGCGTCCGCCGCTGAAGAAGGCCGGCTTGCTCACCAGGGATTCCCGGAAGAAGGAGAGCAAGAAGTACGGCCTCAAGAAGGCCCGCAAGGCGCCGCAGTACACGAAGCGCTGACCCGACATGGGGGTCGGCAGCCCGCCCCGATTCGGCACCGATGGTGTTCGCGGCGTCGCCAACATCGACATCACTCCTGAGTACGTCCTACAACTGGGTCGCGCCACCGCCCGGGTGCTTGATTCGTCGACGATCGTCGTCGGGCGTGACACCCGCCAGTCGTCACCGATGCTCGAAGCGGCATGGAGCGCCGGGGTGGCCAGCGAGGGAGTCGATGTCGTGTCGGTCGGCGTCTTGGCGACACCGGCTGTGGCGTGGATCGCCGCAGAGACGGGTTCCGCCGCTGCGGTGATCACCGCATCACACAACCCGTACACCGACAACGGCGTCAAGGTCTTTGCCTCCGGGGGGCGCAAGTTGCCCGACGACATCGAGGCGGCGATCGAAGCTGAAATGGCGCGGCTCGGACCACGCGGGCCCGGTGGTGCCGCAGTCGGGCTGATCTCCACCGACCGCGGTGCGACGGATCGGTACATCGAACACCTCGTGGGGTTGTTCCCAGCCGGAGTCCTGCACGGGATGCGGTTGGTCGTCGACTGCGCAAACGGCGCCTTGTCCGGGGTGGCGCCATCAGTGCTGTCGGCACTTGGTGCTGATCTCGTCGTGATCAATGCTTCGCCGAATGGTTGCAATATCAACGATCGGTGCGGAGCGACGCACACCGAGGTGATCGTCGAGGCGGTGCGGACCCACCGGGCCGACGCCGGGTTTGCGTTCGACGGCGATGGGGACCGGGTCATGGTGGTGGACCGCACCGGCCGGGTTCTGGATGGGGATCGACTCATGGCGGTCGTGGCACCGTCGATGAAGGCCACCGGTCGCCTCAAGCACGACACAGTGGTTGTCACCGTGATGACGAACCTGGGCTTTCGGCGGGCGATGGGGGCTGTCGGCATCACCGTTGTCGAGACGGCCGTCGGCGACCGGTACGTCCTGGAGGTGCTGGAACGCGACGGGCTGTCACTCGGTGGCGAGCAGAGTGGTCACGTCATCTTCCGTGATCTGGCGACAACGGGTGACGGGCTGTTGGCGGGGCTGGTGCTGCTGGACACGGTGCACCGCAGCGGCCGGGGGTTGGACGCGTTGGCCTCGGAGGCCATGACCTCGTACCCACAAGTGTTGGTCAACGTGCGCACCGCCCGGCGCGACCCGGACGTCGCTCTCCTCGTCGCCGACGAGATCGCTGCCGTGGAGGCGTCGTTTACCGGTGGGGGCCGGGTTCTGGTGCGCCCGAGCGGCACCGAGTCACTTGTGCGGGTGATGGTGGAAGCGACGACGCAGGAGCGGGCCGTCGCGGCGGCTCATCATCTGGCCGAGGTGATCGAGGCTCGCCTGTCCTGAGCGGGTTCCCGCTACCGACCGCTCCCGGTGGCGAGTCGTCGGTAACCTCAGCGTCATGTGCGGGATCGTCGCTCTGGTCAGCGAGCCGTCAACGAGGCTCGTCCCGACGCGAGACGAACTCTTCGCATCGCTCGACGCCGCGATGGCCGGGCGGTCCGCTGGCCCCAACGCCGTGGCGGAACTCGTGGAGCGGGTGGACTCGCTACTGAAGGGTCTCCCTGGTGTGCAGGCGTTGGTCGGTCGGGCCGACATCGTCGGCGGGCTGGTCGCCCGGCTGGATCAACTCGATGCGTACGCCGCTGAGGTCGAATCAGCACTCGAATCGTCAGACGGCGCCGATGCCTCCGATGAGCTGGAGCAGGCCAGCGCCGAGGTGATCCGCGTGAAGGACGCGCTGTGGGCCGTTCGCCACGACCGCCTGCGGACGGCTCGGGCCGTGGAGGCCCTGGCGGGCCGCGATGCCGGTCCGGCGGCGCTCCAGGGGTATTTGTTGATTCAACAGGCGTTGTCCGTACTCGATCGCCTCGAGGTGCGTGGCCGGGATTCGGCGGGGGTCCACCTGTATGTCTGGGACCACGG
>JBKJJS010000361.1:0-5309 GCA_046597895.1 Ilumatobacteraceae bacterium
GCCCACCACATAACCGGGACCCCGCCAAACACGACTACGGGGGCCAACCCCTCCCGGAACGGTCTGTGACCCGTCTCGACGAGATCCGGGCTCGTCTCAAATGGCGGTACCTCCACGACGACCGAGAACGAGAACACGGCGCCGCCTGAGCGCGGCAACGGGGGTTACGCTCGGTTCATGGTCAAGGCGACGATCTACCACAACCCTCATTGAGGTTCGTCGAGCAATGCCGTGCGCATTGCCGAGGAACTCGGCGTGGACGTGGTCATCGTGCAGTATCAGAAGACCCCGCCCGACCGGGCAACGCTCGAGGCGATCGTGGCCAAACTGGTGGACCCCGTCACGAACCTGGTGCGCCGGGACTCGTTGTGGGACAAACTCGGCCTGACCGAGGCCGACGTGGCGACACCCGATCAGGTCATCGACATCATCGTGCGTCACAAGATGATCATGCAACGCCCACTCGTCGTCACCGCCAACACCGCGATCATCGGCCGACCGAAGGACCGCGTCCGCGACCTGTTGTCAGCGTTGTAGCGCTCCCGCGCCACGACAGTCGTCGTTCACGACGTCGGCAACTGCCCGGTCCCGAGCCCTGGGACCCGGGCCGGTGCCAGCGGTCGCGATGCCTGGGGCTGTCGTGGAGTGGCGTGGGGCATCTGTCACGGGTGTGCTTGTGAGGGGATGCGTTGATGTCGTCCGGTCGTTCGGGTGTTCGGGTTGGGGTGGCGGGGATACTGGGACCACACCGGCGATCCCGGTACGGCGCCGCTACCAGCCGTACGGCAACCCCCGCGGGACCACCACGTTTACGTTCACCGACCACGGATTCCTGGAACAACTGACGTTTTCGTGGGTCATGGGGTTGCCCAGGGGAGGTTGGGGCCGAGGCCGCCGCGGGAACCCGCGGGCGTTGGCTCCGAGTCGCCCGATCGAGGCGTCGGAAGGTTCGACGAGCCCGTTGGTGAGTCGCCATTCGATGGTCGCTTCGATCGTTGTCCGGCAACGGCGGTCTGCGAATCTGGTGGTTCCTGACGACGTCAGATGGAGAGCCCTTGTGATCGTTGACGCTCGCCAGATTTGGGAGGTCATGGTTGGCCTGCCCGATCTCAACGTGCTCGGTGTCGTTGGCGTGGCTGGAGTGCCGGGACTTGCTACGAGAAGGTTGCAACTGGGCTGGCGGTGGCGCGCAGGACATCCTCGTCGAGCGCGATGCCGAGGCCGGGCCGGTCGGACAGCGTGATCCAGCCGTCGCCGTCGGCCTCGATGGTATGCGTCAGCGGATAGTCCCGCCGCGCCGTCGTCCATTCCGGCGGGTCGAAGGGAAACTCGACGAACGGCGGGTTGGCGACGCCGGCGGTGAGGTGAAGATTGGCCATCACGCCGATGCCATTACCCCATGTGTGGGGGGTGAAGATCTTGCCGGCCCGCTCGACGTCGGCTGCGAGGTGGCGAAGACCGGAGATGCCCATGGTGCAGATGCAGTCCGGCTGGAACACGTCGAGGCAGTTCCGTCGCAGTAACTCGCGGAACTCGTACGGCTCCCTCGTCATCTCGCCGCCGGCGATCTTGATGTCGACCCGCAGGCGCAGTTCGGCCATCCCGTCGTAGTCGCCGCGGTGCAGGGGCTCTTCGATCCAGTACACGCCCTCGGCGGCGAGCGCTTCGGCGACCTCGGTGGCCGTGTCGAGGTTCCACGGCGCGAGCGTGTCCCAGGGCATGCGCCAGCCCTGGTTGCAGTCGACGAGGAGATCGAGGTCGGAACCGAGGTCGTCTCGGATCGCCTTCACCACCGCCATGTCGTCGCCGAGGGCCGACCGGCCGAACCGCACCTTCAGGGCCGGGAACCCGAGCCGATGGGCCTGGCGGGCCACGTCCACCATCTCGTCGACCGGGCGGTGCACGCCGCTCGACGCGTAGGCCCGTACCCGGTTCGACCGCCCGCCCACGAGCTTCCACACGGGCTGATCGGCGATCTGGCCGGCGAGATCCCACAACGCGATGTCGAGCGGCCAGGGCCGGCCGGCGTGGAACTCGATGTTGGCGAGCACGGCGGCATGACGGTCAAGGTCGAGCGGGTCCTGCCCGATGAAGTACCGCTCGTAATCGGCGAAGCCGTACATGACGTCGCCCGATCCGATGCCGACTCGGCCGGCGTCGTCGAACACCCGCACGACCGTGGCCGGGAAGTGCGTACGCGGCAGCGGATCCCACGACGCCGGGAACGCAGGGTCAAGAGGGAGACGGTGATGCGTGATCTCGATGCGCTCGATGGCTCCCACGAGGCGAGACTATTCACGGAACGGTCGTACCGGCTGACTCTGCGTCTCGTCGGTGACCGGCCCCGTAAGCTGGCCGACCGATGACCGTCACCCCGGCCCCCGAAGCCCAGATTCGCGCCGACCTCGCCGCGGCGTTCCGGTGGGCGGCCCGCCTCGGGTACCACGAGGCCGTCGCCAACCACTTCAGTGCCGCCGTCTCGCCAGACGGATCGCAATTCCTGCTGAACCCCCGTGGCCGGCACTTCTCGCGCATGCGGGCCGGCGACCTGCTACTGCTCGATGCCAGTCGGGCCGGCCGCGAGGGGGTCGACCCGGCGGCCGACCCCACTGCTTGGTACCTCCATGCCCATCTGCACCAGCGGGTTCCCCGGGCGAGGGCCATCCTCCACACCCACATGCCCTACGCCACCACGCTGGCCTGTCTGGACGGGTTCGAGTTCCTGATGCTGGACCAGAACGCCTGCCGTTTCCATGACCGCATCGCCTACGACCGTGACTACGCCGGGATGGCGCTCGACGACGGCGAAGGGGCGCGGGTGGCAGCGTTGCTCGGCGATCGCAACACCGTGCTGTTCCTCGGGAACCACGGGGTCATCGTCGTCGGCGAGACGGTGGCCGAGGCCTTCGACGAGCTGTACTACCTGGAACGAGCGGCGCAACTACAGGTGCTGGCCCTGTCCACCAATCGTCCGCTGGCGTTGGTACCGGAGCACACGGCGGCCCTCGTCGAGAAGCAGTGGCGTGCGTACCCCGAGGTGTCCGACCTGCACTTCGCCGCCCTCCGGGAAATCCTCGACGACGAGTCTCCCGAGTACGCCGACGGGACAACCGAGTGAAGGCCGCAGTCTGCCGGGAGTTCGGTGCCCCGCTCGTGATCGAGGACGTCTCGCTGGCGCCGCCCGGTCCCGGCGAGGTCGAAGTGCGCATGGCCGCTGCTGCGATCTGCCACAGCGACATCACGTACGCCGAGGGTGGATGGGGCGGCACGCTGCCCGCCGTCTATGGGCACGAAGGGGCTGGCGTCGTCACCGCGGTCGGCGATGGTGTGCGATCCGTTGGCCCCGGCGACCACGTAGTGGTGACCCTCATCCGTTCGTGCGGCCACTGCCACGGCTGCCTGCGCGGGGCTCCCGTCACCTGCGACACCACGTTCCCGCTCGACGAGCACAGCCCACTCACCGACGCGTCCGGCCACCCGATCATGCAGGCCATGCGCACCGGGGCGTTCGCCGAGTCGGTCGTGGTCGAGGCCTCGCAGTTGGTGGCCGTACCGGCCGAT
Source organism: Ilumatobacteraceae bacterium (assembly GCA_046597895.1). Lineage (GTDB taxonomy): Bacteria > Actinomycetota > Acidimicrobiia > Acidimicrobiales > Ilumatobacteraceae > WLJO01. The sequence goes on from JBKJJS010000361.1 coordinate 3,562, forward strand.
CTTCCGTTCGACGTGGCGTCGTTGTTGGCGTGTGGCGTCATCACCGGCTTCGGGGCCGTCACGAACACCGCCGGTGTAGAGGCTGGCAGTGATGTCGTCGTGTTCGGCACCGGCGGCGTCGGCCTCAACGCCGTGCAGGGGGCGAGGATCAGCGGGGCGAGGACCGTCATTGCGGTTGACCTGTCCGAGTCGAAGTTGGAGGCCGCGAGCCGATTCGGCGCCACCCACACGATCAACTCCCGGACCGACGATGTCGTGGCGGCCGTGCGCGCGCTGACCGATGGGCGGGGGGCCGACTACGTGTTCGTCACCGTCGGGGCCAAGGCGGCGTTCGATCAGTCGTACGCCCTGCTCGCTAAGTCCGGTGCCGTGGTGCTCGTCGGCATGCCGGCCACCGGCGTTCTCTCCGAGATCGATCCGAGCACCATCGCCTCGATGAGTCAGCGCATCCTCGGCTCCAAGATGGGCTCGGCCCGCATCGGTATCGACATTCCCAACCTTGTCTCCCTCTATCGCCAGGGTCGGCTGCTGCTCGACGAGCTGATCACCGGGCGGTACCCCCTCGCTGAGATCAACGAGGCGATGGCGTCTGTCACCAGAGGCGAAGCGCTGCGCAACGTGATCGTGTTCTGACGCCGTCATTCCCGGTACGGGCGTGCCGGAAATAGGTGATTGACCTCAACCGGAGCAGCCACTAGGTTCGCTCCTGTTCGCACCGGGCTTTCGGTGTGTGCGGTCCGATAATGGGGACGGACAGCTACTCAAGGGGGAAGCATGAACTTGTATGACCGGGTCCGGCGCCACGCAAGTGCCGTCGAGGTCGATCATGTCGAGGCGTACGCACAGGGCCGCATCTCGCGGCGGGACTTCGTGCGCCGCGGCACCGTCATCGGACTGAGCATGCCGTTCATGGCCGCAGTCATCACGGCGTGTGGCGACGACGGCGGCGGCGGCGGTTCCACCACCACCAAGGCCGGAGGCGCCACCACGACAGGCGCCGCCGCGTCGACGACCGCAGCCCCTGTGGCGGGCTCCATCAAGGATGGCGGCACGCTGCGCATCGCCACTCAGTTGCCGAGCGGCCCGCTCGACCCCGTGGCCATGGACAACCTGGGCACCTACACCATCGTGACTCAGTCGTTCGAGTATCTCTGCGGTAAAGGCAAGGGCGCCGACCTCGCACCGGCGCTGGCCGAATCGTGGAAACCCAATGCTGACGGAAGCGTATGGACGTTCAGCCTGCGTAAGGGCGTGAAGTGGCACGACGGTTCGCCCTTGACCGCCGACGATGTCGTGGCCACCATGGATCGTCTCGCCGGCAGCAACCTGAAGGCCTACATCGTGGCTGGCGCGACCAGGGCGGTCGATCCCACCACCGTCGAGATCACCCTGAACTCCCCTGACGGGCAGTTCCCCTACCAGGTATCGCTGTACAACCCGCAGTCGGTCATCACGCCGAAGAGCTTCGTGCTCGGCAGCACGCTGGACAAGTCGCCGGTCGGCACGGGAGCGTTCAAGCTCGAGAAGTTCGATGTTGCCACCGGAGCGACGTTCGTCCGCAACGACGACTGGTGGGGTGGCAAGCCCTACCTCGAGAAGGTGCAGTGGATCTTCGCCGACGACCTGCCCACCCAGATCAGCGGCATCCAGGGTGGCGCCGCCGATGCGATCGTGCAGTTTGCGGTCATCGGCGGGGAGGCGATCTTCGCTGACACCAACCTCACCGTTGAGTCCATCGCTGGGTCGGC
>JBKJJS010000151.1:0-19409 GCA_046597895.1 Ilumatobacteraceae bacterium
CCCATCGGCCCAAGTTCGTTGCCGAGCGCCCGAGTCATCGCGATAACTGCGCCCTTCGAGGCCGTGTACGCGGAGATCCCCGCGCCGCCGCGGATGCCGGCGATGGACGCCAGGTTCACCATGGAGCCCCCCTTCGGCATGCGGTTGGCCGCCTCCCGGGCGGCCGAGAACTGGGCACGAATGTTGACGTCGAACATCCGATCGAGGAACTCGTCGGTGACGGCCTTTACCGGCCCGGTCGTCGGGTAGATGCCGGCGTTGTTGACCCAGATGTCAAGCCCGCCCGCCTCTACCGCCTGCTCGGCGACGGCCACAAGATCGGACGTGTTCGTGATGTCACAGCGCCGGAACGAGGCCGACAGCCCGGCAGCACGGAGCCCTGCTGCCGTCTCCTCGCCGCCAGCGTCGAGATCGGCGATGAGGACATCGGCCCCCGCCTGCGCGAGGCGGGTGGCGATGGCGGCGCCGATGCCCATGGCGGCCCCCGTGACGACGGCCCTACGGCCGGAGAGGTTGATGAGATCGGCAACGGGCGAGTCCGCCCAGGAAGGAGAAGTGCTCATTGGCCGCACTCTAGGGTGACGTCGACACGTCATGTCTCAGGGACTACTGCACCTGGACCATCTGAGACACACTCGGGACACCGCTGCCATCGATGGCGAACAGCATGTAGTAACCGGGCGGCAAGGCGCCGGCCTCGGTCGGCAGCGTGATCTGGTACTGCGAGCCCGCAACCGACACCACGGTCAGCGGGACGTAACGTTGGCCCTGGTCAACGGCGTGGGTTTCGGCACCCAGCCTGACCAGCGCCATCTTGGACACTCCCGAGTCACTCGTGATGTCGACATCGTAGGTGCCGCCCGGTGAAGCCACCGTCGGCGCCGAGTTGATGACCGGCCGGACAGCCGGCCCACCGCTGCTGTCGAACAGATACGGCGGCGAGAAGATCTCGCCGTTCGACTCGTTGTACTTGATCGTGGTGCCGCACTTGGCGCAGTGGCCACCACCGGCCGTGAGCACCCGGGCGTCAGGCAGCAGGATGGCGGTCGAGTGGTACTGCCGGGTGACGCGAGCTCGCGCCAACGTCGTCCAGACTCCGGTCTGAGGATTCCACAGCTCCGCTGTATTGACACCCCTCTTCAGGCTGACCTGTTCTGCCGTGCTCGCCTGGCCACCGCTGTAGAGCACCGAGCCGTCGGCCAGAACGGTGAGATGGCCCTGCCGGCGGCCTTGGGCGAGTGAGCCCGTAGGTGTGGACACAAGAGAATCACCGACGTTCGCCACGACGACCGCCGAGTTCGTGGGCACGGTGCCGCCGAGTCCGCCCCCCGCCACCAGGACCTTGCCGATGTCGAACATGGCGAAGCTGCCGTACCGCCGCTGGATGGCGTCGCGATTCCCGAAGACGGTCCATTGGCCGGTTCCCGCCGAATCCAGCGACCGGAGCTCGACCTCCTCGCCGTAGTAACCCACCAACCCCTCGGGCCCGACTTGGACGAACGGGTAGCGCTTGACGTGGTTGAACACTGCGGTGGTGAGCTTGCGGAGCGTTCCGTCAGTCTGGCGCACCTCCGCCACGTTCGGCCCGCCACCGATGATCAGGGCCTCGCCGTTCGGGAGGGCGGCGACCGAGGGATACCAGCGCCTCTTCGTCATGTTGGGACCCTTGGTCCAGGTGTTCGTGCGCCAATCGAATGTGGACGTCTGCACGAGGCCCACCGTGCCCCCGCCCGGGCCCTGACCGCCGACGACGAACACTGTGCCATCACTGAGTTGGATGAAGCCGGCGCACATCAAGTTCGATCCCTTAGCCGTGCGGGCCACGCTCGTAAAGTTGCTCGGGTCCCAAATGTAGGTTCTTTTTCCGGCGACCCACATGAGGATCTTGCCGTTCGGTAGCAGCGCCATGTGGGCCGCCGGTACGGGCATCTTGAACACCGAGGACCACTGGCCTGCCGCCGCAGCCGATGCGCTCGACACCGCCGACGCTCCGGGACTGGCCCCGGTCCGGCTGCTCGGTACCACAGACGTGATCGCGAGAAGTGAGGCCATCGCGACTGCCCCGAAGACAATGCGTCGAACTCTCATGCGGCGCCAGCCTAGGCGTTAGTCCCGTCGGCGGGCCACCAGTTCGATCTCGACGTTGGCGCCGGCGGGCAACCCCGCCACACACACGGTCGTCCGCGCCGGATACGGCTCGGCGAACCTGCGGGCGTACACGGCGTTCATCGCTGCGAAGTCGTTGACCATGTCGGTGAGATAGCAGTTCACCTTCACGACGTCATCGGACGTCAGCCCGGCCGCCGCGAGCACGGCGAAGAGGTTGTCGAAGACACGCTCGGTCTGGACCGTGATGCCGCCGTCAACGAGCAGGCCCGTAGCCGGATCGATCGGGGTCTGACCGGCGAAGAACACGAACGGGTCCGACACCACGGCCTGCGAGTAAGGCCCAAGCGCCTTCGGGGCACCGGCCGCCGTGACCACCGAGCGGACCATCGCGTCAGCCCTCGGGCATCGGATAGTGGACGCCCGGCATGCCCATCTCCCAGAGCGAGAACCGCTCCGGCGTCGGCACGAGGCCCTCGTATCCCCCGGGGATCACCGGGCGACCGAGCTTGGCGCCCCAGCCGACGTGCGCCGGCAAGACCTGGAACGTGCCGTTTGAAGCGTTCGTTCCGCCGTCGACGAGCAGGTCGACCCCTGTGATGTAGGACGATGCGTCGGACCCGAGGAAGATCACCGCGTTGGCCACCTCGTTCGCATCACCGATGCGGCGCATCGGGGTGCGGCTGGCGACGTACTCGGCCACCCCGAGTTGTTCGAGGGCCACTTTCACCATCTCCGTGGCGATGAAGCCGGGGGACACGGCGTTGACCCGTACCCCGCGATCCGCCCATTCACAGCCGAGCTGCATCGTGAGATTTCGAACGGCGCCCTTCGCTGCGGTGTACGCGATGACGTTCAACTCGTTCGCGCCGGAGCCCATGATGGAGCAGATGTTCACGATGGAGCCGGAGCGGCGCTCGAGCATGTGGCGGCCCACCTCGCGGGCGTACAGGAACACCCCGATCGTGTCGACCTCGAAGATCTTCCTGAACATCTCGAGGTCGTAGTTCTCGGCGCTGAAACCACGGGTATCCGAGATCCCGGCGTTGTTGATGAGGATGTCGATCTTGCCGTGCTCGGCGAGGCCGGCAGCCACCACTCGCTTCACGTCGTCCTCGACGGACACGTCGCCCGGCGCCACCGTCACCTTGCGGCCGAGGGCCCTGCACCGCTCGGCCACTGCTTCGAGCATGTCGGTGGAGCGGGCGGTCAGGATGAGATCAGCCCCTGCGGCGGCCATGCGCTCGGCGAACACCTCGCCGAGGCCGTAGCTGGCCCCCGTGATCAGCGCGGTCTTGTTGTCAAGATCGAACACACCCATGGTCCTGCAGTCTCCCCTGTCGTGGCGTCCGAACGAGACTAGTGGCGCCGCCCTCTGGACAATCACGGCACTTACCGGGAAACTGCCGCACATGCTGTCCCGTCGGACCCTTCTGGTCGGTGCCGGCGCCGTCCCGGTCGCCACGCTGCTCAGGGCGACGGCGGCGGACGCGAAGCCGATCGTTCTCTCCGACGCCACCGTTCGAAGGCACGGTCCTGTCATGCAGATCGGTGATTCGCTGTCGGGCGGATACGTCGGCGGCCTGAACACGGAACTCGTGGCGCGGAGAGTCGGTCCGTTCCGCTGCGACATCCAGGGCTCGCGGTCCATCACGCGCGAACCGAACAAGAAGTACCCGTCAGGACTCACCGCTGTTCGCTCAGCGCGCGCCGCTGGCTTCGACCCGCCATCGTGGGTCGTTGCCCTTGGCTGTAACGACATGTGGTTCATCGCTCGCAAGAAGGGCATCGCCGCCGAGATGATCGACAAGATGCTCACTGAAATCGGCTCCGACCGGCACGTGTTCTTCCTCACGTACTGGCAGAAGCAGAATGGCGCGTGGCCGAAGTTCAACGAGGCACTACGCGGGGCGACGCAACGGTGGCCGAACCTCCGAGTCGCCGACTGGGCCGCCCTCGCGAAGCAGCATCCCGAATGGCACGGTGCCGACGGCGCCCACTACAACGGCAAGGGTGCCAAAGCTCGCAACACCTACCTCGTCGACACGATGATCGAAGCCGCCAAAGCCGCCAAGGTCTCCACTGCCCAGCCGGGGAATGCCGGCCCGGGCCGGCGCTCATCCCTCTCGGCTCGCCCGCACATGATGTGATGTATCGCCGCGCCGGTCACCGATCACCCGGCGCCATCGCCCGATCATGCCTGCTAAGAACCACCTCATGTTGCTTCGCATGGACGAGTACCCGTACCACCAGATCACCGAGTCGTTCGCCGCCGTACAGGGAAGTGACCCGCAGTGGAACGACGGCCACTATGTGTGCGTCGCCGATCAGGCCGGCACCGTCGGCCTGACATCGAACCTGCGCCTCTACCAGAACAACGATGTGCTCGACGGTTTCGTGTGCGTGACTCACGCGGGCCGGCAGCACAACTTGCGTCTGTCGCGCCGTCTTCGCCCAGATATGGACACGTTCGGCGTCGGCCCCATGCACATCGAGATCGTGGAGCCGATGAAGACGCTGCGTTTCGTTGTCGAGGACAACGACCGCGGCATCAGCTGCGACCTGCTCTGCCATTCGCGCACGGTCGCCAACGAGGGTGTGCCCGAGATCACCCGTGTGGATGGACGACTACTCGCCGAGCGCACCACGTACGAGTTGAGCGGGCCGGTCGAAGGCTGGGTCGAGGTCGATGGCGAGCGCATCGTGCTGGACCCGGCGTCTGCGTCGTTCTTCCGCAATCATTCGTGGGGATTCATGGGTAGCCGGGGTGGGCCGAAGTTGTACGCCGCTCCCCGAATCGGCGTGCCCAAGCGCCCGGCCGGGTTGCGGCAATGGGTGCTCTACACGATGCCGGGCCACAGCGGCTACTACCACTGCTTCGACAACCCCAAGGGGCGCCGGACGATGCAGCGCGGCAACATCCTCCACGCTGACCGAGCGGTCCCTGTCGTCGATGTCGAGACCGAACTCGAGTTCTACGAGGGCGGCCGCCGACTCAAGCGGGGTCATGTCACGCTCACGGACGCCGAGGACATCGAGCGCTCCTACGAGGTCGAGGACCTCGGGTGTTGGGTGTACTGCCAAGGCGGCGGCTACTTCGGTGGCTTCGATGACGGGCTCGGGCAGGGCGTGTATCGCGGCGACTACCACGTCGAAGGCGAGGTGTGGGATGTATCGCACCCGACCACGATCGTGCGGGTGGATGGCACCGAGTTCGAGCACGACCACGCATGGGCCGAGAATTTCACGAGGTTCACGAGCGGTGACCACGTGGGCCTCGCCCACTTCGAGTGCGTCACGTTCCGCTGAGCGTCAGCCCGTCGTGACCGGTTCGCTCGTGTCGCTCGTGTCGCTCGGGGTCTCCTCGTCGGCGACGGCCATCGGGTCGAGTGCGTCGTAGTCGTAGCGCACTCGGGAGTTCCAGAGGAGAAAGCCGCTCGCTCCGGACTTCATGGCGGCCTCGATCTGGGCCCTGACCTCCGCCTCGCCATAGCCGTAGTCGCCCGTGTCGAAGTCCTGCAGCCACGGCAACGTGTACGCACCACCGGCCGAAGCGATGCGCACGAAGTCCTTCACGGACCGCTCGACGATCTTGCCGGGCTCGGCGATGGGTACGGCGACCTTGTACTCGCCGGCACCCCAGTGCGACGGGTACACCATCGGGGCGATGTAGTCGACCAGCGGGGCAAGGAGGCGAATGTCCTGGGCGATCATGATCGGTCGCGTGGCGGCGATGCCGAAGACCGACACGCCGAGCACAGTTGTCTCGGGCAATCGCTCCCTGGTCTCCTTGACGAACGTGGCGATGGAAACCGAAGGAGACACATCGAGCCCCGGGAAACTCAGCGTGTCGAGTTCACCTTCTGGCCGCCGCACGTAGTCGAGGAGGATGTGATCGAAACCCAATTCGGCGGCTTCCACCGCCAACTCGATGTTGTACTGGCGTACCGCCTCACTCCCAAGGTTTGTGAACACGATGGGGCCGTAGGAGCTGTCCAACGGCTCGCCGGCCGGGTCGAGCACGAGCATGTCCCGGCGGCCGTTGTTGTACGCCCACTGGGCCAGCTTCGGGTCGCGGAAGTTGACGACGCGGCCGATGGCCTTGAGCCCGAGGCTGTGAATCCGGTCGATCGCCTGCCGAGCGTCGTAGTCCCGGCCGATCGCACCGATCTCCTTGGCCAGCGGTATGGCCGTTTCGTACCCGACGATGCCGGCCTCGTCCTTGACCGTAAGTTCGATGGCATTGATGCGACCTTCCGCCGCCAGTTTCGCGATGGTGTCTTGAAGATCCTGGTCGCGCCACATCGGGGCGCTGACGTGGAACGCCTGGATCGGATCGCCCTTGACGACTTGCTCCGAGAACTCGACGACCGCCTTCGTGATGGCACCGTCGGGGGCGGTAGCGATGACGACGGCCTCGCGCTCACCCTTGGCGACGCGGGCGGTGAACGCCCCTGCCTCCCGGTCCGCCGGCTGGCCGTTGACCACCACGCTCACATCGTCAGCGACGAGGCCGCGGATGACGGCCGGTTTGCGATCCGTCGGCGGAGGTACGGCGGCCGGCACGCTGAGAGAGGGACCGAACCGCACCGTGAACGACAGTTGTCCGGTGTAGTCGGAGACGAGCGGAAGGGAACTGCTCACGCGGTAGGCGACGGTGTTGGTGCCGTTCGCCGCGTCCTTCAGCGATGCGTGCACCACGCCAATGTCATCCGTGAAGGTCTCTATGGCGGCGCCGTTCAGCATGACGGTGACGTCACCCTTGGCCCTGCCCCACGCCCTCACGCGGACTTCCATGTCATCAACCTGGTCGCCGCGCACGATCTGGCCGTCCTCGACGCCGGTGACCGCGGCGGATATCCATCGCGTCTTGACCGCAATGGCCGCCAGCCCTGCCGCCACCACCGCGAAGACCACGAGGAAGATGACGGGACGGGACGGACCGCTGCGACCAGCCTTGCCGTACTGCGTCGACCCGTAGCTACTGGACTTGTACCGGCGACCCCGCCGAGGACGGGCCGGACGCGTCGAACCCCTGGCCGCCCCACCGGGCTTGCCGCCAGATCCGTAGAGGTCGGCGAGTCGTTCCACGACGCTCGATTCCGCCCCCCGGTAGGAGCCCAAGGTCCGGTCGGTCCGTGACACAGAGGGGATAGTACCGGCCGTGAGCGATCCGTTACCCCGCGGGCCATTTCCAGCACCGAATTCCTGGTACGGCCGCCGATCAGGTAGAACTCGACGCCATGTCCACCCAGGTGCCAGTCACACAGGGCATCTTCACGTGGCCCTCCGCCTCACCGAGGCTCATCGGGTCCCGATGCAGATCCTGCGACAACCACATGTTTCCCGCCCAGGACGGTTGTCCGCGCTGCGCCGGCACGGATACCGAGCCAGTGGAACTCTCCAACCGGGGCACGCTCTGGACGTGGACCGTCCAGGGGTTCGCCCCGAAGGCGCCTCCGTACATCGGCGACGACAACCCCTTGACGTTCAAGGCGTTCGGTGTCGGCTACGTCGAATTGGCCGGCCAGTGCAAGGTCGAGGCCCGCCTCACCGAGGCTGACCCGGCCAAGCTCCGTATCGGGATGGAGATGGAAATGGTGCTCGTTCCCCTCAAAACGGACGAGGATGGCAACGAGATCGTGACGTTCGCATTCACGCCAGTCGAGCCTGAAGGATCAGGGGGTCAGTCATGACGGATGTGGCCATTGTCGGAATCGGGATGCACCCGTTCGGACGTACCGAGGGCGTGTCGGGTATGGATCAGGGGGCCATCGCCGTACGGCGGGCGGTCGCCGATGCCGGCGCCAAGTGGGAGGACATGCAGTTCGCGTTCGGTGGCAGTCTCGCCGCCGGTGCCGCCGACACGATGGTGAGCAAACTCGGTCTCACGGGCTTGCAGTTCATCAACGTGGCCAACGGGTGTGCCACCGGCGGGTCGGCGCTGTTCAGCGCGTACACCACGATTCGCTCGGGGCTGTTCGACGTGGGCATGGCGATCGGGTTCGACAAGCACGAGCGCGGCGCCTTCCGGATACCGACTGGGTCCGGCCTCGGCAGCTACTACGGCGCATCCGGCCTGGCGCTCACCACGCAGTTCTTCGGCATGAAGATCAACCGCTACATGCAGCAGTACGGGATCTCGCAGAACACGCTGGCGAAGGTGGCGGCGAAGGCGTCCCGCAACGGTTCGGCCAACCCGCTGGGTTGGCGCAAGAAGCCATTGAGCGAGGAGGAGATCCTGAACTCGCCGATGCTGTCGTATCCGCTCACGCAGTACATGTTCTGCTCACCGGCGGAGGGCGGCGTTGCGCTCGTGCTGGCCCGAGCGGACCTCGCTCACAAGTACACGGACAAGCCGATCTTCCTGAATGCCGCCGTGGTGCGAAGCCGCCGGTTCGGCAGCTTCGAGGTTCTCGCCCCCCACCTCGCGCTCGAGCACGGCGACGGCCCGACCATTGACGCGTCCAAGGCGGCGTTCGAGATGGCCGGGCTCGGGCCGAAGGACATCGACGTCGCCCAGTTGCAGGACACCGAGTCCGGCGCCGAGGTCATGCACATGGCCGAGAACGGGTTCTGCGAACACGGTGAGCAGGAGATGATGATCCAAGCCGGCGAGACGGAGATCGGCGGAAAGCTGCCGGTGAACACCGACGGCGGCTGCCTCGCCAACGGTGAGCCGGTCGGCGCGTCCGGCCTGCGCCAGGTCTACGAGAACGTGCTGCAGTTGCGCGGCGATGCCGGCGCCCGTCAGGTGCCGAACAATCCGAAAACGGCATATACCCACGTCTATGGCGCCCCCGGAATCTCCGGCGTCACGATCCTCACCCGCTGACCGCGCCCGTCCAACGCGGTTCGACTCGACGTGTTGAGGTAAAATTGGTCGCCCAGAGTAAATTGATCGTAGGATCAATTCATCCGAGAAAGGGGTACTCGTGACCACGACCGAGGCCAAACCCGGCACCGCCCGCTCCCCGGGCATCACGTACCAGCAGTTGCTCGACCAGGACACCCACCCGGTGCCCGCCGTTCTGCGTCTCGAGTCGTCGCAGTACTTCGGCTCCGAGGACATCCCGGTCGAGCGGTACACCACGAAGGCGTTCCACGACCTCGAGGTCGAGCGGCTCTGGAAGCGCGTGTGGCAGATGGCCTGCCGCGAGGAGGAGATCCCCCGCGTCGGCGACTACCAGGTCTACGAGATCGCCCACCTGTCGTTCATCGTCGTCCGTACGAAGACCGACGAGATCAAGGCGTACCCGAACGCCTGCCTGCACCGTGGTCGCCGCCTGAAGGACTACGACGGCCACTGCTCCGAGATCCGATGCAACTTCCACGGTTTCGCGTGGGCGCTCGACGGCACGCTCGCCGATGTGCCCGCCCGGTGGGACTTTCCGCACATCGAGGACGACGAGTTCTCTCTGCCCGAGGTGAAGGTCGGCACGTGGGGCGGGTTCGTGTTCATCAACCCGGATCCCGATGCCGAGCCCCTCGAGGACTTCGTGCGTGAGATCGCCGAGCACTTCGACCCGGTCTGGGACCTGCGCAACTATTACAAGGAAGCGCACATCGCGAAGATCGTCCCGGCGAACTGGAAGATCGTGCAGGAAGCGTTCTGCGAGGCGTTCCACGTGAACGGCACGCACCCGCAGATCATGGTCAACCTCGGCGATACGAACAGCCAGATCGACGTGTGGGAGAACTGCGCCCGAGTCATCACACCGGGCGGCACGTCGAGCCCGTTGCTCGACTGGACACCGACCGAGAACGAGAAGCTCAGGGCCATGCTCGACCTTCGTGAGGGCCAGGAATCGCCGTTCACGCTCGAAGAGGGCCAAAGCATGCGGGCATTCGCCGCGGAGTTGTCCCGCGAGCGTTGGCGGCTCACCGTCGGGGACCGCGTCGACGAGATGTCCGACGCCGAGTTCATGGACGCGATCGACTACACGTTGTTCCCGAACCTGCACCCGTGGGGGGCGTTCAACCGCATCACCTACCGGTTCCGCCCGAATGGTACCGACCACCGCACCGCCATCATGGAGTGCATCTTCCTCGCCCCGCTTCCTGCATCGGGTGAGCGCCCGCCGCCGGCACCGATCCACTGGCTGGAGCCTCACGAGACGTTCACGGACGCCGCAGAACTTGGCATGCTCGGCAAGGTCTTCAATCAGGACCTGTTCAACATGCCGAATGTCCAGCGGGGCCTAGAGGCCACCTTCAAGCCGGGTGTCACGCTCGCCAACTACCAGGAGAGCAAGGTCCGCTGGCTGCACAAAAAAATCGGCGAATGGGTGGCGAGCCCCGACGCCGTCCCGGTCACGGTCAGGAAGTGACGACGATGCTCGGCATGAAGCACCCGTTCACCCGCGCGCTGTACGAACAGGACGGCGAGGGTCACATCAAGGTCACCCGGCCGGACAACTCCTGGGGGCTGTTCAACAAGGACGGCAGTTGGATCCGGGGCGAGGTCGAGGAGTGCGACGCCCAGATGTGCAACTGGATCAATGGTCCCCAGTTCCGCAACATCCGCGTGGAGAACCTTGTCGACTAGCCAGCCTGGGCGAGGACGTCACGCTCGTGGTTGAGTAGCCACGCCTTCGTATCGAGCCCGGCGGCGAAGCCCGTCAGGGAGCCGTCGCTTCCGACGACACGATGGCATGGCACGACGATGCTGACGGGATTGCGGCCGTTCGCCGCGCCAACGGCGCGCACTGCTTTGGGGTTGCCCAGGCGCCTGGCCTGTTCGCCATAGCTCACGGTCGCGCCAAACGGGATCGTCTGGAGTGCCCCCCATGCCGACATTTGGAACTCCGTCCCGACCGTATCGAGCGGGAGGTCGAAGTCCTGGCGCTCGCCGGCGAAGTACTGCTCGAGTTGGTGCACGGCATCGGTCAGGATCGGATGGTCCGGCCGGTCGACAGCTCCGGCGGCGGCGAACCGCACCCGCACATCTTCACCCTCGGCATCCCACAGGATCGCCCGGATGCCAGCGTCGGACACCACCAGCGTCAGAAGGCCGACAGGCGAATCGATCGTCGTCGAGTACAGGTCCACGTTCTGCTTCATGGTCATCATCTCCATCTCAGTCGAGGCGGGCTCAGTCGACGCTGGCCCACAGGTGGTGAAGGGCATATGAGCGCCAGGGCTTCCATCGCTCGGCCCGCGCGCGCAGGGCGTCCGGCTCGGTGTCCAAGCCGAGGCGACCCGCCGCCAGCTTCACGCCGAGGTCGGTTGGCAAAAACACGTCCGGGTCCCCGAGCGCCCGCATGGCGACGTAGCCCGCCGTCCACGGCCCGATTCCCTTGAGGGACACGAGTTGACGAACGAGCTCCACACGGTCCGCTCCCGCGTCAATCACGATGTCGCGGGAAGCCAGCGCCGCGCACAGCGCGCGGAGCGAGGCGCGCCGGGCGCCGGGCATTGCGAGGTGCTCGTCGGCCGCCCCGGCGAGCGATGCCGCCCGGGGAAAAACGTGGGTGAGGCCATCTGTCGGGTTCGCCATCGGTTCCCCGTACGCGACGACGAGCCGACCGGCGAGCGTCCGGGCGCCGATCACCGACACCTGCTGGCCGAGCACCGCTCGCACGGCCAACTCGTTGCCGTCGACGGCCCCCGGAGCCCGCAGCCCCGGTCGTTTGGCGACGAGCGACGCAAGCGCCTCATCGTGCTCCAAGACGTCGACGACCGCCTCAGGGTCGGCATCGAGATCCAACAGACGGCGGCACCGCTGGACCGCGGTCGTCACGTCGCGCCAATCGTCGACGCGCAGCGTGCACGACACGTAACCGGGACCCGGACCCGGACCAGGACCAGGACCAGGACCAGGCGAGAGTGCGACGGTACCCACCCCGTGCGGAAGGTCGAGCGTGCGCCGGTACGTCATCGTCACCGGATCCCAGGTCTCCACGCCCGGCACCGCCCGCAGTCCAAGGAAGCCGAAGAGGGCCTCGGCGTCGAGCGCCCCGCGGTACGGAAGCCGAAGCGTGAGTGCACCCGCCAAGGCTGGCGTGGCATGCCGGTTGATCTTGCGCAGGTCACGGGGCGCGACGGCGAAGACTGCTTTGACGGTGTCGTTGAATTGGCGGACGCTGGCAAACCCGGCGGCGAACGCCACCGTCGTGAGGGAAAGGTCCGTCGTTTCGATGAGCGTGCGGGCAGTGTGGGCACGCTGGGCCCGGGCGAGCGCGAGCGGCCCGGCGCCGACCTCAGCAGTGAGCAGACGGGTGATGTGGCGCTCGCTGTAGCTCAGGCGGCGGGCGAGGCCTGGCACGCCGTCTCGGTCAACGACGCCATCGGCGATGAGACGCATCGCCCGTCCGACGACATCGGCCCGGGTGTTCCACTCAGGCGAGCCCGGCGATGCGTCAGGCCGGCATCGCTTACACGCTCGGAACCCGGCCTGCTGAGCGGCGGCCGCCGTCGGATGGAAACGGACGTTCTCGCGTTTCGGGGGCACGGCAGGGCAACTCGGACGACAGTAGATCCCGGTCGTGAGGACGCCGGTGAAGAACCACCCGTCGAACCGAGCATCACGACTCTGCAACGCCCGGTAGCACCACTCGTGGTCGAGGTGTTCGGCACCGGACATGGACCCATTGTGCCGTCGCCCGAGCCAATTGACTAGCGGAAATCAGCCATCGCCCCCGTCTGTCTCGGCAAAGCGAATACCTTAGTTGTAGACTGCAAGTTCATGATTGACGGCGTCGCTCCACTGACGCAGCGCCAGATCTGGATCGTCTTCGGCGGCGTCATGGCCGGCATGTTTCTCTCGGCGCTCGACTCGAACATCCTGAGCACCGCGCTCCCTACGATCGTGAACGAGTTCGAAGGCGGCAAGCAGTTCGCGTGGGTTGGTACGGCCTACATGCTCACGTCGACGGCCGCCACTCCGCTGTTCGGCAAGCTCTCGGACCAGTACGGCAGACGCCTGCTGTTCCAGATCGCGATCATCGTCTTCGTCGTCGGCTCGGTCGCCTGTGCGGCTGCGCAGAGCATGAACCAACTCATCGCCGCCAGGGGGCTTCAGGGCATCGGGGGCGGCGGTCTGTTCGCGCTGGCGTTCGCCATCATCGGCGACGTGATCCCACCCCGCGAGCGCGGGCGCTACGTGGGGTTCATGACGAGTGTGTTCACGATGTCATCCATCGTTGGGCCACTGCTCGGCGGTGTCATCGTGGACAACACGTCCTGGCGCTGGATCTTCCTCATCAACGTCCCGCTCGGGATCGGGGCCCTCCTCATCACGTCGTCGGCCCTGCGCCTCCCGTGGGTCAAACAGCCCCACAAGGTGGACTACATCGGCGCCACACTCCTCGTCGGCGGGGTGTGTTCGCTGATCCTCGCGATGGCGTGGGCGGGCGACGTGTACGGCTGGACCGCTCCCACCACCCTTGGCCTGCTCAGCGCATCCGCAGTGTTGACCGCCGTGTTCATCTGGTGGGAGACCAAGGCACCGGAGCCGATCGTGCCACTGCGGCTTTTCACGATCCCGACGATCCGGGCGATCGTTCCCATCATGGCGATCGGTGGCGCTGTGCTGTTCGGCGCGACGGCGTTTGTCCCACTGTTCCTACAGGCCGTCACTGGTCTGAAGGCGACATGGGCCGGTCTGCTCATGTCGCCGTTCGCCATCGGTGTGGCGGTCGGCGCCATCATCACGGGTCGACGCACCGCCACCACAGGCCGTTACAAAGCGTGGCCCATCGTCGGGCTACTCCTCACGACCGCCGGCATGCTCGTCATGAGCACGCTGCACGGCACCCCTGGCTACGTGCCAGTAGCGATGGTCGGAATGGCACTCGCCGGCCTCGGACTCGGCTCGCTGATGCCGGTCGGCACGATGGCGGCGCAAAATGCCGTGGAGTGGCAGGACCTCGGAGTCGCATCGTCCACCGTGCTGTTTTTCCGCCAACTCGGCGGAGTCGTCGGCATCGCGTTGTTCGGCGCCATCTTGAACTCACAGATCAGCGATGAACTCGATCCAAGTCTCGTGCGCCAGCCGCTCGAGATCCGCGCCTTGCCGACGGCCCAGCGTGACGCCGCGCTCGAGATACTCACCAACGGAATCACGACCATCTTCAAAGTGGCGGCGCCACTCGCCGCCCTCGGCGTGTTGCTGGCCCTGCGGTTGCCCGAACTTCCGCTACGCACGACGTCCGCCCTGCAGCGCAGTACCGAGTCGGTCCCCTCCGGTCACTCGACGTGATGCGACGTCACGTCGACTTCGACCATCAGTTCCTGCACCGTGACAGGACCCACCACGACCCCCTGCACTGGCGCCACATCTAGGTAATCACGACCGAACGCGAGGACGACGTGGCCGGTCGGCGGCGCCTGGTCGTTCGTCGGATCGAAGTCGAACCACGAGCCATCACCGAGCGCGACCGAGCACCACGCGTGTGACGCGTCAGCGCCGACGAGCTTCAGTTCCCCGGCAGGTGGGAATGTCTCGACGTATCCGCTCATGTACCGGGCCGGGAGACCGAACGCCCGGAGGGACGCCACCGCGAGATGGGCGAAGTCCTGGCACACACCACGCCGGGCTTGCAACACCTCGGCGAGCGGCGTGGCCACCACGGTGAACGTCGGGTCGAAGGAGAACTCGCGAAAGATGCGGCCGCACAGGTCACGGGCGACCTCGACGGTGGGCCGGCCGGCGGCGAACGACCCCCGAGCGAACGACTCGACGTCGGGGGTCGCCGTGGCGAATGGCGACGGCGCCACGAACCCCGATATCGCCGGGGACCATCGGTGTCCCGCATCCCATGCCGTCCGATCAGTCGGCGACACGGGCCCCGCCACGTCCACCTCGCTCTCAGCGACGATCAACAAGCGATCGTGCGGCGTCGCCACCACGAACTGCACGACACGGTTGCCAAAGGCGTCGTCGAACTCAAAGCGTTCGTCCGGCGGCGGGTCGATCGTCACCGACCACTCCCTGACCTCCTGGCTCGGTCCCGAGCGGGGTGCGAGGTGTGTCACGGTATGCCCGCGACTCATCGGCTCGCCGTACCGATACTCCGTGCGGTGACGTACGCGGTAGCGGATCGTCACGACAGTTCCACGTCGCTGTCACCCATCGGCCGGGGCGCGATCGGGTCGGAGAACCACTCGTGCACAAGGCGCTCACCGAGCTGGAGTAGCGGGCCCCGCACGGCCAATACGAGCGCGCCAACACCGAAGTGACGCTCGGCCGCCCCGGGCCCGTCGGCGGCCATTGGTTCCACCGCGGCGGCGGCCGCTGTCTGCGCGAGCGCGCGTTCGGTCGCGCCGGCCGGGAGCGAGGCGAGGTGTTCGACGATGCGATCGAGCTGGAACGCCACGCTTCGAGGGTTCGTGTCGTCGCGCACAAGAAGGTCCACGAGCGCGTCGAGCTCAACGTCGGTCCTGTGCCATCGGCGGTAGGTGATGAGCGCTTCGTGGGCGGCGAGCACCGTCTCGCCAACGGCCTGGAACGCCTCGGCATCGGGTACCCGACCGAGTGATGCTTCGATAGCTCCGAGCACCGCCACGGAGCGTTCCAACCGCCGCCCCAGGTCGAGAAGTCGCCACGCCGGGCCCCGGACGGTGCTCTCCTGTGACAACCCAGACAGGGCGGCGAGCGAGACGAGCAGTCGCTCGAGTGACTCGGCATCGTCGGCGCGCACCCTACGACGCAACTCCCCGATGTCGGCGAGCACCCGACCGGTGCTCGTCGACAGGAACTCCCGCACGGACGCCGCCGCCCCGAGGACATGGTCGAGCCGGTCCACGAGTCCACGGGGTCCGCTCACACACTCCGTCACCTGCTCGGCGAGCGGCGTTTCCGCCGCGCTCCGCATCGTCAATCCCCGCGAGGTGCGGAGCATGGCGACCGCCGACGCCGCCCACGACCCATCGCCCCCACCCACAAGGGCTGGATCAGCCGCCAACCGCTCCGTCACGACACGGATGAGTCGAGCCTGCACCTCGGCGCCCTCGGCGGAACGACCGAGCCAGAACATCGCCTCGGCCGCTTGCGTCGGCAGCGACTCTCGCAGATCGACCTGAGGCAGCGGGCCGACGATGGTCACTGCACGCGCCCGCCGATGCTCGTACACCCACACGTCTTTCGCCCAGCCAGAGTGTTGGCCGATGATCGGCACATCCGGGTCAACGACACGCGCGAAACCGCCGGGCATCACGTGCACCACCCCGTCGTGGATCAGTGCGCTGACCCCGAGGACCACCGTACCGGGTGCCGCCCGGGCCCCCCGCACAACGGGGACGGTGGCGAGGTCGAGCACACCAAGTGCGATGAGGCTGGAGGGACGTAGCCGCAGACGGGCCGTCCAGTCGTCGCTGAGCGTCGATCCGAAGACGGCCTGACCCGTCGTCGTGTCCTGCAGCACCCAACGTCGCGGATCGGCGAGGACATCGGCCAGAACCGAGGGATCACCACACCACGATGTCGGCACGGCCTCGAGTGCTGGGAGCTTCCCGACGAGATGGAACGCGGCCGCGCCGAGGTGTGGTGCCATCGATGGCGAGCCCGCCAGTGCGGCAGATACCGGGTTCACGATCGTGACGGCCCCAGACCGTTCCGCGTGGACGATGCCCGGGACGCCACGGCCGCGACGAGGGTTCGTCAGCGGATCGAGATCGGCCGCTGGCACCGTCCGCAGTACCACGTCCACTGGTTCGAGCCCCCCGAGTGACCGTAGCCAGACGCGCCGATCGCGCACCACGAGGTCGGCCGATGACGTTCGGTGGAAGCCAAGCTGAGACGACAGATGGGACGCCGCCAAGTACTCAACGGACCCTGCTTCCCCGGTCAGCACGACCGTACGCGGGCTCGACCTGCCGCGTGGAGCGGCACGGCTGAGCACGGCGCGGAAGTCGTCGAGATGATCGGTGAGTGGAGCCGGCCCGGGTCGGTCGTTCACATCTCCGAGGGCCCGGCTGACCACGGACCGATGGAGCAGCGCTTCACCAACCCCTTGCAGGCCATCGGTGACATCGCGCAGCACCCGCCACCGACCGTCGGCCGTTCGCACGAGATCGGCGCCGTACCACCACATCGGGTTGACCCACCCCGACGGGGCAAGGGGCAGAAACGACGGCTCGCCGTAGATAGCCGCCGCCGGCACGACCCCCTCCGCGAGCAGTCGGCGGGGCCCGGAAAAGTCGGCGGCGATAGCGGCAAGGACCATGGCCCGCTCGGTGATCTCGCCCTCGAGCGTTCGCCACTCGTCACGGCTGATCACGAATGGGACGGGGTCGAGATGCCATGCCGCGGAGTGGGCGGCCGGCACGCCGAGCAGTTCGCGATGCGGCACGTGGGTCGCGCCCTGGGCGGCCAAGAGGTGCTCGCAACGGCGACGGCGCTCGGCGAGCCCGTGCTCACCGAGACCGGCGAGGCGATGGGCCAACGACGCCCACGCCGGGCGGACCTGGCCGTGCTCGTCCACCGCCTCGTCGAACACCGTTGATGTTGGCGAATGCTGGTACCAGTCGAGCGGAGAGTTCGTCATGAGAGTGTGGGGCGCAGGGCGACGAGGCGGCGACAGGCCTCAGGTCGACGACCAACCGTACGTCGCCGAGATGCAGCTGCTGAGGTTGCCAAGCGCATGTTGGATGCGGTCCATCGAAGCGTCGAGCGCCGCCCCATTGTCGGGATCCTCCGGTGGCGTGGCCAATTCAGCCTCGACGAGATCAATGGCGGTCTGTAGTTCTTCCGCACGCGGCAGGCGGGCGACGTGAGCGGCAATCTCGTCGACACAGAACCGGACCGATCGCGGAAACGCGTTGTGGTAGAGCAGGAACTCGACGACGGCCGGCCCGTTGATGGGCTGGCGGGTTGCCCGTTGGTACATCTGACGGCCCGACACGGAGCGCAGCACCGTCATCCACTGCACCTCCACGTGGCCTCCCGTGGGCGGACCGGAGCCGAGGAGCTTTGCCGCTTGGACGCCGAGAACCCGAGTTGTCATGTCAGCCCGCTCGACGAGTTGGCCGAGGTTCCAGAAGTCGTACGCCGCGTCGCGGATCATCGTCGTGGCGACGATGCCGCCCACACGCTCGACATCACGCCGCACGCGCTCGATGAAGCGAGGCCGGCTGCGCCGCGCCACGCCCTCGCGCTGATGGGCCGTCATATAGAGATGGAGGTCGTTGAGGACGGTCCACGCGAACTGTGGGATCACGTCTCGGCACGAGCGCAGGTTCTCCCTCGCCTGAGCGACACTCGACACGACGCTGCCCGTGTGGTCGGTATCGGCCAGCAGGAAGGACACGATGGCCCGCTCTCGTTGGTCGTCGCCATAGTGCGCGGCGAAGGGCTCCCGCGTGCCGGTGATGGCGAGGAGCGGCTCCCAACTCGATACCACCGAGGTCGGGAGGTCGATGATGCCCTCCGTGTAGCCCCCGACCACACGAGCGGTGTCATCGGCGCGCTCGAGATAGCGAGCGGCCCAGTAGAGGCTGTCGGCCACTCGAGACAGCAGCATGTCATGCCCCTTCGCCCGAGACGACCCACGTGTCCTTGCTACCGCCACCCTGGGACGAGTTCACGACGAGCGACCCCTTGCGCAGAGCCACCCGCGTGAGGCCGCCCGCTGTCACGTAGTGCGAGGCACCGGACAGGATGAACGGCCGCAGGTCCACATGGCGTGGTTCGATGGCACTGTCGCACAATGTGGGCACGGTGGAGAGTTGCAGGATCGGTTGAGCGATCCAGTTACGGGGATCGGCCTCGATGGCGGAGATGGCGGCCCGGCGCTCCTCGGCCGTGGCCCGGTCCCCGATGAGCAACCCGTACCCGCCGCTCTCGTTCGCCGGTTTCACGACGAGTTCGGCGATGTGCTCGATGACGTACCGTCGCTCATCTGCGTACAGGCAGCGGTACGTCGGGACGTTCGGAAGAATCGCGTCCTCGTCGAGGTAGTACCGGATCAATTCGGGCACCCATGCGTAGACGACCTTGTCGTCGGCGACACCGGCACCGGGGGCGTTCGCGATGGCCACATGGCCAGCCCGCCACGCCCGCAGGAGGCCGGGTACGCCGAGCGTGGAGTCCGTCCGGAACGCCTCAGGATCGAGGAACAGGTCGTCGATGCGACGGTAGATCACGTCGACGCGCTGCAGACCGCTGATCGTGCGCATCCGCACGATGTCATCGTCGCCGACGACGAGATCGCGACCCTCTACGAGTTGCACGCCCATGCGCTGGGCGAGAAACGCGTGCTCGAAGTACGCCGAGTTGTAGATGCCCGGCGTCAACACCACCACGGTGGCGTTGCCGTTGCTGGCCGGGGCGAGCGAGGTGAGCAGTTCGAGCAGTTCGTCGG
>JBKJJS010000395.1:0-15982 GCA_046597895.1 Ilumatobacteraceae bacterium
CTGGGCTGCTCGGCGACGACCTCCACCACCTGATCGAGGGCAAGGCGGCGCTGTCATTCGATGGCAAGGGAGGCCTGCGCCTCATTCGGCTGTCAGGCGCAGATGTGATCGCCGAAGCGGGCAGCCTCGTCGACGCTCCGGCGGTGCCGGTTCCGTGAGTGCCGTACAGCAGGCGAAGGTGCTCACCGTGTCCGATGGCGTCGTCGCCGGCACCCGGGAGGACACCAGTGGGCGGGCCTTGGTGGAGCAGTTGCTCGCCGGTGGATTCGAGGTCGTCGCCCACGAAGTCACTGCCGACGGCGCCGCCGAGGTTGCCACTGCGCTCGTCCGTATGGCGACGGGCTTTGTCGGGTTGGTCGTGACCACCGGGGGAACAGGGTTCGCGCCACGGGACCAGACCCCGGAGGGAACCCGTCAGGTCATCGACCGTGAGGCCCCGGGCCTCGCCGAGGCCTGTCGACTCGTCAACCCGCTCGGTCGGCTCTCTCGCGGCCTTGCCGGCACGATCGGGTCGTGCATCGTGGTGAATCTCCCCGGTTCGCCGAAGGGATGCGTCGAACAGTTGGCGGCGATCCTTGACGTCCTCCCGCACGCGCTGCGCCTGTTGGTGGACGCCCCGACTTCGCACTGAGCGGTGCGACCCTCCCTACACTCGGCGCCGTGCTTCGCCTGGTGCTGCCCAAGGGATCCCTCGAACGAGCCACCCTCGAACTGTTCGAGGCGGCCGACCTTCCTGTGAGCCGGTCGTCATCCGTCGACTACAAGGCCACGATCGACGACCCCCGCATCACCGAAGTGCGCATCTTGCGCCCGCAGGAGATTCCGGTGTACGTGGCAGAGGGACTGTTCGATATCGGGATCACCGGCCGCGACTGGGTGGAGGAGACCTCGAGTTCGGTGGTGAGCCTCGGCGAATTGCAGTACTCCAAGGCCACGAGTAGCCCGGTGAAGGTCGTGGTGGCGGTGGCGGGTGACTCCACGGCGACGTCGGTGGCGGATCTGCCCCAGGGGGTGCGTGTCACGAGCGAATACCCGGAACTGACGAAGCGGTTCTTCGCCGATCGGGGCATCGCCGCGGACGTACGCCTGTCGTATGGCGCCAGCGAAGCGAAGATCCCCGACATTGCGGACTGCGTCGTGGACATCACCGAAACCGGCCGGGCGTTGCGGGCCGCCGGCCTGAAGATCATCGACACGATCCTCGTTTCCTACACCGAGTTCATCGCCAACAAGGAGAGCTACGCGGACCCCGCCCGGCGTCACGCCATGGAGCAGTTGATGACGCTGCTCACCGGCACCCTCGAGGCGAGAGGCAAGACCCTGGTGAAACTCAATGTCTCCGAGGCGCAGTTCGCCGGAGTGCTCGCCGTGCTGCCGTCGGCCAAGTCACCGACCATCTCGAAGCTGGCCGATGGCGGCTTCGCCATCGAGACCGTGGTCGAGAAGCGCACGATCAACGTGTTGATCCCGGACCTGAAGGACGCAGGGGCGACGGACATTCTCGAACTCCCCATCTCGAAGATCGTGCACTGACGGTGTCGGGCACGATCCTGTCCGGCGTGGTGACGAGCTTCGATGCTCACCGTGGGCTGGGCGAGGTGACCGACACCGGGGGAAGGGTCAGGCCGTTCCACTGCGTGGAAATCGCTGGTGGCGCCCGCACGATCGATGTTGGTGCCGCCGTCGAGTTCTCTGTGCGGTCCAAGCTCGGCCGCTACGAAGCCACCAACCTCTGTCGCACGGCCCCAGGCACTTCGTGATACCGACGGAACCTGCGGAGCGTGAGCGGCGGGTTCTCGACGTGTTGCGGTTGCTCGCGCCAGGCGAGGTGGTCAGCTATGGCGACATCGCCGATGATGCGGGATTCCCTGGGCGGAGCCGCTTCGTCGGTCACCTCCTGGCTTGCACCCTGGAGGAGTTGCCGTGGTGGCGGGTGGTCACGTCGACGGGCCGTCTCGTGCCGGGCCACGAGCGTGAACAGGCGGCGCTGCTACGCGCCGAAGGGGTGAGGGTGACTGACGGGCGGGTCGCCGCGTCGCCGGGGGGACGCTTCAGGCGAGGGTCGAAGCCTTGATCTGCACGAAGGCCAGACGGATGTTCGACAACGCTTCCTGAAGCGTCGTCTCGTCGCCACCGAGGCGCCCCGCAAGCCCTTCGACGAGGCAGGCCAGTGCGTCGATGGCCAGCACGGCCGATACCAGGTTGGGCGGCGACGACGACAACTGGAGCGCGGCGAACTCGTAGAGCCCGATGGCGTGATTGACGACGATGGTCTCCGGGTCCGCCGTGAGGAGGCGCCGGCGGGCATCGGTCAACTCCTCGAGGACGTCGGCCTGGAGGTCATCTGTCGCTTCGCTGCTCACTCGCGCTACCCTACCTATCCGACAACTGAGGCAAGCGGGCCTCGAGCATGCTCGAGGGCTCCACCCGGCCACCACCGCCCATTCGGCAAGTGTGCGCCCGGGTAGACCACTCCGATCCGGGGCACCGTTTCACGGTGCTCTCCGGTTCTGTGGCGTTTGGCTCGCCCACAGGAACATCGGAACGGGGAGATGCCCATTGCACAGGAGTGAACGGCCATAGCTGCCGGCGCTAGCACCGCAGAGCCGCGATACAACGAGCGCATCCGGGCCCGTGAGGTCCGAGTGATCGGCTCGAACGGCGAACAACTCGGTATCAAGTCGGTCCCGGAGGCCATCACGCTCGCGCGTGCGCTGGATCTCGATCTCGTCGAGGTGGCTCCGTTGGCCAACCCGCCGGTCTGTCGAATCATGGACTACGGGAAGTTTCGGTATGAGGAGTCCCAGCGAGCCAAGGAGTCACGCAAGAAGGGTGCCCACGTCTCCATCAAGGAGGTGAAGTTCCGACCGAAGATCGGTCAGGGTGACTTCGACACCAAGGTCCGCCACATCAGGGACTTCCTCGTCGAGGGACACAAGGTCAAGATCACGCTCCAGTTCAGGGGTCGTGAGATGGCCCACCCGGAACTCGGTGCCAAGGTCCTCAACGGGGTCGCCGAACAGATTGGCCCCCTGGCGAAGATCGAAGCCTCTCCTCGGCTGGATGGACGGAGCATGACGATGGTCATGGCCCCGGACAAGAAAGCGATCGTCCCGCCGAAAAAGGCGGCCACTCCCACGGCGGAACTCCCTGACCCAGTCACCGAGACCCCAGACACCGAGACCCCAGTCACCGAGACCCCAGTCACCGAAGCGCCAGTCACCGAAGCGCCGGTCACCGAAGCCGCACCAGCCAACGACGTCGAGGGCGCCTGACGCTCCTGCGGCGACACAAAGGACACACCATGCCCAAGATGAAAACAAGTAAGACCGCGGCAAAGCGGTTCAGGAAGACCGGGACCGGCAAGCTCCAACGCCTGCAGTCCATGCGTCAGCACCTGTTCGAGAAGAAGTCGAGTTCACGTACCCGCCGTCTCGACGGCATGGTGGGCGTGCACCCGGGCGACGAGAAGAAAATCAAGCGACTGCTCGCCGAGCGCTGAGCACGACGGAGCAGAAGGAGAACCACGATGGCAAGAGTGAAGCGCGCCGTCAACGCGAGGAAGCACCACAAGCAGATCCTCGAGAAGGCCAAGGGCTACTACGGACACCGGAGTCGGACGTTCCGCGCCGCCAATGAAGCGGTCATGCACGCCGGCCAATACGCGTTCCGCGACCGTCGCGCCCGCAAGGGCGAGTTCCGGCGGCTGTGGATCCAGCGGATCAACGCGGGGTGCCGCATCAACGACATGTCGTACAGCCGGTTCATCGCCGGGCTGAACGCCGCCAGCATCGAAGTGGATCGCAAAGTCCTCGCCGACCTGGCGGTCACAGATCCCGCGGCGTTCGCCTCCATCGTCGAGGCCGCCAAAGCGGCGCTCGTCTGAGCGAGCGACAGGGGACCGAGGGTGGCGTGGAGCTACTCGGGTTCACCAATCCACAGGTCCAGCGACTGCGGCGCCTCTTGGGGCGCCGCAGTGCACGTTGGGACGAACGGGCCTTCGTGGTCGAAGGGGCGACCCTCGTTGCCGAGGCGGTGAGCGCTGGCTGGGTCGTCGAGGCACAGTTCGTGGCCCCGGGCGCCGCCCCGGTGGAAGGCACTCCGGTGTGTTGGCTCGGCCCAGGTGTGGCCGAACGAGTGGCGTCGACGGAGTCGCCGCAACCTGTGCTGGCCGTGGTGAAGATGCGCGAGCCCGAAGCGCCTATTGCGCTCGACCTGGCCGTGGTCTGCGTCGGCATCGCCGACCCCGGCAATCTGGGCACCATCCTGCGAAGTGCCGAAGCAGCGGGCTGCGACGTCGTGGCCCTCACGCCGGGCACCGTCGATCCATACTCCCCAAAGACCGTACGGGCGTCGGCCGGTGCGCTGTTCCACGTCCCGGTGATCACCGAGGTCGACCCTCGGTCGCTCGGGGTGGAACTCATCGGGACGAGTTCCCACGGTGGGATGAACTACACCGAGGCCGACCTCCGGGGTCCGTTGGCGATCGTCATCGGCAACGAGGCTCACGGGCTGCCCGACGACGTCTCGATCGACCGGTGGGTCACCATCGAGCAGGCGGGACGAGGGGAGAGTCTCAATGCCGCGATGGCGGCGACGCTTCTGGTGTTCGAGGCTCTACGTCAACGGCGCGCCGCGCCCTGACTGCGGAGTGGATGCGTCGCATCGCCAAGGCTCCCGCAACGACGATCCAAGCGAATATCACGACGTAGATCCACGGCGGAACCCGGTCGGTCGTGGTAAGGATGACGACGTCGGGCGCGATGAATCCGACCGTGGCCACGGCCGCCCACCGCAGCGCGAGCGACCGCGACCTCGCAGCGAGAGCCATGACCAGACGAGCCGACCCGATCGACCACGGCAACGTCGCGGACAACTCGACAACGACGTACGCCCACACGTTGAGGCCGTGGTCGGCGAGGAGTTGCCGGTAGAAGAGAATCCGCAACGCGGAGTACCCAAGGTTGGCGACGACCCAGGCGCGTTCGACCCGGCGTTGTGACGGCGATGGTACGAGTGCCCAACGTTCGGTTCCGATGCCCCTAGTCTGGCCGGGTGACGGCGGCACCGGATGCAGGGGAGGCGTGTTCACCTTCCCAACGGCGACAAGCGTGGGGCGTCCACCTGTTCACGACCTCGGGAATCGTCGTCGGAATGCTCGCCCTGCAGGCCGTGCTCGAGCGCCGAGCGACGGCCGCCATGCTGTTGCTCCTGTTGACACAACTCATCGACGGCCTCGACGGTCCGATGGCCCGGGCGAACGATGTGAAGCATCGGGTGCCCAAGATCGACGGCTATGTCCTCGATCTCGTGATCGACTTCGTGACGTGCGTGGTCGTCCCGGTGGCGTTCATCTACCAGTTCGACCTCCTGCCCTCGTCGGTGGCGGTGGCGGTGATCGGAGGGGCCGTGTTCACGTCAGCGATCTGGTTCTCCCGCACCGACATGATGACGGATGATCATTGGTTCAGGGGGTTTCCCGCCACGTGGAACCTCGTGGCACCGAGCCTCTACCTGCTGGACGTGGCCCCCGCCGCGGCGGCGGTCATCGTGGCGGTGTTGAGCGTCGCCTCGCTCACCGACCTCCCGTTCCCCCACCCGGTGCGGGTCGTGTGGATGCGGCCCGTCACGTTGACCATCACTGCTGTCTGGCTCGTGGCCATGACCGTTGCCGTGCTCGACGGGCCGGCCGCGCACACATACATCGAGGTCTGGCTCGTGATCGGGCCCTTGGCGTTCGTGGCGTTGTCGGTGGCCAAGCTGATCGGCCTCGATACAAGGTCGATCGCCGTCCACCCCACGAAGTAGCCTACGTGCCATGGCGATGACGCTGGCGAGCGCCTGACTCGGCGCGCTGACGCCGTCGGATTCTCACCCCTCTCAACGCATTCCCGGGATACCTCGATGAACGATGACATCTCACGCGCTCGTGACGAGTCGCTGGCGGCCGTCGGGGCCGCATCGACTGTCGAGGAATTGTCGGTCGTGGCATCCGACGTCCTCGGCAAGCGGGGGAGCCTGGCCGGCTTCAAGGCCCGGCTCGGTGCACTTGCCACGGTCGAGGATAAACGGGCCATGGGGCAGGTGCTCAACGGGGCTGTGACCGCTGTCAGCGAGGCCATCGAATCGCGTCGGATGGCGCTGTCGCGCCAGGAACGCAACGTTCGCCTGGCCGCCGAACGGCTCGATCTCACGGAGTTCCAACGCCCGCCCACCCGCGGTCACGCTCACCTTGTGACGCAGGCCTGGGAACGGCTGGAGGACGTGTTCGTCGGCCTCGGCTTCCGTGTCGCCGAGGGTCCCGAGATCGAGACCGACTGGTACAACTTTGAGGCGCTCAACATGCCCCCGAGTCACCCGGCCCGCAGCATGTGGGACACGCTGTTCGTGAACCATGGCGAGCCCGGCTCGACCGTGATGCGCACACACACCTCCCCCGTGCAGGCGCGGGTGATGACCACTCAGGAACCACCCATCTACATCGTCGCCCCGGGCCGCGTGTTCCGAAATGAAACGCCCGACGCCACGCACATGCCGGTGTTCCACCAGATCGAAGGCCTCGTGATCGACCGCGGGATCTCCTTCGCCGACCTCGCCGGCACGATTGAAGCCTTCACCCACGCATTTTTCGGGGCTGGCTTCACGAGCCGGTTGCGCCCGAGCTTTTTCCCGTTCACCGAGCCGTCGGCCGAGTTCGACATCCAACGGCCCGATGGCTCCTGGCTGGAACTGGGCGGTTGCGGGATGGTGCACCCGAACGTGCTGACGTCCTGTGGGATCGATCCCGAGGAGTGGAGCGGATTCGCGTTCGGTTTCGGCATCGACCGAATGGCCAAGGAGTACCACGGGGTCGACGACTTACGCGAGATGTACACGAACGACCTCCGCTTCATCACGCAGTTCTGAGACGAGAGAGCACATGTTGGTCCTACTGAGTTGGCTGAACGACTTCGCAGCGTTCGGCGATGCATCAGAAACGAATGTCGAGCGACTCGCCTCCGCCATGAACGCCACGGGGTTGGCCGTCGAGGCGGTCGAGCATCATGGCGCCCCGATCAGGGGCATCGTGACGGCGAGGGTGCTGCGTACGGAGCGCCATCCGCAAGCCGAGCGCGTCCACCGCGTCTTCGTCGACACCGGTGACGGCACCGAGCGGCACGTGTGGTGTGGGGCGTTCAACATGTCGGCGGGCGACGTCGTGCCCCTTGCCACGCTCGGCACGGTCATGCCGGATGGGCGGGACATCCAGAAGCGCAAGATCCTCGGCATCGCCAGTGAGGGCATGTTGTGCTCTGCTCACGAGTTGGGCCTCGGTGACGATCACAGCGGCATCCTGCTTCTCGCCCCCGAGACCACGCTTGGGGTGCCGGTCTTCGAGGCGCTC
This sequence comes from Ilumatobacteraceae bacterium, assembly GCA_046597895.1. Classification (GTDB taxonomy): domain Bacteria; phylum Actinomycetota; class Acidimicrobiia; order Acidimicrobiales; family Ilumatobacteraceae; genus WLJO01. Next base: position 7,385 of record JBKJJS010000395.1, read on the forward strand.
GGGATCGAGGAGGACGTCACGTTCGACCTCGACATCACCCGAAACCGGCCAGATTGTTGGGGTCACCTCGGCGTGGCGCGCGACCTCGCGGCGTGGCTCGACCTGGACCGGGTTCACGTCGAGCCGACGATCGAGACCGCCGACCCACCGCGGTCCGCGCCGGTCGCCATCGTGGACGGCGACCGTTGCGGCCGCTTCACGTCGACGGTGATCTCAGGTGTGCACGTGGCTCCTTCGGCCGCGTGGATGCAACGCCGACTGGCGCGTGCCGGGATGCGACCCATCAACAACGTGGTCGACGTCTCGAACTTCGTCATGCTGGAGCTGAACCAACCGAACCACGCCTACGACCTCGAAGCGCTGGGTGGGGGCGGCTTCCGGATCCGGCGGGCGCGTGACGGCGAGACCATGGCGACCCTCGACGGGGCAGAGCGGGCATTCACGAGCGAGGACCTGCTGATCTGCGACGCCAATGACTCGCCGATCGGCCTGGGTGGGATCATGGGTGGTCTGCACAGCGAGATCACCGAACGCACCACTGTGGTGGCGTTGGAGATCGCCTGGTTCCAGCCGGACGGGATCGCCCAGTCCGCCCAGCGACTCGGGCTGCGCAGCGAGGCCTCGGCCCGGTTCGATCGAGGCGTGGATCCATACGGCATCGACCGCTCGATCGCCCGTTTCGTCGAGTTGCTCCGCGAGACCTGCCCGAACCTGACAGCGCACACCGGGGCCGTCGATGCCCGCTCGCCGGCCCTACCGGACGCGGTGCGGGCGGTCCGAGTACGTACGGCGCGGGTCAATGCCATGCTGTCGACGGCACTCAACGATGGGGATATCAGGCGCCTGCTGGAGCCGATCGGCTACGGCGTTGGCGCGTCCGTGCACCCGGGGGTGCAGGCGGTCTCCATCCCGTCATGGCGCCCTGATTCCACTGCCGAGATCGACGTCATCGAGGAGATCGCCCGCCACTACGGCTACGCGAACATCGCCAAGACCGTGCCGAAGTCGCCCGAGGGCGGCGGACTCACCGGGGCGCAGTGGCGTCGGCGCCGGGTCCGCGACGTGCTGCTCGGGCTCGGTATCAGCGAAGCAATGCCGGACGTGTTTCTCTCCCCGGGCGACGCGGAACGGGCGGGACTTTCGCACGACGTGGTGTCCCTCACCAATCCGTTGGTGGCCGAGCAGTCGGTGTTGCGCGGATCGCTCATCCCCGGGCTTCTGAAAGCCCTCGCCTACAACGGGTCACACCGCGCTCGGGGTGCGTCGTTGTTCGAGGTCGGGCACCGCTACTTGCCGCGGGCGGACGTGCTGCCGTTCGAGGCGGAACAGTTGTGCATCACACTGGCGGGCCGGGAGGCGCCGGCCGCCGTGGCGGTGTGGGAGGAACTGCGAGCGGCGCTCGGCTGGACGGATGTCCGTCTCGGTGTCGGCGACACCGCGGTGGCGGGCCTCCACCCCGGCCGTCAGAGTGTCGTGGTCACGAACGACGGCGAGGTCATCGGAGCTCTCGGCGAGGTCGACCCTGAGGTCCTCGACGCGTTCGGGGTCGACGAGCGGGTGGCGGTGGTGGACATCGACCTGGGCTGGCTACTGGCGATCGAACCGGTGCCCGTGCAGTTCACCCCGATCAGCCGGTACCCGTCGAGCGATATCGATCTGGCCTTCGTCGCCCCCGATTCGGTGGTGGCCGGCGAACTGGCATCGACGCTGCGGGCGGCGGCCGGAGATCTGCTCGCCAGCCTTGAACTCTTCGATATCTACCGCGGCCCCGGTATGGCCGAGGGTGCGCGGAGCCTCGCGTATCGGCTGCGGCTCCAGGCTCCCGACCGTACTTTGACCGATACCGACGTGACCGAGGTGCGCGCTCGAAGCATCGCAGCGGCGCATGTACTGGGAGCGACGCTGCGCGCCTAGGAGCATCAACCCTGCTGCTAGTTCGTGCTGAGGTCGTCGGGTGCGTTGGCGATCCAGGCGAGTCGTCCGCCCTGTCGGCGGAGCACGTCGCGCCAGAGCTCATCGGGCTCGGGGCAGAACACATCGGCGACTTCGGCGGCGAGAACGATCCATGCGCCTACCTCGAGTTCGGCGTCGAGTTGGCCGGGGCTCCAGCCGGAGTAGCCACGGAAGAGCCGGAAGCGCTCGAAGACCGGAGCGACCTCCGTGGGCGCCTCGCGGAGATCGACGGTGCTGATGCCTGTGTCGGTCGGCCGGCCAGCGGTCGACGGGTGAGCGGCGTCGTTCCAGGCCAGCCCAATGAGGGCGCCGACCTCGACGGGTCCGCCGCTGAACACCACCGCCGGACCAGACAGCAGATCGCACCATGCGCCAAGGCCCTCTACGTCGTCCTCATCCGTCGGGCGGTTGACGACGACGCCGAGTGCTCCCTGTTCGTTGTGTTCGAGCATGTAGACGACGGTGCGGTCGAAGTTCGGGTCGACGAGCGGAGGCGTGGCCAGCAGGAGTCGGCCCTTCGTCGAGTGATCCCTCACGACCCCATCTTGCCTGATCCGGCTGCTCGTTTGCGGAAGATTCGACGTGCATGATCATGCATCATCATGTATTATCTTGCGTCTATGGTCAGAGTCGGCATCATTGGTGCGTCGGGGTATACCGGGGCGGAACTCCTTCGTCTGTGCGCGCAGCATCCCGACTTCGAGGTGGTCTACGCCACCGGCGACTCGCAGGCGGGCACGCTCGCCGCTTCGCTGTACCCGTCGCTGACGGCGGCCTACCCGAACCTCGTGTTCGAGGAGTTCGACGAGACGCGCGCTGCTGGGCTTGATCTCGTGTTCCTCGGGGTGCCGCACGAGGCATCCATGGCACTCGTCCCGCAATTGCACGGTCGGGTCGGGTGCGTCGTCGATCTATCGGCGGCCTACCGGCTCAAGGACGTGTCGCTGTACCCCCGCTGGTACGGGTTCGAACACACTCAGCCGGCGCTGCTGGCCGAGGCGGTGTACGGCCTCCCCGAGTTGTACCGCGACGAGTTGAAGGGCGCGTGGCTCATTGCCACGCCCGGGTGCTACGTCACGGCGGCGACCCTCGCGCTCGCCCCCCTGATCCGCCAGGAGTTCGTCCATGCCACGGGCATTGTTGTCGACGCTGCCAGCGGTGTCACCGGGGCCGGTCGGGCGCCGAAGCACACGTCGCACTTCGCGACGGTGGACGAGGATTTCACGGCGTACGGCCTGCTCGACCACCGGCACACTCCAGAGATCGAGCAGAACATTGGGGGCCAGGTGCTGTTCACGCCGCATCTCGCCCCGATGAACCGCGGCATCCTCGCCACCTGCTACGCCCGTCCGGCGGGCGATGTCTCGACGGAGTCGCTGCTCGCCGCGCTCGCCCGCTACTACGACGATGAACCATTCGTGGTGGTGCGGCCAGCGTCGCCCTCGACCAAGGCCACGCTCGGCTCCAACGCCGTCCACCTCACTGCCCGCTTCGATGAACGCACCGGCTGGGTGATGGTGATTGCGGCCATCGACAACCTCTGCAAGGGGGCGAGTGGCGGTGCCGTCCAATCGGCCAACGTGGCGCTCGGGCTCACCGAGACGGCGGGCCTTCAGATGGTGGGGCTGTACCCGTGACGGTTGCCACTTCGGCCGCTGCCACCGACGCCGCCAGCCGAGCACAGGTACTCGTCGAGGCTCTCCCGTATATCCGGCGGTTCTCCGGGCAGGTCGTTGTCGTGAAATACGGCGGCAACGCGCTGGCGGGCGCCTCCGAGTCCAACGCGCTGGCCCTGTTCGCCGAGGACATCGTGTTGATGAACGCCGTCGGGATGCGGCCGGTCGTCGTGCACGGCGGCGGTCCGCAGATCAGCGACCTCATGGCCCGTCTCGGCAAGCAGCCGGAGTTCCGCCACGGCTTGCGTGTCACGGACGCCGAGACCGTCGACATCGCCCGGATGGTGCTCGTCGGGCAGATCAATCCCCAGATCGTCGCCGCCATCAACGTACATGGCCCGCTCGCCGTCGGCGTCAGCGGGGCCGACGCCCGGATGATCGTCGCCGCGCCGAAGAACCCCGAGCTCGGCTTCGTCGGCGAGGTCACGGCGGTGGACCCCACGATCGTGCTGCGGTTGCTCGCCCAGAACCTCATCCCGGTCATCGCCACGATCGGGTCCGATGCCACTGGACAGGCGTACAACATCAACGCCGACACCGTCGCCGGGGCGATCGCCGAGGCGTTGGGTGCCGAGAAGCTCGTCTACCTCACGGACATTGAGGGTCTGCGCCGGGTCGTGGACGACCCCGGCAGTCTCATTCGCCAGACGACGGCCGACGAACTCGATGCGTTGATGGCCGATGGGACGATCGCCGGCGGGATGATCCCGAAGGTCGAGAGCTGTGTCCAAGCGGTCCGCAATGGAGTGCGAAGGGCCCACATTCTTGACGGGCGGATTCCGCACGTGTTGTTGCTGGAGATCTTTACCGATGCCGGTATCGGCACCATGGTGTCAGGAGGCAGTTGATGGGTTCGCACGCATTCGACACACAGGGTATGGACATGTGTCCGTTCATGCCGGTGTTCGGTCCGCCGCAGGTGACGTTCGTGCGCGGGCGTGGCACTGAACTCTGGGACTCGGAGGGCCGGCGCTACCTGGACTTCCTGACTGGTCTCGCCGTGGTGTCGCTTGGCCACAGCCACCCGGCGATCGCCGAGGCCGTGGCGAGCCAAGCCCGCACGCTGCTGCACGTCTCGAACTTCTTCGCCAACCCCGTGGCAACCGAGGCTGCCGTGATGGTCAACGCGCTCCTGGAGTCGGCGACGGGTCAGCGCGGCCAGACGTTCTTCTGTAACTCCGGCGCCGAAGCCAACGAGTGTGCCCTCAAGCTCGCCCGCAAATTCGGTGGGCGGGGGCGTCACGTCGTCGTGAGCGCCTATGGCTCGTTCCACGGCCGCACGCTTGCGACGCTGGCCGCTACGGGGCAGCCGGCGAAGCATGAACCGTTCCAACCGATGCCCGATGGGTTCCGCCACGTCGCATGGGGTTCGCTCGACGAACTGGCGGGAGCCATCGACCCGAGCGTGTCGGCGGTGATCATCGAGCCCGTACAAGGTGAGGGCGGGGTGAACCCCGCGACGGCGGAGTACTTCCGGGGTATCCGTCGGCTGTGCGACGAGCGCGGCATGCTGATGATCGTCGACGAGGTGCAGACCGGGTTCGGTCGCACTGGCCGGTGGTTCGGATTCGAGCACTTCGGGGTGGTGCCCGATGTCGTGACGATGGCCAAGGCCATGGGTAACGGATTCCCGGTGGGCGCGTGTTGGGCTCGCAAGGATGTCGCCAGCGTGTTTCAGCCAGGCGACCACGGTTCGACGTACAGCGGTACCGCCATCGCCACCGCGGCCGTGCGGGCGGTCATCACCGAGATGCAGCGCATCGATGCGCCGGCGCTCGCCGTGAACCAAGGGGCGCGTTTGCGGGCGGGGTTGACGGCAATACCCGCGGTGAAGGAGGTGCGCGGGCTCGGCCTCCTGCTCGCGGCTGAACTCGGACCCGGCGCGGATGCGAAGACGGCCTCTACCACCTTGCTCAGCCGGGGCTTGGTGACGAACGCCGTGACCGCCACCGCGTTGCGGTTCGCCCCGCCGCTGACTGTGTCCGATGCGGAGGTCGATGAGGCAATCGACTTGGTCCGTGACGTGCTGTCATGACGACACGTGACCTTCTCGACCTGTCCGACCTCTCGGCCGCGGAGTTGCGGATGGTGCTCGATCTGGCCGCGATGGCGCCAGCGGCATTGAAGCGCCCGCTCGACGGCCAAGGCGTCGTGCTGATCTTCGAGAAGCCGTCCAACCGCACCCGGCAGTCGATGGAGATCGCCGTCGTACAACTCGGCGGCCATCCCGTGTACACCCGCGGTGAGGAAGTGCAGTTCGACACCCGAGAACCTGCGGAGGACATCGCACGGATCATGTCCGGCTACCACGGGATGCTGTGTGCCCGGGTGTTCCGTCACGATCTCGTGGCCCGACTCGCGGCGGCCGCGACGGTGCCCGTCGTGAACATGTTGTCAGACCGGTCTCATCCGTTACAGGCGCTGGCCGATGTGCTCACGATGGAGCAAGCGCTCGGCTCGTTGCGCGGCCGCGGCGTGGCCTGGGTGGGGGATTACAACAACGTCGCCCGGTCGCTCGGCGAGGCCACGGTCATGCTGGGAGCACACATCCGGTACGGGTGCCCATCGGGTTACGGGCCATCCGACGCAGAACTCGAGCGCCTCGCCCTGCTCGGGAGTGGAAGCGTCGAAGCGTTCGGCCGTGCCGAGGACTCCGTCAAAGGGGTGGACGCAGTCCATGCGGACACGTGGACTTCGATGGGCCAGGAGGATGAGAAGAAGGTGCGGATGCGGGAGTTCGAGTCGTTCGCCGTCTCGGGAGACCTCATGGGCCTGGCCGCGCCCGGAGCGGGCTTCTACCACTGCATGCCGGCGTATCGCGGCGTCGAAGTCACGGCCGAGGTGATGGACGGGCCGGCATCACGGGCCATCCAACAGGGCCACAACCGGCTGCACGCGTCCCGCGGGTTGCTGGCATTCCTGATGGGGGTACGACCGTGAGTGGGCGACCATGAGCACGAAAGTGGCGAGGCAGGCGGCGATCGCCCGCATCATTGGCCGGCAAGCGGTCGGGAGCCAGCCACTGCTCGTCGAACTGCTGGCGGCCGAAGGAATCGTGGCCACACAGGCGACCGTGTCACGTGACCTCGAGGACCTCGGCGCGGTGAAGGTTCGTGTGCCGGGGGGCGACACGGCCTACGCGCTCCCTGAGCATGAGCCGAAGCGCGTGGCGCCCCACGAACAACTTCGCCGCGTGATGGGGGAGTGGGTGGCCGAGGTGCGGGTGTCAGGCAACCTGGTGGTGGTGCGCACGCCGCCGGGGTGCGCCCACGTCGTGGCGTCGGCACTCGATCGCAGTGGCCTTCCCGGCGTCGTCGGCACCGTCGCCGGAGACGACACGATGCTCGTGGTGGCGGACGAGCAGATGGGCGGTGCCGAACTCGCCAACACGTTGCTCCAGCTGGCCGGTCTGGCGCAGCGGGGCGTCCTTCGATGAGCCCCATGAACGAGACCGACGGGGCGCCTCCCTCGGGCAAGACTCTCTGGCACGGCCGATTTGCCGGCGGCCCGGCGGAGGAGTTGATGGCGTTCACCGCCAGCCTCCACGTCGACCAGCGGTTGTGGCCGGACGACATCGCCGGGTCACGGGCCCACGTGCGTGGCCTCGCTCGTTCCGCGATCATCTCGAACATCGAGCGAGACGCCATGCTCGCGGCGCTCGACACCGCCGCCGCGGAACTGGCGGGCGGCACGTTCACCTTCGTGGCGACCGACGAGGACATCCATACGGCCATCGAGCGACGGGTGACTGAATTGGCTGGTCCGGCAGGCGCCAAGCTCCACACCGGACGGAGCCGAAACGACCAGGTCGCCACGGATCTACGCCTGTGGTGCAAGCGCCAACTGCGGGACATCGCGTCGCGCGTGGTGGGTTTGCAAGAGGTGCTGATGCATCGGGCGACCGAAACGGGCGATGCTTACCTGCCCGGCTACACCCATCTCCAGCGGGCCCAACCGGTACTGCTGAGCCATCATCTGCTCGCTCACGGGTGGGCACTCGCCCGCGATGTGGACCGACTGCTGGCCACCATCGAGCGACTCGACGTCTCACCGCTCGGAGCGGGTGCGTTGGCGGGCTCGTCGCTCCCGCTGGATCCCGCATTCACGTCGTCGGAGTTGGGGTTCGCCAGGCCGTTCGACAACTCGCTCGATGCCGTGAGCGACCGCGATTTCGTGGCTGAAGCGCTGTTCGATCTGGCGCTCATCGGAGTCCACCTGTCGCGCATCGGCGAGGAGTTCGTGCTGTGGACCACCGAGGAGTTCGGTTTCGCCAGGCTCGACGATGCGTATGCCACGGGCTCTTCGATGCTCCCGCAGAAGAAGAACCCGGATATTGCCGAGTTGGCCCGGGGCAAGGCCGGCCGGTTGATCGGCAATCTCACAGGGTTCCTGGCGACCCTAAAGGGGCTCCCGCTGGCGTACAACCGCGATCTGCAGGAGGACAAGGAGCCGCTGTTCGACGCCGTGGATCAGGTGCGCCTTGCACTGGGCGCGCTCTCCGGGATGATCGCCACGGCGACGTTCGTGCCAGCACGTATGGCGGCCGCCGCCGACGCCGAGACGACGGCCGCTACCGACCTCGCGGAGTGGCTGGTGGTACGGGGTGTGCCCTTCCGCGACGCCCATGGCGTCGTGGGGTCACTTGTCCGGCGGTGCTTGGCCGGCGAGGGATCACTGGCCGCGCTGGTGGCCGCCGACCCCGCGCTCGGCCCGGATGCCGCAGCGTTGGTGTCGCCCGGCGTCGGCGTCCGTCGGCGCACGAGCCCTGGGGGCGCAGGACCAGGTCCGGTGGCCGAGCAGCTGGAGCGCTTTCGGGCCCAGTTGGATGCCGACCGCGGCCGCGTGACCCTGACGTAGCGTCGCGCCATGCCTTATCGCTATCGCTTCCGGCCGCGCTACATCGATTGCGATGCGCAGCGTGTCATGCACAACGCCAACTATCTGGCCTACGTCGACGGCGTCGTCGACG
>JBKJJS010000020.1:0-7908 GCA_046597895.1 Ilumatobacteraceae bacterium
GATGGAGGGTGGACTTCACCGTTCCAGGGCGCATGTCGAGGGTGGATGCGATTTCGTCGTCCGTGAGTTGCAGGTAGTACCGCAGCACGATGACGGAGCGTTGGGACGTGGGGAGCCGGCGTACGGCATCGAGCACGTGATCGTGCTCGCTCGCCGGGGCGTCGGGCTCCCTACGGGAATGGGCCCGGGCCACGCCCCGTCGGCGCAGTGCCTTGCGGCCCAGGTTCAACACCGTGGTACGCACGTACGACTCCGGGTCGCGCACGCGATCGAAGCGCGGATAGAGCCGGGCGAACGCCTCCTGGACCACCTCGGCGGCCTGCTCCTCGGTATCCACGAGCACGTACGCGAGCCGGCGCATGCGGTCGAACATCCTGGCGTACAGCGCCTCGAACGGCTCGCGGGCGACGGGAATCAGGTCGATCTCCGCGATGACCTCGAGCTCGTCATCCATGTCGAACTCGATGTCCACGTCGGTCATGCACCCCCAGAGACCCCCGAGGGCGCCTTCAGGTTCCGAGAAGTTCGCGAAATCTCCGCGAGCCGTCAGAGGTCAACCGGCGCGACGGCTGTTGCCGCTGCGCGACATCTGGCGTTTGTGCTCCACGAAGTCCACGAGCACGTAGTCCCCGAGGGTCTCGGGCGTGGTGAAGAACGCCCGGCCACCGTTCATACTGGACAGCTTCTCGATGAACGACTTCAGGTGGCTGTTGGGGTCGAGCATGAACGTGTTGATACGAATGCCGTCGCGCGTGCACCGCATGACCTCGCGCAACGTGGCCTCGATGGTCTCGGGGACCGGCGGATAGTTGAAGAACGGGCGGCCGTTCGGCTCGATGTGGGCGGTCGGTTCACCGTCGGTGATCATGATGATCTGCTTTGTGCCGGTCTGGCGGGACAACAGTTGGCGCGAGAGCACGAACGCGTGCTGCATGTTCGTCCCGTAGACGAAGTCCCAACTCACCTCGGGCAGTTGCGAGGGCTGGATGATGCGTGCCACCTCGCTGAATCCCACGATGCCGAGATAGTCACGAGGGAACTGCGTCGAGATGAGCGAGTGCAGGGCCATCGCCACCTTTTTGGCGGCGAGGAAGTTGTCGCGCATGGGCATGGACAGCGACAGGTCCAACATGAGCACCGTGGACGACTTCGTGATGTTCTCAGTTCGTTCGATCTCGAAGTCGTCCGGCTGGAGGCGCACGGGCGTGCCCTGGCCGGACCGGCGCACGGCGTTGCGGATGGTGCGATGCAGGTCGAGATGGAACGGATCGCCGTATTCGTACTGCTTCGATTCGTACGTGCGCTCGTGACCGACCCCGAGCCGGTCGATCTGGTGGGTGCCCAGCTTGTCCTTGGCGAGCTTGGAGAACAGGTCGCGAAGGGCATTGGAGCCGATCGCCCGTAGCCCTTTCGGAGTGAGTTCGAGTCGACCCTCCTTGTTCTGAATGAGGCCGGCCTCCTCCAACATCTTGGCGAGTTGGGCGAGTTGCTCGAGCGACCGGGCAGCATCGTCACCCAACAGGTCCCTGACACGGTCGAGGTCCGCTTCGGCGAGTTGGCCGGGGCTCGTGGCGTTGCGCAGCAGCTGCTCGAGCTGATCGAGGTCGCCGAGGTCCTGCATGGTCTGCATCGCCTGTTGGAAGCCGAGCGGATCCTGACCCTGCATGTCGTAGCGCTGCTGCCACGGCAGGTTCGGGAACATCTGCTGCAGGTTCTGGCTGAGCTGGTCGGCCTGCCAACGCAGGTCCATGTCCTCCATGAGCTGTTCGGCGAGTTGCTGCATCTGCGCCCGCTGTTCGGGAGTCATCGAGTTCATCATCGCCTGCATGGCGGCCATCCGTTTGGCGATGGACTCCAACAACTCCTCGACCGTCTGAGGGTTCTCGGGGAAGAAGTCCCCGTACTCCTGCATGAACTCCTCGAAGTGCGGGTCGTCGCCCCGCTGGTGACGTTCCAGCATCTGGTTGAGCGCCGCCATCATGTCCTTCATCCGCTGCATCTGCTCCGGCGACACGTTCTGCATGCCCTCGGACATCTGGTTCACGTACTGCTGCATCAGCTGCTCGCGCAGCTTGTCCAGCAATTGCTCGAAGCGCTGCTGCGCCTCAGCGGACGCGAAGTCATATTGCTGCAGCTCGCGGACGCGTCCCGCGAGGTCGTCGGGGAGGAAGTCGAGGCGCATCTGGCGGTCCGACGCCGATTCCCGAGCCAGTTCGGCGCGGCGTTCGTCACCGCTGGCCTCGGCCTCGGCCTGTTGGCGGTCGATGCCATGGCGCTCCTCATCGAGGATGTCATCGAGCTCACGAGCGATCTCGTCGTACACGCCACCGAGGTCGCCCTTGTTCTTCAGTTCCTGGCGTTCCTGGCGCAGCTTCTCGAGCAACTCGCGGAGCCCCTGCATCCGTTCCCCGTTGCGGTCCTGGAAGCCGTTCTGCAGGAGGCGGCGCAGCGCGGAGTTGAGATCACCGTGGTACAGGAGGTCGTCGGTGATCTCGTCCATGATCTTGTCGGCATCGAGCTCGAAGCCCTTTTGCGTCCCATCCCAGCGGCTGTATGTGAAGCGCACGGCCATAGCCAGAAGGTTACTGCGCCAAGCGGTAGCCTGATCAGGCCATGCGAGTACCTCGGACGTTCGTCTTCGTCGACCTCTCCGGGTTCACGAACTACACCGCCGCCTACGGCGATGATGCCGCGGGGCGGATCCTCAGCGCGTTCCGGTCCATCGCCCGGGAGGTGGCGTCCGAGCGGGGTGTCCGCATCGCCAAGTGGCTGGGCGACGGTTGCATGGTCGTATCGGTCAACCAGGCAGATTCCGTCATGTTCGCCATCGAACTCGACCAGAAGGCCGCCGAGGTGTGCGCACCATTGGCCATCCGCGTCGGCATGGCGTCGGGGTATGCGTTGCTGTTCGACGGTGACGACTACATCGGGTCGGCCGTCAACATGGCGTCACGGCTCTGCGATGCCGCTGGTCCCTTCGAAGTCCTGATTCCCACGATGCAGTTGGAGCGGATGCCGCAAGGCGTGGTCGTCACCCCTCACGAGCCAGTGGTCCTGCGCGGGTTCCCGGGCGAGGTGGACGTCGTCGAACTCTCCGGTTCCCTGGAAGCCGCCGGCGATACCAGCGAGTTGTGGACCAGACCCCGTTTCAGCGTCTGATCCGATCCTGACGGCGCCGCGATGACATCGGTGCGGCTCGGCGGAGTGATTTCTGCGCTGGACGCCTTCGGACCGGCACCCCGCTCCGATTGGCGCGGCCCGCGACCGGAGGGCAACGGCTTCCATCACCGCTTCCCGGAGGACCTGTCCCTGCTCGGCGAACTCGGTGTCACCGTGGCCCGACTCGGGTTCGACTGGGCGCGGTTGCAACCGGCGCCAGGCGCCATCGACGACGACTGGCGGGAGTGGTACGAACACGTACTCGAAGCCGCCGACCGGGCAGGCATCGGGGTCTGGGCGACATTGCACGAGTCGACCGTGCCGGCGTGGTTTGACGACGAGGGATCCTTCGCGGACTCCCGCACCGCCGGCCGGTGGTGGCCGCGGTGGGTCGAGACATGCGCTGATCTCTTCGGTGATCGGGTGGCTGGATGGTTCCCGATCCACGACCCGATCGGAGCCGCCGCCCGATGGGCCGGCGATCCCCGCAAGCACGAAGCGGCGCTGGTGTCGATGGCGGTGGCCTGGCGGGATGCCTGGCGCATCCTGCGGGGCGGCCCGCCCGTGGCGACATCGCTCGTGGTCCAGACCATGCGGGCCGCCGACCGGACCGTGCCAGCCGCTCAGGCGGCGCGCTGGGAGGACCACCTGCGCTGGCGACTCTGGATGCGGGCGCTGCGCGATGGTGTGCTCCATCTCCCCAACGGAGCCGAGCACGTCATCGCCGACCTCGGCAGTTCACTCGATCTCGTTGGGGTGGCGACGGCATTGGACCTTCCCGAGGCACGCGTCTCCGACGAGTCGCTCGAGGCTTGGGCGGAACGGCTCGGCTCGCTCGTACGGCGCGCCGCCGAGGACGGGCCAGACCGTCCCCTCGTGATCTCAGGTCTTGAGATCGCGTGGGCGCAGCCGGAGGAGTGTCGGCTTCTCGTGGAGGCCACGGTTCACGCACTCGACGACGCGCGCGACGACGGTGTCCCACTCGAGACCGTCCACGTGATGCCGGCGATCGCGTCGGATCGCGTCGAGGCGCGCCCGTCAGCGGCCTTGGTTGATCGAGACCGCAACGTCACCGTATTCACACCGACATGGCAAGCCTTGACGAAGTTGGGCGGCCAGTAGGGCCGCTGGGACGTCAGACCGGTTGAACGTTCTGCGCCTCGGGTCCGCGACGACCCTCTCCGAGCTCGAAGCTCACGGCTTGACCCTGCAGCAGGGTGCGCCGACCCGAACCGACGATGTTCGAGAAATGTACGAACAAGTCCTCGCCATCCTCTCGGCTGATGAAGCCATAGCCCTTCTGATCGTTGAAGAACTTGACGGTACCGGTAGCCATTTCAACTCCTGTTCAACCCCACACCCACAGTCCCGATGCAGGTGGCGTGATCCTAGTCACGAACGGAGAGGCGAGTCACGAATCGCCGTGCGCAGTTCAGCTACGGCTGCGGTAGGTAGCCCGCGCTCCCAGCGAATCCTTGTTGAGTCGCTTTGACAGATGTAGCCCTTCGAGCACGAACTCGACGGCACCGGCTACTGCCGCCGGAGACTCGTCACCCTTGGTGAGTTCCACCACCGCCGTGCGTAACGCCGGCACCTGCTCGACGAGGCGGGCTTCATCCACGGAGGACACGTCCTCGCCGACGTGGGCCACCACCCCCTCCTCGAACGCCGCGATCACGTCGCGCACCAATTCGAATGGGATTCTCTCCTTGAACACGCCAAGGACTGCACCCTTGAGCAAGTTCTCGACGATGGTGCCCTCTCGGCCCTCTTCCAGCGACTCGATCTCGATCTTGCCGAGCGTGGACGCGGGGAGCGCTCCGAGGTCGCAGATCCGAGGGACGACTTCCTTCTCGCCGGAGCGCAGTGCCCGGCGCAGCGCGTTGGCGCAGAGCACTTCGAGGTTGGACACACTGAGCCGGACGCTGACACCGCTGCGCTGGTTGACGTTGCTGCTGCCGCGAGCGAGATGGGAGAACGACGCGATGACATCCTCGAGGTAGTCCGGCACATGAACTCGGACATCGCCCACACTGGGCGAGCGGGACTCCTGGCGCATGATCGCCACTTCGGTTGATGTCTCGAGTGGGTAGTGGGTTCGGATCTGGCTGCCGAACCGGTCCTTCAGCGGGGAGATGATGCGACCACGGTTCGTGTAGTCGTCCGGGTTGGCGGACGCCACGAGTAGCACATCGAGCGGGAGGCGGATTTTGTATCCCCTCACTTGGACGTCACGCTCCTCGAGGACGTTGAGCAGTCCGACCTGGATGCGCTCGGCGAGGTCGGGCAGTTCGTTGATGGCGAAGATGCCGCGGTTCGTGCGGGGCACGAGGCCGTAGTGCAACGTCAACTCATCCGACAGGTAGCGGCCCTCGGCGACCTTGATCGGGTCGACCTCGCCGATGAGGTCGGCAATCGACGTATCGGGCGTGGCCAACTTCTCACCGAAGCGGTCATCCCGGTGCACCCAGGTGATCGGCGTGGCATCACCCTCGAACGCCACCAGATCCCTGGCATGTTTGGACACTGGGGCGTACGGATCGTCATTGATCTCGCTACCGGCGACAATGGGCATCCACTCGTCGAGCAGCCCGGTGAGTGAACGGATCATCCTCGTCTTGGCCTGTCCGCGCTCGCCGAGGAAGATGATGTCGTGCCCGGCGAGGAGGGCGTTCTCCAACTGCGGCATGACGGTCTGCTCGTATCCGAGAACCCCTTCGAAAAGCGGCTCACCAGCGCTGATTTTGACCACCGCGTTGCGCCGAATCTCCTCCTTGACGGTGACCGACATCCATCCAGAAGCCTTCAACTCGCCGAGCGTGCCCGGCCGATCCTCACGACGCTGCGCCATAGTGCGACCCTACCTGAGGTCGTGCTCGTCGGCTCCTGTGGAACAGGCTGACTGCACGGGGCTGCGCCATGATGGGGGCATGAGTGACGAGATCGCCGTGGTTGGCCCAGGGGCCGTTGGAGTGTTCTTCGCAGGTCATCTCGCGGCGGCCGGGCGAGAGGTGCTGGCGTGTGCGCGACGGCCGTTCACCGAGTACATCGTGGACTCCGAGGTCGCGCCGTGCCGGGCGCCCGCCACGGTGTTCACCGATCCGGCATCCGTGACGGCGACCGTTCCGTTCGTGTTGGTGACGCTGAAGTCGCATCACACCGCGGGCGCCGGCGAGTGGTTGCAGCGGCTGTGCTCGCCCGACACGGTGGTCGTGGCCGCCCAGAACGGGATCGAAGCCGAGGAACGCCTCGCCCCCTACGTCAACGGGGCCGAGGTGCTGCAGGCCGTCGTGTACTGCGGGGCCGAACTGCGGGCGCCGGGCCATACACAACACCGTGCGTCCAATTGGCTGTACCTCCCCGAGCGATCATCCTCGCACCGCGTTGCCGCACTGTTCGAAGGCTCGGGGGCGGAGATGCGCGTGACGGGCACGCACCTCACCGAGGCGTGGCGCAAGCTCGGGTTCAATGCCACGTCGAACGGCATCACGGCATTGACGCGTAAAGGGCTGGCAGTCTTCCACGATGCCAGGCTCGCCGAGTTCGCTGCCAAGGTGCTGGCCGAGGCGTGGACGGTCGGTCGGGCCGACGGAGCGGACCTCCAACCCGAGAGTGCGGCGTCGCTCATCCCCATGATCGCCAACCAACCCCCGGACTCCGGCACGTCGACCTACTACGACCGCATGGCCGGCATTCCCACTGAACATGATGCGATCTATGGCGCCGTCGTCCGTGCCGGCGCGCGCCTCGGTGTCCCGACTCCGTTGAACGAGGCGATCTGGGCCCTCCTTGCGGCCGGCGACTAACGACGCTTCCACGGCGCGATGTGCCGAAGCATCATGACCCTTCGCCGTTCCGACGCTCCTGCCACGCCGGAGGAGATGCGGGCCGCCGCACTGCAGTTCGTCCGCAAGGTGAGCGGCTACCGCGCCCCATCTAAGGCCAACGCTGCCGCCTTCGAGTCGGCGGTCGACGAGATCACGGAGTCCGTCGCGCGCCTTCTCGACAGCTTGCAGGTCGGGGCGCGCTGAGTACTGTCACCGCCGTGGGGAACGTACCTGCCTCGCTCGCCGAGGTCACACCGCAATGGCTCGCGTCGACGACGGGATGGCCGATCGAATCGATCGGCGTGAGCGTGATCGGTCAAGGTGAGGGCTTTCTCGGCCAACTCGCTCGGGTGTCGTTGACCTACGGCGACGGACGTCCTCCAGCCGCGCCGGCCTCGGTGATCGTGAAGCTCCCGACGCAGGACCCGGGGGGCCGGGCCATCGGGATGATGATGGGCGTGTGGGAGCGAGAGGCCCGCTTCTACGAGGCGATGGCGTCGCAGTTGGGCGTTCGAGTGCCCAAGGTCTACGTGAACCTGGCGGACGTCGCGAGCGGCGAATTCGCTCTCGTCATGGAGGATCTGGCTCCGATGCACGCCGCCGATCAGGTGGCAGGGGCCTCACCGGAGCAGGCCCGTCGCGTCATCGACGAATTGGCAGCCCTCCACGGCGCGTGGTGGAACCACCCGTTGCTCCCGACTCTCGAATGGATGCCAGGGCTCGACAGCCCGATGACCGGCGCCATCAAGCCGATGTTCGACATGGCGTGGCCACAGTTCCTCGAGCGATACCAAGGCAGGGTGGCCGACCGCACGCTTCGGTGGGCCGAGGCCTTTGCCGACCAGATCCCGGCGCTGCTGGCGCGGTATCTCAGTGAGCCGGTCACGCTGGTCCACGGAGACTTCCGGCTCGACAACATGTT
>JBKJJS010000215.1:0-13644 GCA_046597895.1 Ilumatobacteraceae bacterium
CGGCGCCGTTGGGGCCGAGGAACCCCACGACCTCGCCGGAAGCGACGTCGAACGAGACACCGTCGACGGCGCGAACCTCACGGACTTCGCGGTGGACAAGGCTCCGCAGCGACGCCCGCAGCCCGGCCTGGCGGACCGGCACCATGAACGCCTTCTCCAACCCCTCGACGTGGATCGACGGCGTCGGAAGCATCTCCGTTGTCTACCTCACGGGGTCACTTCGGGCGCGGTGATTGCGAGTTCGAACCGTCGAACTCCCCACCCGGCTCGCCACCGAGGTAGATGCGCCCGATGTCGCCGTACAGCGGATGGGAGACCCACCGGTGCGTGGCACAGCCGTGGGCATCGCGCAGCTTTCGCTCGAGCGGGCTCTTCATGTAAATGGCGCTCGTTCCGGCAGCGTTCGTGATCGAGTCGACCACACCCATGCACGCGTTGGCGGCGTGCGTGCACGCCAATCGGGCGTTCTGCGTGGTCTCGGCCCCGGGCCACGGAGCACCGGCGTGCAGTTCGTCCTCGACCGCCGTCATCGCCTCCATCAGGTAGGCCCGCGCCGCTCGGTAGGTCGCAGTGCCCTCACCCATTCGCTGCTGAGCGACGGGCCGATCCCGCAGGGGAGCAGCGGACAGCATCGGGGTCTTGGTGGCAGCGAGATCGGCGAACTCGGCGAGCGTGCCCTTGGCCACGCCGAGGGCGATGGCGGCCTTGTTGTAGGCGAGGCGTAGCGGTACGGGCATGCGGAACACCGGGTTGTCGTGCTGGGCCGGGAACGTGACGAGCCCGACATCGGCGAGGCGGGCCGGCACGTGGCCACCGTTCGTGCGCACGTCGTGACTGCCCGAACCGCGCAGGCAGGCCACGTCCCAGGTGTCGACGATCTCCCACTCGTCACGGTGCAGGAACCACATCTTGAAGATGGGACCACCATTGGCATCCTTGGCGATGGAGTCGTCGTCTTCGAGCAGAGGGGCGGCCATGAAGCACCACGTGGCGTTGTGGCAGCCGCTGATGAACGTGCCCTGGCCCCACACCCTGAAGCCGTCGCCCCCTGGATCGCGCCGGGCGTACGAGGGCTGAGTGCCCGGGCCACCACCGCCACACATCACGACGCGGGGGTTGGCGAGGTAGATGTCCTTGGCGATCTCGAGATCCATGCCGCCCGCGGCCATGGCGTTGATCTCGGAACCGAGCATCAGGTTCCAGCCGACGGAGGCGTCGATGGCCGCCACGGCCTCGAGCAGCTCGATGGTCTCCATCGAGCTGAGATCCTCACCGCCGAGCGAGCGCGGCATCGGGGCCCGAAACAACCCCGCATCGATCATGGCATCGACCGTGGCCTGGGGCAGGCGGCGCAGTTGTTGCGCCTCGTTGCCACCGTCACGGATCACGTCGGCGAGCGCGGCGACCCGCTCGAGGATGGTTCCTGTCGGTGCCGCCACCTTGTCCATCATCACCATCGAAATCTCCCTTGATCAAGGCTGATCCTAGGAAATCGAACCTCCCGGGGCCTACTCGGAGAACTGTCAGCCCACGACGTCGTAGCCGGGGGCGAGGTCGTAGTCGTCGTGGCCCGGCATGAGCAGTTCGATCACCTTGCCCTCGGGGTCCACCCGCACCTTGGGCAGGATCGCCGTGGCGATGGCGCCGACTCCGCCCTCCCCGGCCGCAGCAACAGCCTCGGCCGCCGTGCGGTAGGTCTCGAGGAACTGCAAGTTGCTCACCGTCGGAGAGAACATCCCGAGTTCGCCGCGCTGGAACCGGTCGAGCGCATCGACGGGGCGTACCCACAGGCTGTCGACGGTCTCGTGGTCGTCGTGCAGGGGGTCCTGAGCCTGCGGGGCTCGGGCGACGAAGAAGCGGGCGTCGAAGCGCCGCCGCTGACCCATGGGGGTGATCCAGTGGCTCACGTATCCGATCGAGTCGGTGATGAGCCGGAGTTCCTCCCGCTCACAGAGCTCGACCAGGCCGAGGCGACCGGCGTGGACGGCGAGACGATACTCACCGAAGCGAGCAGCCACGGAGGGCTCCCCGAACGCCACGACCTCGCCCGAGTGGGCATGGCGGGCCAGCAGGACACCCGCCTCCTCAAAGCACTCACGGATCGCCGCGACCCAATAGCTCAAGCCGCCGGACGGCAGCGTGAGGAGACGACTGGCCTCGACGTCGGAGCGGCCGTCGCAGCACGCCTCCACGACGCGACCACCGTCGGCGGCATCCACCTTGCCGCCCGGGAACACGTACATCCCTGCGGCAAACACGGCGGCCGCGGTGCGACGCAACATGAATACTTCCGGCCCACCATCGCTGTCGCGCATCAGCATCACTGTCGCGGCCGGGCTCACCGGGACGGCGTACGGATCGAACCCGAGCTCACTCACGGTCGGCGCTGTCTCCACCGTCGTCGTTCCCCGGCCCTACGTCGATGATGCGGTCACCGTCGGCCCGTGCCCCGTACGTCGCCGCGATGACGGTGGCCCGTCGCGTCGTTCGCCTCAGGAAAACGGCCCGGACCACCGCCCGCACCGGTGGCAGCAGCAACAGGATCCCCAGCACGTCGGTGATGAAGCCCGGCGTCAACAGCAGCACTCCGGCAAACAGCACGAGCACCCCGTCCACGAGTTCTCTCGACGGAACGACACCCCTCGCAATCTGCTGCTGGAATCGATTCCAGATACGCACGCCCTGATGGCGTACGAGCCAGACGCCCACCACGGAAACGGCGATGAGGAGGAGCAGCGCGCTGCCGAAGCCAATGGCCTGACTCGTCTGAACGAACACGTAGAGCTCGACGATGGGAAGCACGACGAAAACGAGTACCAACAGCAACACGCCGCCACGCTAGCGACGACTCCACCGGGCTCCGTCGGCTCGCCCCCAGGCCCAGTTACTTGTAGAATGCATGTATTGACCTGACCGAATCGCTCAACCCCGTGGCGACCGCCACCGCCAGGTTGAGTTATGGGGCGCAGGTACTCATCATCACCTCGATCGCCGTGTTCATGGGTGCGCTCGACACCACCGTGGTGAACATCGCCATCGAGGACATCGCCCATGGCTTGCGCGTCGAAGACGAGACGCAGTTGGCGTGGGTCCTGTCCGGATACAGCATCGTGTACGCCGCGACCCTGCTGGCTGCCGGTCGGCTCGCCGACTGGAAGGGACGCAAGCGGCTCTTCCTCCACGGCCTCACCTTGTTCGCGATCGCATCAGTCCTGTGCGGAATGGCGCCAAGCCTCGAATTCCTGATCGCGGCGCGCGTGCTCCAGGCCGTTGGTGCGGCGATGGTGACGCCGGCGTCGCTGGCGCTCGTCCTGCTGGCGTTCCCGGCCGAGCGCAGGGCGACGGCGGTGGGCGTGTGGGGCGCGGTGTCCGGGCTGGCGGCGGCCATGGCGCCGACGATCGGCGGGCTGCTCAACCACGCGTTCGGGTGGCGCAGCCTGTTCTTCATCAACCTGCCCTTCATCGCGGTGGCGTTCGTCGCTGGGCATCGCGTGCTCACCGAATCGAGCGATACCACCATCACCGGACTTCCGGATCTGACCGGCGCGGTGATGGCCGCGGCCGGCGTCGGCCTCATCGTGCTGGCCATCATCGAGTCAGCGAGTTGGGGAATCACCTCGACCCGATTCGTTCTCGTCTTCGCCCTGGCGATCGTCCTCCTCGTCGCCTTCATCCACCGGTGCGCCACTGTGAACGACCCCGTGCTCGATCTTGGTCTGCTCCATGAGCGCTACTTCGCCGTCGCCAACGTGGCGGCCGTCCTGTTCACATTCGCGTTCTTCGGTGTCTTCCTGACGAATGTCCGCTTCTTCATCCGCGTCTGGGACTACACGGCCACGGGCGCCGGGATGGCGATCACCCCGATCCCCCTCGCCGCCGGAATCACCGGGATGTTGTCGGGGCGGATTCTTGGCCGACTCGGGATGAGAAAAGGGGCGTTCGTCGCCGCCATTCTGTTCTCCGGCGGGCTCGCCGCGATGACCGTCCTCACAGGCAACGAGGCCGACTACTGGCGTGACGCCTTCGTTCCCTTGGTAGCGACCGGGATCGGGGTGGGCCTGGCGATCACCGTGCTGAACAGTTCGGCCATGATCCACCTCCCACCCGAGCGCTACTCGATGGGAAGCGCCATCATCTCCACCGGTCGCCAGATCGGGGCGGCTATCGGGGTGGCGGTGTCGCTTGCCCTATTTGCTGCGACAGCGCACGGAGCCGACCCTCTCGGGGTGTCGCACCTGTCGTGGCTGGTCTTCGCCAGCACCGGCCTCATCGCCGGCGTCGGCATCACGATCTTTTACCGCCCACCTGTGCGAGTCGCCTGACCCGTCGAACGCGTCTCAGACGAGTCCGAGTAGTCGCCGCGTCCGTAGATCGGCCCGGCCGTTGGGTCGCGTCACGCCCTTTTGGCTCTGGAACGCCGACACGGCAGCAACCACCGCGGGACTGAACTGCCCGTCGATCGGACCGACGTAGACACCGGCCGCCGACAGCGCGCATTGCAAGGTGCGGACGTACGGCCCTTGGGCGCCCTTGGTGATCGAACTCGGCACCCACCCGCAGGCGCTCCCGCCGGAAGGGCGCGTGTTCGAGGGCTTTTTCGCCGCTACGAACTCCATGGCCGTAAAGGCCCGGCCCAGTGGATCGACGGCGTAGCCGATGCCGACGAGGTTGATGTTCGGCCGCAGGATGTTGGCCCGGTGTCCCGGAGACCTCATGAATCCCAGGAACTGAGAGAGGAGGTCGGACGGCGAGCGATAGCCCACGTTCTCGCTCCACCAGCGCGAACCACCGGCGCCCACCGCCGTCTTTGTGACAGTCGACATGTCGGGGCGGTGGCACAGGGTCTTGCCGCCCGTGCACGCCGTGCCATCAGCCAACTTCGTGCTCCAGAACTCTGCCTCACGATCCAGCACCGGATGGCGGGCCAGCGGGGCAAGGCCCGCGTCGGACCTGACATCGTTGATCCAGAAGAGCATCGATTCCTCTTCGGACAGCCCCGGCGGGGGAGTCGGTACCTCCTCACCAGGCTTCGTCGGATTGCCGATTGCCCCGACGAACTCGTACGTCACGAAGAGCGTTCCGGCGGCATCGAACGACACGCCGACACCAAGGGCGTTGTACCCGGATTCGAGCACGTTGGCACGATGCCCGATGGAGCTCATAAACGCCTGATGAAGGGAGGCCAGCGTGCCGCCGTCAGGGACGAGACCGACGTTCTCTCCAACGCGCTGCCACGACCCCGGGTACGCAGTGTTCGCCATCGCGGCAAGGTCGAGCCGATGGCACAGGCGTCGGGCCTCACGCACTGTGCATCCGCCGCCCGCCATGAATTGCGACCACGCGAGCGCGAACCCGTCGAGCGTGGTGGTACGCGCCAGCGCGTTCAGTCCGCGGACGGTGCGCTCACCGTTGAGGAGCGCCAACAGTTGCGTCTCGGCGTCGGTCGCCGAAGGAAACGAGGCGGGACGGACGTTTCGAGCAGGCATCGCGTCCGACGGGGCCACATTGAGGACGGTGCCAGCGCCAAAGATCGCAACGACAACCGCAACGGCCGCCCGTACCCGAGCCTTCATCGCCCCTCCCTCCACACCGAGACCCCGTCAAATGCTTGACTTGCTTTCGGATGCACCGTACATGCTTCTCCTCCAGATTACCACTTTTAGAGATTGACTTAACTTTGTCTGCACTAATTTGTTGACTACATCCATGTAATCTTGAGAAAGAAGAAAAGTTGATTCCCCTCCGAGGCCGTCGTAGGTTTCCAACCAGGGGTCGACAAGGTGTTGGGGGAATTCGTGGAACTTCTGCTACCCGTCACAGCTGGTACCGAGGGGCAGCACTGGCAGCAGGCTGCGGCGTGCCGAGGCCGGGAACGTTGCGGCGCCTTCTACCCGCCGGGGCACCAAGAGTCCCGAGACGCGCGCGCCGAACGT
The DNA here is from genome assembly GCA_046597895.1 of Ilumatobacteraceae bacterium. Taxonomy (GTDB): domain Bacteria; phylum Actinomycetota; class Acidimicrobiia; order Acidimicrobiales; family Ilumatobacteraceae; genus WLJO01. Next base: position 5,934 of record JBKJJS010000215.1, read on the forward strand.
GAGCGCAAGGCCAAGGCCATCTGCGCGGACTGCCCCGTCAGGGTGTCATGCCTGGACTACGCCCTCAGCATCCACGAACCATTCGGCATCTGGGGCGGGCTGACGGAGCACGAGCGCCAACCGCTCCTCGCCGCCCGCTGACGCGACTGCGGCGTCACGTCCTCGGAGTTGAGCGGATCGGCACCAGCGGGATGGCAGGCGCAGTGAGCCGCCCCATTTGCGCCCCATTTGCGCCCCATTTGCGCAACTCTTGCGGGATTGCGCGGTCTACACCACACAATCCCGCGAGAGTTGCAGGAAAATGGTGCTCGGGTCGGGGTTGGGGTTGGGGTCGCTAGTCGTAGAACGTCAGCGTCGAACCGTCGAGGATCAGGAGTCCGTCGTCCACGGCGGCCACCGACGCATCGGCGCCAACCTCCAGCGACCAGGCCTCGGACCCGTCGAGCCGGTAGGCCGTCACCGATTCGCGGTCGCGCACGACGACCAACTCCGACGACACCGCGAGCACCTCGACGTCATCAATGTCACCAAAGTCGATGAGCCGGGTCAACCCGTCGGCTCCCACCTCGGCCAGTTCAAGGGCGCCGTCCCGGCTGACGATCGCCAAGGAGCGCGTGACGAGTTGACCGAAGAACGATGCCTCCTCGGTCCACAGAATCTCTGGCTGGTCATCACCCACATCGATGACCGCGAGTTGCGGATCCCCACGCGACTGCCCGGCGACGAGCACGCGATCACCGTCGAGGCGGGCGAGACCCGTCACGGGCCACGCGTTGTCGATCGACCACCGTTCGCCATTCGGGTCGATGCCCGTCAGTGAGTTCTCGCTGATGACGACGAGTAGATCATTCCGCAGCAGTGCAAGTAACGGAGGGGACTCGTCGACCGGCCACGTGATGACCTCGTCGAGCGCATCGATCCGGCGCGACGTCAGCGTGGGCCCATCGTCGATGAACACCCGATCCTCGAAGATCGCAACCGAGCCGAGGCCGCCAACCCTGGTCAGCGCTCCTGTCTCGGTGTCGAGCGTGCTGAGCGAGTGCTCCGAGGTCTCGTCCTCGCCGACGAAGACCGGCGTCGACCGCTCGGCGTGGCGTTCGAGCAGGTACACGCTCGAATCGACAGCCCATCGGGCGTCGCCGGTGAGCCGGTCGTACATGACGAGCCGGTTCGACGCGCCCTCGCCTCCGACAAGTGACCCATTGTCCTGCTGGATGCGGCTGAGCCGGAGCATGACGCCGGACGGAGCCACCCCCGGGGAGGCGGAGATGTATGAACCTGCGGGCGGCTCGAACGTCCAGCGCTGTTCGCCGGTCTCGTCGTCAAAGGCCGTGAGCGACGAGTCGCCGAGCGAATCAGTGGCCACTACATACAGGGTGCCATCCCCGCGCACGAGAGCATTGGGGTACCGATCACCGACGTCGGCGGACCAGCGCGACGTCGGCAAAGCGCCGGCCGGGCGAACGGCGGCGAGGTCGGGCACGGCGCCATCCGCCTCGCCATGGGGGCGGGCCACGGCCGCGATCAACCCGAGTACCACCAGGATCCCGACGACTCCGACCCCGACCTTCGCCCACCGGCGTCGCCGGGTCACAGGAGGCGGCGACGGGTCACCGGCCGCCAGTTCCTCCTCCAATGGCTGCTCGACGGGCGGCCCGGCATCGGGCGACGTAGTCACCGGTGGGAGGCCAGCGCCACCATCCCGACTCCAGATCGCCGCCACTGGATCGGCCGGGACGTCGCCGAGCACGAGGCCGTGAACGACCGAAGGTTCGTCGGAAGCAATGGTCCGGACGGCGCTCAGGGATTCGGCCACAGAGTGGCCGCAGTACGTGCAACGCTCGGCCCACTCCGAGACGCTCGCCCCGCACTCTGCACACTTCAGCATCACGACGCCTCTGGGGCGGTGTCGAGCGTCGGAAGCCGGGGCCCGGCAATGCGCACGTCGTCCCGGCGGCGGGTGATGCCACGGGCGTCGAGTTCGCCGATGAGCGGAAGCACGAACTTCCGAGTGGCGCCGATCGTGTCCCGGAACTCCGCGACCGTGAACCCATTCGGTGCAGCCTGCAGCAACCGGGCGGCCACTCGCGCGGCATCATCGATGGCGTCGCGGTGGAACCAGATCCCGTCACGCTCGACGATGAGCCCTCGCTTCACGAGTTCGCGCAGTGTGGCCCGGTCGACGCCCTCCGGTGGGGGCGGGGCCAGCGCGCCCTTACGCAACGCCACGACATAGGGGTGATCGGCCAGCGGATCGCGCACCTCGTGAAGACGCACCCGACCGATGACCACGGCCATGTCGTCTGCGAGCGCAAGAGCGGCCCGCTCACGCTCCCCGAGGCTCGCCACGTCCAGCCCGAGCGGACCGGCATCGACCACGGCCTGGCGCACCCGTGCCGTCGCCGCCTCGACCTCACCGGGGGCTGTCACCCAATGGCCGATCGCTGGCAACCGACGTTCACCGGTGAGCGCTTCGAGATCCTCGACGTCCACCCAGCCCCGCTCGGCGATGACCCGCTCGACCGACCGGTCGGGCTTGGCCCGCGAGGCCGGACGCACCGGAGCGATGTCCAGCACCTCCCCCCCGCCCACCGTCTCGTTGCGACCGGACTCCCGCAAAATGAATCGATCGCCGGGCAGAAGCGGAAGCGGTCGTTGCAAATGCAATCGTACGAATCCGTCGCTGCCAGGCGCCAAGGCGCTGAGGCCGAGAACACGGACACGAACGGGAAACTCGCCAGACCCGATGTAGGCCGCGTACGCGCCACGGCGCGACACCTCGTGGTCGAGCGACGCCAGCACGTGGATGCCGGCATCGAACCGAGCGGTCGGGCGCCACCGTCCGGATTCGATCACCGCATCGCCCCGTTCCAGTTCGCCGTGCTCGACACCGGCCAGGTTGAGTGCCACCCGGTTTCCCGGACCGATGTCGTCGTGCGAGCGCCCAAGCGACTGGATGCCCCGTACTCGCACTGGCCGGTCGTTGGCCTCCAACTGATCACCGACAGCCACCCGACCGCCCGTCAACGTGCCGGTGACGACCGTTCCGGAGCCCTTCGCGGCGAAGACCCGGTCGATCCAGAGCCGAGGTCGAGCGCGGTCGTGTGCGCCGGGTGCCTCCGCCACGAGGCGATCAAGGGCAACTCGGAGATCGTCAATGCCGGTGCCACTCATCGTGGACACCGGCACGACCGTCGCACCCTCAAGGAACGTCCCAGCGACGTGATCGGCGACGTCGAGTTCGGCCAATTCACGCCACTCGTCATCGACGAGATCCACCTTCGTGAGCGCGATGATGCCATGGCGTACCCCGACGAGTTCGAGAATCCGCAGGTGCTCCTCGCTCTGGGGCTTCCACCCTTCCGTCGCCGCCACGACGAAGAGGCAAGCGTCGACGCCACCGACGCCGGCGAGCATGTTGCGCAGGAAGCGCACATGGCCCGGCACGTCGACGAAGGACACGCCGGCGCCCGACGGCAGCGTCGTGTGAGCGAAGCCGAGGTCGATCGTGAGGCCACGCCGCTTCTCCTCCTCGAAACGGTCGGGATCTGTCCCCGTCAGCGCCAGCACGAGCGATGACTTTCCGTGATCCACATGACCCGCGGTTGCCACGACCCTCACAGGGCGATCCCCGACAGCGCCATGGCCACGACGTGATCGTCAGCCGGGTCGACCGTGCGCAGGTCCAGGAACGTGGTCTGGTCGCGGACACGGGCGATGACAGGGGGTTCGTGACGGCGCAACGCCGCCAAATGATCACCGGGAACCGCCACCCCGAACGACGCCAGTGTGACGCCCGGCAATGACCCGGCGCCCGGCACCGCGTCCATCGCTACCAGCTCGCCAACCCCGAGAGCCCGCGCCCGCCGCTCGAGTTCGGACACCGAGGTGGTCGCCATTCTCCAGAACGCCAACCGGGTCGTGACGTCCCGACGTAAATAGGTCAGCGCCACCTCCTGGAGCGCCGAGAGCACAAGGCCACCCGGGCGTAGCGCCCTCATCAATGGGTGACGGGCACAGGCGGCAACGAGGTCGGCCCGCCCGGCAATGATGCCGGCTTGGGGCCCGCCCATGAGCTTGTCTGCTGAGAACGTGACGAGGGCTGCCCCCGCCTCGAGCGTCTGGCGGGCGGCCGGCTCACCCACGAGCCAGTCCGGTGGACCCGACTCCAGCCACGGGCAGGCGGCATCCAACAGGCCAGACCCGATGTCCGCTACCACCGGGACACCCAACGTGGCGAGTTCCGCCACGGAGGTCTCCTCGGTGAACCCCTCGACGCGGTAGTTGGAGGGATGGACCTTCAACAGGAGTGCGGTTCGCTCGCCGACGACGCCCGCGTAGTCGGCCAGCCGGGTGCGGTTCGTGGTGCCGACATCGACGAGGCGGGCACCCGATTGGGTCATCACCTCGGGCACGCGGAAGCTCCCACCGATTTCCACGCTCTCGCCTCGCGCTACCGGAACGTCCCGGCCGGACGCCAACGCCGACAGCACGAGGAGGACAGCGGCGGCGTTGTTGTTGACGACGATGGCGGACTCGGCGTCGCACAGTCGGGCGAGCAACGAGCCGACGGAGAGCTGTCGCGAACCTCGACGGCCGGTGACGACGTCGAACTCGAGGTTGATCGCACGCGCCGCCTGCGTGTGCTCAAGGGGCGCCCGGCCGAGGTTCGTGTGGAGCAACACGCCGGTGGCATTCACGACAGGCCCCAACAGGCTGCGGCGCCGGTCGGCGGCGCGGTCAGCGGCAGTCGCCCAGTCGCCGGCGGCGATGGCCGCTCGGGCCACGTCGACCCGTAACGGGTGCGGCAGACCGGAGCCGGCCAGGGATCGGGCGAGCGTGTCGACCGACGGCGGACGTGCCGCCCCGCCCGCCTGCCCGTCGTCGCCCATCGAATCCGACCCTACCGGGGGCCTGTCACGTCTCTTGGTCTGGCGAGTCCACCGGCGAGTCCACCGGCGAGTCCACCGGCGAGTCCTCGGACGAGTCGACCGGTTTGGGCCGGCGCTCGCGGTAGTCCCGCGCACCGCCCGTCTCCGGTTCCACCTCGAGCGTCACGCCGTCGATGGCGACCACCCGCACGCGATCTCCCCGGCCGACCGGGGTGGCGCGATTGGCGCGGGCCCGCCACTGGGCTCCCCGTACCTCCACCACGCCTTCGGGATCAATGGCCAGCACCGCCTCGCCCATCTCACCGATCATCCATTCGCGACCGATGGTGGGCGTGGCAAAGCGGGTGCGCACCATCGACGGCATCCCGACGATGAAGGTGAGCGCCAATCCGACCATGCCGACACCCAACGTGATCCACGACAGCGAGAGACCGTCTCGGAACAGCCAGAGCGCGGCAATGAGATGAGTCACTAATCCGACACCCGTCCAGAACCTTGGGATACCCACCTGCACATCGATGGCGAAGGCCAGCATCGACAGCACCATGAGCGCGACGGCCCAACCCCTCACTGGCAGCGCGCCGAAGCCGTAGCAGCCAAGAATGAGGCACACGCCACCGACGAAGCCGGCCACCCCGACCCCCGCCGTGTAGAACTCGAAAAGCAGCAGGGCAAGCCCGGTGATGAACAGCAGATACGCCACGGGCGGGCTGGCCACGGTGTGGAACAGCCGCTCGGCCAAACCCAGATCAGTGAAACGGACGGCGGTGAGTTCCTGTTGGACGGTGCCACCCTTGACGGTCTCGCGAGCCGTGTCGAGCGTGCGCCCGCCGTGCTCAAGGCCGTCCATTCCGGCGATCATGTTCTTGACGATTTCGATGGTGGGATCCGTGCTGTTGATGCGCACGAGCCCGAGTTGACGGGCGTCCTGCGCGCCGACGGTGCGATTCCGGAGCTCAGTACCGGCGTCGCCGAGTTGCAGTGTCACCCCATCCGGCTGGAGCAGTTCACCGAAGTCGCCGATCTTGGTCCGCCCCGCCACGCCGGTGGCCGCCGCCGCCCCCATCAATTGGCCCGACAGCCCGGTGGCGCGCGAGCCCGAAGGGCCCACCCAGATGCCGACCGGAACCTTTGCCCCGGCGATCCGCTGGGCGAGGAACTCCATGCGATCCCGGCTCACGACGGCACCTTTGCTGTTCATCTGCAGCACGAGGGCCTGCGAACCATTCTTCTCGGCCCGGTCGATGGCCTTCTCGATGGCGTCAGCAAGGACCCCGTCGATGAGCCCCGTAACCTTGAAAACATCGACAGGAGTCCCGAAGGCGACCGGGGCCGCACCGCCGTCCTGGGCGTCGGCGCGCTGCATCGAACCGGCCAGCGCGGCGGAGACGAGAAGAACGATGGCTAACCTGCGCACGAAGTCCTCCGGAGGGAGTGTGGTTCCACTGCAGTTGTTCACCGCCTCCCGCCTGGCGATTGTCGCAGGCAAGGGCGGAGTCGGGAAGACCACGGTAACGGCCGCGCTCGCCCGAGCGGCGGCAGAACGCGGGTTGCGGGTACTTGTGATCGATCTCGACTGCCGGCCGGGTCTCGCAGGACTGCTCGGAAGCGAGCGTTCACTGCCCTACGTCGAGCAGGTGCTGTTGGACGGTCTCGGCCCTGAGAGCACCGGTCGGGTGAGTGGTCGCAGCCTCGCCGCGAGTACCGCGCTCACTGAATATCTCGACGATCACGGGATGAAACGGGTCTCCAAGCGGCTGATGTCTTCCGGAGTGATTGACGTGGTGTCGACCGCGGCACCTGGCATCGACGACCTCCTGGTACTGGGCAAGATCAAGCAGTTGGAACGAGCCGGGACGTATGACCTGATCGTCGTTGATGGCCCGGCGGCCGGCCACGCCATCACATTCCTTCTGGCGGCCGCCGGTTTACAGGACGCAGTCCGCGTCGGCCCCATCAACGCCCAGGCCGGCGATGTCCTCGAGATGCTCAGAGACCCGGCCCGCTGCCAGGTGATCCTCGTCACCATCCCGGAGGAGACGCCGGTGAATGAGACGATCGAGACGGCATTCGCCCTCGAGGATCGCGTCGGGGTCCAGCTCGGGCCAGTGATCGTGAACGCCATCGACAGTGCGGGGCTGGACGTTCCGGATGCCGCCGAGGTGCTGAACTCCCGGTCCCGCCACCACGACGTCCTCACCGCCGCTGCCGCCTTCCGACACCGCCGCGCCGCCGCCCAACGGGAACAGGCCGCCAGGCTGGCCAGGGAACTGCCACTACCCCAAGTGCATCTGCCGTATGTGTTCGCCGCTGGTCTGTCGGTCGACGACGTCACCCTGCTCGCCTCGGTCCTCGGCGCCAGTGAGGCGGGAGCGTCGTGACCGCACCAGACACGATCGAGTCCCTGCTCGGGCGGGCGAGTGTGCTCGTCTGTGCCGGCGCAGGTGGAGTCGGCAAGACCACGACGGCGGCGGCGCTCGCGCTCGCCGCCGCCAGACAAGGTCGGCGCGTCGTGGTCGTCACGATCGATCCCGCCAAGCGCCTCGCCGATGCCATGGGCATCACGCTCTCCCACGAACCCTCCTTGGTGGGTGGTGTCGAGCCGGGCGAACTCTGGGCCGTGATGCTCGATACTCGCGCCACGTTCGACGGCCTCGTTCGGCGATACTCGACCGACGTCGGCCAGGTCGACCAGATCCTGGCCAACCGCTTTTATCGCAACATGACCGGCTCGCTGTCGGGCACCCAGGAATACATGGCTGCGGAAAAGCTGTACGACCTCCACCACGAGGTCGAATCGTTCGTCGCTGTGGAGGTCG
>JBKJJS010000152.1:0-12370 GCA_046597895.1 Ilumatobacteraceae bacterium
GTTCCACGCCCGCCGGATGGTCGCTCCCCTCCTCGGCCTCACCGTCAAGGACATCCGGGTGATCAAGCCCCGCATCGGGGGCGGGTTCGGTGCCAAGCAGGAGATGCTCATCGAGGACATCGTCGGCCACCTCGTGCTCAAGACCCGGCGGCCGGTGCGACTCGTGCTGTCCCGCCAGGAGGAGTTCGAGTCGTCGCGGACCCGTCATCCGCAGACCATCACGTATCGCACGGCTGTCGACAAGGACGGGTTCCTCGTCGCCCAGGAGATGAAGGTCATCGGCAACACGGGGCCCTATGGCACCCACGGCTTCACGGTGCAGAACGTGACCGGTATCCGTGGGCTCTCGAGCTACAACTGTCCCGCCAAGAAGTTCGAGTGCCATGTCGTCTACACCAACATCCCGGTGCCCGGGGCCTACCGCGGCTACGGCGCTCCGCAGGCCGAGTTCGCCCTCGAGTGTCACATGGAGGACATCGCCCGCGATCTTGGCCGAGACATCATCGAGTTCAAGCGCCAGAACTGGGTGAAGGTCGGCGATCGACTCGACATCGTGATGTACCTCGGCGAGCGTGGAACCGCGGCGGGCACAGTGGACCCGGCCTCCTATCCCCCGGTGATGACATCGGGTATCGAGGAATGCGTCGCGCAGGGTCAGCGCGCCGTCGACTGGCACCACCGAGACGACCCATCCTGGACTCATCCAGCCGACCGGCCCCACATCAGGAGAGGAATCGGCTTCGCGTTCTGCATGCACGGAACCGGCATCCCGTTCCTCGACATGGGCGGCTGCTCCATCAAGATGAACGACGATGGCAGCTTCAACGTCCTCGCCGGAGCGGCTGACCTCGGCACCGGGGCCGACACCGTGCTCGCGCAGATCGCCGCCGAGGTGCTGGGCGTGCCCATCGACGACATCAAGATGTACTCCGGTGACACCGACATGACACCGTTCGACGTCGGGGCATACGCCTCATCGACGACGTACATCTCCGGCACGGCGGTGAAGCGGGCGGCCGATGCCGTGCGCTGGCGGATCAAGCTGCGGGCGGCCCGCCTGCTCGGGCTGCCCGAGGAGGAAGCCTGCTCGATCGAACTGCGAGATCGCCAGGCCTGGGCGCCGGACGGTCGCTCCGTGTCGCTGGAGGACATCGCCCTCAACTCGCTCCACACGGAGGATCACGAGCAGATCATGGGCACGGCCAGCTTCGTGTCGCCGGACTGCCCGCCCCCGTTCGCCGCCCAGTTCGCCGAGATCGAACTCGACGTGGACACCGGCCAGGTCACGGTGACCAGGCTCGTGATGGCGGTGGACTGTGGCGTGGCGATCAACCCGGTGACGGCCTCGGGCCAGATCGAGGGCGGGATGGTCCAGGCGTTGGGCTACGGCCACTGCGAGGAGTTCGCCTTCGACGACGTCGGACGCATGCTGAACACGGAGTTCGGGCCGTACCACATCTACCGGGCCGACGAGATGCCCGCCATCGAGGTGTTCTTGGTCCAAACCATGGAGGATTCGGGTCCGTTCGGAGCCAAGGCCGTGGCGGAGATCCCGAAGGATGGCGTGGCTCCGGCGATCCGCAGTGCCATCATCAACGCCACCGGCGTGGCGATCGACGACATCCCGTTCACGCCGGAACGGGTGTGGCGGGCCCTGCACCCCGCCGAGTCGTGACGGTCGTCGCCGCCGACTGGCTCATCGCTGAGCCCGGCGAAGATCCGATCGCCAATGGCGCAGTGCGAGTGCTTGGTCAAGATATTGTCGCCGTTGGGACAAGGTCCAATCTCGTTGCGGAATATTCAAGCGACGACTTGATCGATTTTTCGGGGTGTGTCCTTGCTCCCGGCTTCGTGAATGCCCATGTCCACATGTACGGCGTACTGGCGCACGGCATCCCGGTGGTGAACGTACCGAGTGACTTCTGGAGCTTCCTCGACGACTTCTGGTGGCCATATGTCGAGGACCGACTCGACCTGTCGATGATCCTCGCGGCCACCGAATACGTGGCTGGCGAGCTACTCCGCTCCGGCACCACCACGTTCCTTGACATACTCGAAGCGCCCAACGCGCTTCCAGGGGTCCTGCTTGCGCAGCGCGAAGTCGTCCAGCGAACCGGGTTGCGGGGAATACTGAGCTTCGAGGCCACGGAACGGGTGAGCGTCGACAACGGCCGACGGGGCCTCGACGAGAACGCAGCCATGATCGCCGCCGGCCGCATCGATGGCCCGGCGGCCCTCGTCACAGGGCTGATGTCGATCCACACCACGTTCACATGCCCTCCCGCGTTCATCGCTACTGCGTTCGGCCTGGCCGAAGACCTCGATGTGCTGCTGCACGCCCATGTCAACGAAGGCATGCACGAGGGCGAGCGTTGCCTCGAGCGGTATGGACAGCGCACGCTCGAGCTCTACGACTCACTCGGAGTGGCCGGGCCGCGGTTCCAAGCGTCGCAGTGCGTACAACTGTCGGACCGAGAGCGAGCAATCATCGCCGAGCGGGGCGTGAAACTGACGCACATGCCGCTGTCCAACTGCGAAGTGGGCGGCGGCATTGCCCCGATCCCGGAGCTTCTCGAGGCCGGAGCCCCGCTCGGACTGGGATCGGACGGCTATCTCAACGACATGTTCCAAGTCATGCGGGGGGCGTTCCTCATCCACAAGGCTCGGCTGTGCGACCCCCAGGTGATGCCCGCTCACACAGTGTTCCGAATGGCGACCCTCGGCGGCGCCGACGCGCTGGGACTTGCGGGCCGGATCGGCCGCCTCGCCCCGGGGTACGCCGCCGACCTGCAATTGATCGACATCTCGTCGCTGCCGACACCACTGGGCGTCCATAACCTCTACGACCAACTCGTACTGTGGCGCACCGGAAAGCACGTACAGAGCGTAATGGTCAACGGATCGTGGCGAGTTCGTGACGGAACCGTGATAAATTTGGATACCGAACGGGCTCGGGTCCGCGTCGCAGAAGAAGCGCGGCGGCTGTGGACGCTCCCCTGATCGGCGCGCTACTCGCGGCGATCGACGCCGGTGAGGCGGTCGTACTGGCGACGGTGATCGACACCAGTCGCTCGGTGCCCCGTCACGCCGGCTCGAAGATGCTCGTCTTTGCCGATGGGCACACACTCGGCACCATCGGTGGCGGTGAGATGGAAGCCCGAGTGATCCGCGAAGCAGTTGCGTCCCTCGCCGATGGGCTCCCGCGGCTCGTTGACTACGACCTCGTCAATCCCCGTCACGGCGACCCCGGCGTGTGCGGCGGGTCGGTTCACCTCTACCTGGAGCCCTACATGCCTACCCCCACGTTGTTCGTCGTCGGATGTGGTCACGTCGGGCGGGCCGTCGTCGAATTAGCCCACTGGTTGGGCTTCAGGGTCGTGGCCTTCGACGACCGCTCCGACCACGTGACGGAGGAGGCGGTGCCTCTCGCCGATGTTCGGGTGTCGGGACCGTTGTCCGAAGCCCTACTTCGCATTCCCGTGACTGAGTACACCCATGTCGTCGTCGTGACACGGAACATGGGTCTCGACCTGGAACAGCTACCGCTGCTCCTCGCCTCCCCCGCCCGATCGATTGGTGTCATGGGTAGCTCCCGACGCTGGGAAGTAACCCGCACAGAGCTGGCGTCCCGAGGTGTCGAGGCGAGTCAACTCGACCGAATCCAGTCACCGATCGGGGTTGAACTCAACGCCGAGACGCCCGAGGAAATCGCCCTGAGCATCCTCGCCCAGATCGTCGCGCTCCGGCGAGAGGCGACCTAGCCGATGCTGTTCGCCCACCACCTCGTCGTCATCCGTGGCGGCGGCGACATCGGCACAGGGGTGGCATGGCGACTGCATCGCTGCGGGTTTCCGGTCGTCGTTCTCGAACTCGCGGAGCCATTGACGATCCGCCGCCAGGTCGCGCTCTCGAGCGCGGTGCACGAGGAGCAGGTGTCGATCGAGGGCATGGTGGGCCGACGCGTCTCCAGCCTCGACGATGCGGCCGCGGTCGCAGCCACTGGGCTGGTGCCGGTGGTGGTTGACTCCACCTTGTCGAATTGTGGACACAGCGTCGTGATTGACGCCCGCCTGGCTAAACGTAATCTTGATACCGCTCTCGATGATGCGCCGCTGGTGATCGGCCTCGGGCCGGGCTTCACCGCCGGGCTCGATTGCCATGCCGTGGTCGAAACTGCGCGCGGCCACCGGCTCGGCCGCGTCATGTGGACCGGCGGGGCACTGCCGAACACCGGCGAACCAGGCGAGATCGGTGGCCGAGGGGGCGACCGGGTCTTGCGGGCGCCCGTTGACGGAGTCGTGCGCTGGTACGTCGCCATCGGCGATGCCGTGACGGCCGGGCAGGTAGTCGGTCAGATCGGAGGTGTCGGCATCACGGCATCGTTCGACGGACGGGTCCGTGGTCTCATCAATGATTCAGTGACTGTGCAGGTCGGTCTCAAGATTGGAGACATCGACCCGCGATTGGACACCAGATGTGACGAGATCTCGGACAAGGCGTTGGCCGTTGGTGGTGGCGTGCTTGAGGCGGTGCTGACGTGGATCTCGGCGCAGAGCTGATCGAACGCCTGGCCATCGTTCCCCCAGCCCATCTCGCGTTGGTCGGCGGAGGAGGCAAGACGACACTCATGCTCGCCCTTCACCAAGCCGGGAGAGCGCGGGGGTGGCGATCGGTGGCGGGTACCACGACTCGCGTCGGCGCGTGGCAGATCGAGGGGGTAGACGACTTCCTTCATGGCGGCCGCCAGGGCGACAAGCTGGTCGGACTAGCGCCTGAGGCGTTCGACGAGCGGTTCCTCGACGGCCGCATCGACCTGCTCGTCGTGGAAGCCGACGGGTCCCGCGGCAAGGTCGTGAAAGCCCCGGCGGACCACGAGCCGGTGATCTCTTCATCAGCCACGCATGTCATCGCCGTGATCGGGGCGGACGCCCTCGACCGGGTCATCGAGGACGTGGCGCACCGGCCGATGCGCGCTGCCGCGCTCTGTGGGTGCGGCCCTTACGAACGATTGACCCCGGCAAGGGCCGCCCGGCTGCTGTCGAGCGAACGTGGGGGCCGCAAACACGTTCCGCCAGGCGCCCGCTTCGTTGTTGCCGTGACACGTGTCGGTGAACGCCAGCAGGTCGCCGCGTCCCTCTTGGTGGCCCTCCTCGGCGAGGGTGGCATCGACGCCATTGCGCTCCCCCGCCTCTGACGGGTTCTCGGTCGATTCGGCGTGACCCCTCCGCACCAGGCCGACCGAGCATCTGGCATTCGCGACACTGGGGCTACAGTCGCCGATGGTGATCCCGTCGAGTGTGAACATCATCCCCAACGGCTTCGCCCGGGTATGAGCGGCCCCGCTGGCCAAGGGCCGCAGCGCTTCCTTCGGCCCTGCTTCACGGGTGATGCCGCCGAGCACGTGGCCGCGGTGGGGTTCGCCGTGAGCGATGCGCCCCCCTTGCCGCCACTCGTCGATCCTGCCTCTCCCTTGGTGACACACCCGGACCCGGAGCCGCTCGTGCCGGTCTCACATCGGCGAATCCGGGTGCTGTCGAACTATTGGCACGCTGGTTGGGACCACGCGCTCCCCACGACATGGTTGCGGGCCGAAGCGATGGATCGCCTGGGCCACGCCGCCGACGCGCTTGCGGGCCGGCTCGGGCTGGCGGTGTTCGACGCCTGGCGTCCGCTGGCGCTGCAGGCGGAGCTGTATGACGCCGCGTATGGTGAACCCGGGCTGCCGCCGGGGTACGTGGCCGAACCGATCGCCAACCCGGCCACCCCGCCGCCTCACCTCACCGGCGGCACCGTCGACCTCACGCTCACCCTCGACGGGACACCGCTCGCGCTCGGAACCGGCTTCGATGACTTCACCTCACTCGCCGCCACCAACAGCCTGGAGCCCGAGCCAGGTCCGGCACGCGAGCTCCGACGACTGCTCTACGGCACGATGCGTAGCTCTGGTTTCGTGGTCCTGCACTGCGAGTGGTGGCACTTCGAGTACGGAACCCGCCGTTGGGGGGCCATCACCGGCCGCACTCCGAGGTACGGACCAGTCTCGACACCCCCTAGTTCTCATGATGAGGTCACGACATGTTGACGGCTCCCTACTCCAGCGTCCGAGCTCGTGGAGCCATGGTGTGTAGCGCCGACCAGCTCGCCGCCCAGGCCGGCATGGCGATGTTCACGCACGGCGGGAACGCCGTCGATGCGGCCATCGCTACCAACGCCGCGATCGCCGTGACAGCACCCCACCTGTGCGGGATGGGAGGCGACCTCTTCGCCATCGTCCACGATGGCGGTTTCCCCGGTGCGGGCGCCCCGGCGGTGCTCAACGCCTCCGGTCGGGCCGGCAGCGGTGCCGATGCCGACGCCCTCCGGGCCGACGGCCATCACGTCATGCCGTTCCGGCACGACATCCGCTCCGTCACCATCCCCGGGTGCGTCGACGGGTGGGTCGCCCTTCACGAGCGGTACGCCCGGCTCCCTCTCGCCACGCTATTCACCCCCGCCATCGCACTCGCCGAGCACGGGTTCCCAGCGTCCCCTCTCCTTGTCGGGTCCCTCTCCAACATCGACGCCCGCGGACGCGAGGCGCTCCACGAGCTGGTTTCTCAGGCCACTCGTCCGGGCGTGCTCGTACGCCGCCCAGGAGTGGCCCGGACGCTGCGGGCCATCGCCTCGAGCGGGCGAGGGGCGTACTACGAGGGGGCATTCGGCGAGGGGCTCTTCGAACTTGGCCAGGGTTGGTACACCGCTGCCGATCTCGAGCGGCGCCAGGCCAATTGGGTCGAACCGCTCCGTGCCGAGGTGTGGGGTCACACGCTGTGGACGGCGCCGCCGAATAGTCAAGGTTACCTCACGCTCGCCTCAGCGATCATGGCCGCTGGCCTTGATCTTCCTGCCGATCCTGACGATCCGGAGTGGGCCCACCTCCTGATCGAGGCGTCCGTGGCCGCCGGGCGCGACCGTCCGGCCGTGTTATTCGAGGGTGCCGATGGGCCAGCGCTCCTCGCGGCATCGCGGCTCGACCCCCTGCGTCGGTCCATCACCGGTTCCGCCAGTGGCTTTCCCGTCCCGGCTGCCACCGGCGACACGACATACCTGTGCACTGTCGATCAGGACCGGATGGGGGTCTCGCTCATCCAGTCCAACGCCTCGGGCTTCGGGTCATGGCTCATCGAGCCTCGCACCGGGATCAACCTCCACAACCGGGGCATGGGCTTCTCCCTCGAACCGGGACATCCGGCCGAACTCGGCCCCGGCCGACGCCCACCGCACACGCTGTCGCCAGCCATGGCCACCGGTCCGGACGGCGCACTCGCTGCCGTGTTCGGCACCATGGGCGGCGATGGCCAGCCGCAGATTCTGTTGCAGTTGGCCGCCCGCTTGTTCGCCAACCGCGAAAGCCCCGGGGCTGCGGTGGCGGCCGGACGCTGGGTGCTCAGGGGGCCCGTCACCGGCTTCGACACCTGGACCGGTGGTCGACCTACGGTGGTTGTGGAGGGCAACACCCCGGGCGAGTGGTCGACAGGGTTGGCCGACCGGGGACACCAGGTGGAGCGGATCGGCCCGTACGACACCGGGGCATTGGGCCATGCTCACGCCATCGTGGTCGAGGCAGGCGGGGTTCTCGCCGGGGCGGCTGACCCGCGTGCGCGGGTCTCGGCATGCTCTGGTATGTGAGGGGCTGGCGGCGGGACCGGGTCGCCATGAGCGCTCCATGAGCACCGCGTGACGCTGTCGCCCTATCGTGGGGGTTGTGACGAGCGGACTTCTCAGCCGGCGCAGCCTCGGGCTTGTTCGCGTCGCCGTGGCCACCCCAGAGGTCGTCGTGGGCGATGTCGAGGCGAACCGGGCGGCTCTCGAAGCCGTCGTGCGTCGAGCGGCCGACCTCGGGGCGGCGCTCGTCGTGACCCCGGAACTCGGTCTCACGGGATACAGCGCTGGTGACCTGTTCGCCCAAGAACTGCTCCTCGGGGCGGCCTGGACGGCGTTGGAGCGGCTCGCCACCAACCTGACCGATCTCCCCCACGTCGCCGCCGTCGTCGGGTTGCCCGTTCGCAGCGCCGACGGGCGCCTGTACAACGCCGCCGCCCTCGTCGCCGGGGGCCGGATCAGAGGCATCGTCCCCAAGCAGTATCTCCCGAACCGGGGAGAGTTCTATGAGGATCGCTGGTTCACCCGGGCGGTCGACCGCCGACTCCCGGCGGAGCACGCGGGGATCCCGTTCGGAACGGACCTGCTCTTTGATCTGGGCCAACCGGGGTTCGTGCTCGGCATCGAGATCTGCGAGGACCTGTGGGCCGTCGAGCCACCCAGCGGTCCGCTGGCCCTCGCTGGCGCCATGATCCTGGCCAACCCCAGCGCGTCACCCGAGTTGCTGGGCAAGGCGGCCTACCGATCGGACCTGGTCCGCCAACAATCCGCCCGCTGCCTGGCGGCGTATCTCTACGCGGGGTCGGGCCCGGGTGAGAGCAGCATGGACGTCGTGTTCGGCGGCCACTCGTTGATTGTCGAGAACGGCACGGTTCTGGCCGAGACGGAGCGCTTCCGCTTCGACGCTCAGGTGGCCGTCGCCGACATCGATCTCGCGAAGTTGGCCCACGAGCGGGTGACGAACTCCAGTTTCGCCAACTCCCATGCCCCCGCGACGCGCACTGTCATCGTCGGCCTCCCGGCCAGCGGGGCTGAACCGGCCGACCTGCGTCGTCGTGTCGACCGATCCCCGTTCGTACCCGACGATCCCGAGGAGCGCAGCCGCCATTGCGAGGAGATCTTCGCCATCCAGGCAACGGGCCTCGCCAAGCGACTGCGCCACACGGGTGCGCGCACCGTCACGCTCGGCCTCAGCGGCGGCCTCGACTCGACGTTGGCGTTGCTCGTCACCGCCCGCGCCTTCGACGCGCTCGGTCTCGACCGCGCTGGCATCGTGTGCATCACCATGCCGGGCTTCGGCACCACCGATCGCACCTACACCAATGCCATCGGTCTCATGCGAGCCCTGAATACCACGGCGCGTGAAATCCCCATCGGCGCCGCGGTGTCGAGCCACTTCGTGGACATCGGACACGATCCGGACGACGAGAACGTGGTCTACGAGAACGCCCAGGCGCGCGAGCGGACGCAGGTCCTGATGGACATGGCCAACGAAACCGGGGGTTTCGTCGTCGGAACGGGTGATCTCAGCGAAGCAGCGCTCGGCTGGATGACCTTCAATGGCGATCACATGTCGATGTACCACGTCAACGCCGGTGTTCCGAAGACGCTTGTTCGATACCTCGTGGCGTGGGCGGCCGACGATGTGTTTGCCGACGAAACGAGTCGGATCCTGCACGACATCGTGGATACGCCCATCACCCCGGAACTGCTCCCCTTGAAGGGTGGCCGACTCGCTCAACGCACCGAGGACACGGTCGGCCCCTACATCCTCCACGACTTCTTCCTCTTCCATGTCGTGCGCTACGGCGCCCGTCCGGCGAAGGTGTACTTCCTCGCCAGCCATGCCTTTGCCGGCGTGTACGACGGAGCCGAAATCGCCCGATGGTTGGAGGTGTTCCTTCGCCGCTTCTTCAGCCAGCAGTTCAAGCGCTCGTCAATGCCGGACGGCCCGAAGGTCGGCTCCGTGGCGCTGTCACCACGAGGAGATTGGCGCATGCCGAGCGATGCATCGCCCGCCGTGTGGCTCGCTGAACTTGCGACGGTGGCGCCGAAGCGCCGTGCCCCCAGGAAACGGGCGTGAGTCTCTACCTCTTTGCCGCCACGATGGCCGACGGCTCCGTCACCAACATCCGCATCGCCGATGGTCGGATCGTGTCAGTCGGCGCCGGTGGGCCCGAGGTCAGCGACACCGTGCTCGACCTCGCCGGCATGTTGTTGCTCCCCGCCCTCGCCGAGCCGCATGCCCACCTTGACAAGGCGTTCCTGGCTGAACAGATCGACAACCCAAGCGGCGATCTCATGGGCGCCATCGTGGCCATGGAGGCCAATCGACACCTCATCACCGTGGCCGACACCGTCGAACGTGCTGAACGCGCCGTGCGGCTCCTCATTCGCAATGGATGCACGCTCATCCGCACCCACGCCGACACCACGGCCGACAACGGCCTGAAGTCCGTCGAGGCGCTCGCCGAGGTTCACCGCCGAGTCTCGGCGGAATGCGACTTGCAGATCGTGGCGCTCACCGGTTGGCCCGTCACAGGGGTCGCCGGCTCCGAGAATCGGGCACTGCTACGGGCCGCTCTCGACGCTGGAGCCGACATCGTCGGTGGGTGCCCGCACCTTGACGACGACCCCGACGATGCCACCGAACACTTCATCGTCATCGCCGCCGACCACGGTCGAGCCATCGACCTTCATACCGACGAGACGCTCAACCCCCGAGCACTCGCCCTTCGCGATCTGGCGAAGCGGGTCATCTCGTCGGGTTTCCCGTATCAGGTGGCGGCGAGCCACTGCGTGAGCCTTGGCGTCCAGGATGAGCACACGCAAGCCAAGGTGGCCGAACTCGTGGCGGCGGCCGAAATCTCGGTCATCACACTGCCCCAGACGAATCTCTACCTTCAGGGCCGCGACCATCCGGTCTCAACGCCGCGTGGGCTCACCGCGCTGCCCGCGTTGCGACGGGCGGGTGTGAACGTGGCCGCGGGCGCCGACAACCTCCAGGACCCGTTCAACCTCGTGGGCAAAGGCGACCCGCTGGAGACCGCAGCGCTCATGGTGATGGCGGGGCACTACCTGCCGACGGATGCCTACGAGTCCGTCAGCCACGCCGTGCGGCGAGCACTCGGTGCCGACCCGGTGCACGTATCGCCCGGGGCACCGGCAGAGTTGGTGGCGATCCCCGCTGCGTCGATCCGTGAGGCCGTAGCGATGCAACCTGCCGGCCGCATCGTGATTCACCAGGGCCGCGTCGTCTCCGCCGATCTCTCCGCCTGACGATTCACCGGGATTCACCGGGATTCACCTGGATTCACCTGACGGCCGTCCGGACCGTCAGTCAAGGAGGGGGCGCACTTCCTCGGCATAGCGCTGCATCTGCAACTCGGCTTTGTCATAGGTGTCGCCCGGGAAGTGGGGGAAAATGGTCAGGTGCTTCAGCGACAGCGCCTCCTGGTACTCGGCAATTCCGGCCGCCACCTCTTCCGGTGAGCCGATGACCCACACTTTCTGGTCGACCGATTCCTCGAGCGTCGGGATCAGCCCAGATGGCGCCGGCTTGCCGTCAGTGCCCATGTAACCCTTGGACCAACCGTACGGTCCGAGAAACTTCCAGTACTCGTCGTGGCCGGTACGCGCCGAACGCCATGCCTCCTCATGGGTGTCTTCGATGCAGATATTGAGCACGAGATTGCGCTTCTCCCCTGCTGCCAGCGGTCCGTGGAATTGTTCGTAGACCTCGCCGTACCGAGTCCAGCGTTGCTTGATGAACTCATGGTGCATGAGCCAGAACACGCCACCGAAACCTCGTTCCGGTACGTGCTGAAGAGTCGGCGGCGACGTGATGGCCTGCCAGGTGTCGTACGGGTAAAGCGGCCGAGGGACGAGCGTGAGCTCCTCCACGAAGCCGCCGCGATCGGGGATTCCGGGAGGCGGAAAGTCGAAGTGCCTACCGTGATACGAGAAGGACTCGTTCTCGAGGGCCACCATGATGACGTCCATCGCCTCGTCCATGATTTCACGGTTGATGCGGTCCGCCTCGGCCTGATCAGGATTGTCGAACGAGCCGACCCGACCGCCGAGGGCCTGGGCCTCGCGGGGTACGGTGCCGCGGCCCACACCGAGAACGCCGCGGCCGCCCGAGAGGTTGTGCAAGGTGGAGAAGTCCTCGGCGAAACGCAGCGGGTGCCACTGCGGCACGATGTGGAACATCGCCCCGATCTTGATTCGAGAGGTGCGCTCCGCCAACGCCACCCCGAAGAGGATGCCGTTGGGGATGACTTCGTAGCCCTCGTGTTGAAAGTGGTGCTCCGTCAGTTGGAACACATCGAACCCGAGGCGCTCGGCGGCGACGCCCATGTCAAGCATCCGCATGGCCGCGGACCACATCTCCTTCTGGTTGTACCGGCGGTCGGTCGGGGCGGGCGGTCCGGCGCCCGCGTCATCCATCTCGACTGCACCGAACATGAACACACCGTGTTCCACGGCAACCTCCTAGCGTCGTGACCGGAGCGTACTAACCTCTCGGTGGTGCACGAGGTGTCTGCCACGGCCGCCGAACCCAGCGGCCTTCCCAAACTTCCCGCCCTGTCATTCGTCAACGTGACGAAGACGTTCGCCGATGGAACGGCCGCGCTGTCGAACGTCACCTTCGACGTCCGCGACGGTGAGTTCGTCACGGTGGTCGGACCCTCCGGCTGCGGTAAGTCAACACTTCTCAAGATTGCAT
>JBKJJS010000426.1:0-4444 GCA_046597895.1 Ilumatobacteraceae bacterium
ACCTCAAGCCCGGAGGACGCTACCTTGCCAAGGACGTCCACGACATCGGCGGTGTACCGATCGTGTTACGAGCGCTCCTCGATGGCGGCTACCTCCACGGAGACTGCCTCACCGTGACCGGACACACACTCGCCGAGAACCTGGCACACATCCGCCTCCCAGCCAACCAAGACGTTGTCCACCCGACGACACGACCCCTCTCGCTCACTGGAGGGCTCGTCGGGCTCTCCGGCAACCTCGCCCCCGAAGGCGCCATCGTCAAAGTCGCCGGGCTGAACACTCTCGCCTTCAGTGGGCCGGCCCGGGTGTTCGACCGTGAGGAAGACGCCTTCGCCGCCGTCATCGAACAGCGCTACGAACCCGGCCAAGTGCTCGTCATTCGCTACGAAGGCCCACGCGGTGGCCCCGGCATGCGAGAAATGCTCTCCACCACCTCCGCGATCTACGGGCAAGGCATGGGTGACCAGGTTGCGCTCATCACCGATGGCCGCTTCTCCGGGGCAACACGAGGCCTCTGCGTCGGCCACATTGGCCCGGAAGCAGCCGTTGGCGGCCCAATCGCCCTCATCGAAGACGGCGACATCATCGACATCGACACTACCGCGGGCACCATCAACGTTCGCCTCGACGAACAGACCCTGACGGTACGTCGAGAGCGCTGGACACCCAGAACACACGATTGCGGATCGGGGGCACTCTGGCGCTATGCCAACAACGTCGGACCCGCCGGCAAAGGAGCGGTCACCCACCCCGGAGCCGCAGCCGAAACACGTGCCTACGGCGACATCTGACCTGAGATGAGAACGCCGATCTGATTCGGGTGCGGCTCTTCTGAAGGTGCGTCACGCTGCTTGGGGGATGGTGCTGTTGAGGTAGCGGTTGTCGTGTAGTTGGTGTCGCTGGTGGTTGAGGTGGAAGCGCCAGTAGTCGTTGAAGTCGCCGTTGGTGCGTATGGCTCGGAGTTTGAGGACGGCTTCGGCGCCGTCGAGTCCCCATCGTGCGCCGGTGATGTCCATGCGGTCTTTGACGAGGTGGCGGCAGGCTCCTTCGATCACGCCGGTGGCGATGGGCCATCCGGCGGCGAGGGCGGTGGGGTAGTCGAGGTAGGGGGCTTTGTTGAGGAGGTAGTTGGCGCACAGGTCGGCTTTGCGCCGCTTGGTTGTGGCGAGGCGGGTGGCGGTGGCTCGTCGGCGGATGCCGGCGGCGACGTCGGTGGCGTTGCCGTTGAGCACTGCTAGGGCGCGGTCGTGGGTCCAGTGCTCGGCGGCGGGGTCGCCCTCGGAGAAGAAGCACCACGCTGCGCCCCACAGGTACTCGAGCACGTGGATGAAATCGACCACGACGGTCACGTCGATGTTGCGTTGGGCGGCCTCGGCGTGGATGCGGTCGATCTGGTGCTGGTTGCCGTCGACCAGGGCCACCCAGCGGCGTCGGTGGTGGGGGTCTCGCCGTTGGGCTTCTTCGAAGATGGCTCCCACGACGTGGGCGGCGTTGTCGGCGATGCTGGCCGTCACCCACTTGGTCTTGGCCTTGGGCGCCGGTGGCGGGTGGTCGGTGCTGTTGGAGGCGAGCACGTCGCTGGGTTGGCGGGGCACCGGTGCGAGGTCGTAGACGGCGCCGACGGTGGCGAGGCGTTTGCGGTTGGGTTGTTCGCCTTTGGACAAGCGTGTCTTGAGTTTGGTGGTGGCGGCCGCGGCGGCTCGCTCGGTGGCGGGGCGCAGCGAGTCGGGCCGCATGACGATGCCCTTGCCGTCCACCGAGATCACCAGTACGTCGCCGTCGGCGGGTAACCGGACGATGTTGGCGTAGAACTCGTCGACATCGACGGCAGCTCGCCGCACGAGTGCTTCGACCTGGCGCTTGGCGACGTGCTGGCCCACAGCGCGCTCGATGGCGTCGATGGCGTCGTCGAAGGAGCCTCGCGAGCCCTCGACGGCGGCCAGGCGGCGAAGCCCGTGGGAATGCTTCTCGTCGGGCAGGTTCAACGCCGCGTCGGTGGGATGCAGGTTGGGTCGGCCCCGATGCCGGTAGGCGAGGCGGGTCACCGCGATCTCGCCGAACACGGTGGCCAGCCCACGACGATGACCGGTCTCCACGTTGGGCCGGTGGACCCCGCCGGCGTCGCACACCATCTCGAGGCGCTGCTCGCGCTGGGCTCGACGATCAAGGTGGTCCTGGAACAGGCGACAGAACAGCTGGCGGCTGCGTTCCTGCAACTGGTCCTCCAGCTCGGCATGCTCCATGCCCGCCGCCTCGTCGCCGTCCAGGAACGCCACCACCGTGTCGAACATGGGGCGCGAGGAGCCATAGCCGTCGTCGCTGGCCGCTTGCTCATCACCGGCTGCTGCCCCGACGGGCCTCGACCCGGGCCACCAGCTCGGCCAGCTCGACCCGGGCCTCGGCTTGAAGCGCCTTTACCGCCTGGCGGTAGCGGGCGACCGCGGCGGCCACCGCGGGAACCTCCTCAGCGGCCAGAGTGAGCATCTTGGTGCGCCCGTCCACGCTGTAGGACAACGCTGGCGTCTCGTGCGGCGATCCGGTCGCGCACCGACAGCCGGGCTTGCCGCACTTGCGCCGCAGCGTGATGAGCGAGCCAGGCAGCACCCGGGGACGGTCTCGTCGAGCCAACACAGTCATCATGACACCCCTCATTCTGTTAGCGGACACATCACAGAATGAGGAACCAGAACATCCTGATGGTGGATACCGCCACAGGATCACCGCCTGCTACACGCCGCTGAACACCTCAACACCAACGAAAGACCCGCTCACAGCTCCCTTCAGAAGAGCCGCACCCCATTGAATTGACGAACACCACTCTCGGTTGCCGCCAGGAGAACGGAACGTCGAGTACGTCCTCGTGCACGGTGAGCCGGAACCCGGGGCCGCTCGTACGTAGATCGCCGTCGTTCTGGTACTTCTCGACCCCCATCGCCTTCAAGCGCTTGGACAGAGCCAACGCATAGCAGTGATCACAACCGGGTGAGGTTTGATCGCAGCCGGTCGTGGGGTTCCACGTTGCCTCCGTCCACTCGATCGAACTCTTGTCGCTCACATCGCCTCCCTCACGCGTACGAACGGTGACCGGTTGAACTCGCCCCGCTCGATCATGAACCGCTCAGGAACCATGCCATCAGGGTACGCGAGGGGTGTCACGTAGTTTCCCGCATCCGTGCTGAGACTCAGGCGGCAAAGGTGAGGTCCTGCGTGGAAGTTGGGACCTGGTGACGGTTGCCGATCCCGACCTCGTTACCATGTTCTACATTGCGTATACTGATTGGTATGACAACACCAGTGCCGACCCGTTTCACCGACGATGAACTGGCGCTGATCGACGAACTCGTCGTCAGCGGCGTCGCCGAGAACCGCTCGGCCGTGATCCGGCGAGGAGTCCACGACCTCGCCGAGTCGGTGCGGCGCGCTCGTGTCGGCGCATCCATCGCCGCGTCGTACCGTGAACAGCCCCAAACACCCGTGGACGATGAACTCGCGATGGCCAGCGCCATTGCAATGACAGAGGCGGAGCCGTGGTAGCCCAGGCCGAGATATGGCTGATGGAAACCCCGAATCACAAACGCCGCCCCGTACTCATCGTTTCCCGTGACGAGGTCATCCCGGTGCTCAACAACATTGTCGTTGCACCAGTGACGAGCACCATACGAGACATTCCGACTTGCATTCGTGTCGGGCCCGACGAGGGCATCGACCACGACAGCGTGGCCGCGTTCGACAACCTCGCCGCAGTCCCCAAATCGGTCCTCACGACACGGCTCGGTCAACTCGGCGTAGGTGGGCGACGACAGATCTGCGCTGCCCTCAACGCTCTTGCCAACTGCTGATCGACGCGGGAGTCGGGCGCCCCTCCGGCCGGCCGACAACGTGATGGGCTCATCCTGCGTGTCGTGGCCGCCGGTGGGCAGATCGCCATGGCAGCTGACACCCCAACGGGGTCAGCGCCTCGCGCTGGGGCGCCGCCATCTACCCTGGCGCCCGAAGGGGCAGATGGCGAAGCCGAAGAAGGCACCGAGTAACACCAAGTCGAGGACGCTCGAACAGACCGAACGTCGACAGACACGGCGGACAAGATGCGCGGCAACCTAAAGGCCGGCGAGTACAAGCACGTCGTGTTGGGCCTGGTGTTCCTCAAGTACGTGTCGGACGCCTTCGAGGACCGCCGACGCTTCCTCGAAACCGCGACCACCGATTCCGAGAGCGATTACTATGTCAAGAACCCGGACCGTCGCCACGAGATCATCGAATCCCGTGACGAGTACCTGTCGGAAAACGTGTTCTGGGTCCCAACCGAAGCGCGGTGGCCCTACCTCCAGGACCGGGCCAAGCAGCCAACCGCCGGGGTACTCATCGACCACGCGATGGACCTGATCGAGGCCGAGAACCCGTCGTTGAAAGGTGTGCTCCCCAAGCAGTTCGCCCGGGCCGCGAT
>JBKJJS010000427.1:0-5185 GCA_046597895.1 Ilumatobacteraceae bacterium
AGCAGCGAGCGCTCGTCACGAAGCAGGCCAGCCACGACTCGACCATAGCGGGCGGCGGTAGGCCAGGAGTTCCGGTGGCTGACCTCATTCCCCATCTCGGCGAACGAGATCCGCCGGTGGGCCATGGCCGTCTACTACCCGGCCCTCGCTCCCCCACTGTTCTGGGACGACGCCTACGCCGCCACGACCCCATTCGGCGGCCTCGTGGCACCGGAGGACTTCAATCCGTTCGCATGGATGACCGCCGAGCCTCGACCGGACAGCCTCGTGCACGGCGGTCGGCCATGGCCCGAACCAGAACTCGGCCTGCCAGACCCACCCACCAGGGCCAACATCATCGTCGGGATGGAGGTCGAGTACACGCCAACACGCATGCGTCCGGGCGATGTCGTGCGGTCGACCACGTCCCTGACGGAGTACAGCGAGCGCGAGGGCCGTCTCGGCCTGATGCTGTCCACCACCACGCAGGACCGTTGGGTGAACCAGCATGACAATCTCCTGCGGACCTCGCGCATCATCCTGCTGAGATATCGATGATCGACGTCGCCCGCCTCCAGCCCGGAGACCTCATACCACCGCTCAGTCGCGGTGGCACGTTTGAGGTGTGGAGCCGTTTCGCCGCCGTCAACTACGAGATCGCCGGCCATCACATGGATGACGATGTGGCCCGTCACGAGGGCTTCCCCGCCGCATTCGCCATGGCGCCGCTCACGTTCTCGTACATCCAGACGATGCTGCGGGACTGGGTCGGCGACGACGGTCGAATCGTGTCGGTGGCCATCCAGTTGCGCAGCCCGTTCCTCAGAGGCCGCACACTCCTCGCCGCTGGACGGGTGACTGCGGTGCGGCGCTCCAACTCAGCCGGCGCCGAGTGCGAAGTCGACGTCGAGGTCTGGGCCGATGATGACGAAGGCACTCGGTTGGTCCAGGGAACCGGCACGGTCGCCGTCTCGGAATCTGGTGCCGTCACGGAATTTGGTGGGGCAGCTCGATCTCGAGATGACCTGTCTCGTTGAAGGTCTTCAGGGACGGCCCCCGCGGTCCGATCATCACCCGGCTGATCGACGCCTGGTCGAGCTGACAGCGCCACGAGATCTCCACGCCGACGCCCAGTGCCCAGGCAATCGCCGCCTTGATCGGCGACACGTGACTGACCACGACGACGGTCTCGTGACGGGCCGACGCCACGAGTTCCTCGAGCGCTGGTTGCACACGAGCGAGCAGAGACGCCAACGATTCGCCTCCCTCTACGGCGAATGTCGGATCCTCGCGCCATCGGGCCCAGTCCTCGGGAGCGAGATCCGACTGCGGCCGACCGTCGTACCGGCCGTAGTCGAGCTCCACCCAACGTTCGTCGATCTCGACGACTGGACCGATCATCGCGGCCGTCTCCCGGGCCCGCAGTAGGGGGCTGGCGATCAGCCGGGTGGCGCCGCTCAGGGCCCAGCCCAGGTTGCGGGCCTGCAACAGCCCGACATCGTCCAGTGACAGGTCGAGGCGACCCTGCAACAAACCCTGGGCGTTGGCCGCTGTGCGCCCATGCCGGACGAGGATCAACACGGTTCGAGCACCCCCGTGCGCCAGAACTGCCGCCGCCGCTCTCGATCCGTCAAACCGAAGACACGGACCGCCCACCAGCACATCGCCAGGCCCGCCACTTCGAGCACGATGCTGATGGTGCCCCGGTCCCACGATGGCAACGGCGCATCGTCGAAGCCACCCCCGGAGAACGGCCACCAGAAGACGGTCGTGTTGGTAAACGCGCCATCGAACACAAGGTGCAGGAGTACTCCGATGGGCAGGGCCAGTAGCCGCCGCCGAACCGGTCGCCGCCCGATGGTCGCCAGCATCACCACGACCAGGAGGCCGACGCCGCCGGCGACACTATGCAACACCCGCGCGCCGCCGAAGAGCCCATCGATGATGTCCGGGGCGAGCGCGCCGATGATGAGAAACCGATAGTCGAAGCGGGGATCGTGGAACACCAACCACACGGAGACCACCGCGGTGCCGACGAACCAGAACAGCATGACCCGCCCAGCTTAAGTGCCACGCCCGCCCCTACTTCACGAGCAAGCGGGCGCATTGGGGGCATTCGGCAATCCCACTTCCGGCGGCGGCCGCCCACACCCCTTCGAGTTCCACCCGTGACAAGTTGAGATGGCACCCAGAACAATTCGAACCCTCCAGCCGGGCCACCGCCACGCCCTTGAAGACCGGACGCATTTCGTCGTAGCGCGCCACGAGAGCGGCGGGGACGGTGGCCACGTTCGCGGCCCGCCGGACCCGAACATCGGCCATGTGGGCATCCACCTCGGCCTCGGCGACGATGAGCGCCTCGGCGACCGCCCGCTCGGCTGCCTCGCCTCCTCCGACCTCGACCATGAGGCTGGTGGCCTGTGTCTCCAACAGTTCCATCTCGTCGAGCACCCCGAGGCCCTCCTCGTCGGCCGTCTCGCGCTCCGCTGTCAGCCGGGCGATCTCCCGCTGCAACGCCTCCGCCTCGCGCGTCACCACGATTGTGCGCAGTTGTGCCTCGAGCCGGGACCGTCGGGTCTCCAACTCCTTCGAGTGCCCTTCGAGCTCGCTGTAGCGGGTGTCGAGCGCGGCCTGCCGATGTGCATTGTCCGCCAGCGCGACACGAGACGCCGCAACCTGCTTGCGGGCAGCGACGAGCGCAGCGCGCTCCTCGAGGTGGCTGCGCTTGTACACGAGTTGATCGACGGTCGAATCGAGTACCTGGACGGCGTAGAGGTTCTCGAGATCGCTCATTCGTCGTATCAGCCGCCTGTCGTGGGAGGAACAGTCACGGTTGTAGTCGACCCGGCGGGCAAGGTGGTAGTCGGCTGGCCAGTTGTCGTGGGCAGACTCGTCGTGCCAACCACCGAGGTTGTCGACCCATCTACGGTCGTGGTGGTCTCGCCCGTCGTCGTGGTCGCCACCTTCGGTGGCTTCGGTGGCTTCGGAATGCCGACCTCACACGGGTAGATGATGAGGTCAGTCGCCGCCATCGGCAGCGGCCACTTCGGGTCGAGCACGTTCGCCGGAACCGTGGTGCCGGAGTCGACCTCCTCGTAGCTGATCCGGAAGAACGTCGTAGTGGGCCCACTCCCGTCGGGGCCAGTGGTAGTCGTCGTGGTCTTCTTCGGGACCTTCGTCGTCGGCACGGGCTTGCCGTTCGGCCCGATCAACTGGGCCAGGCACTCGTTACCGGGCAAGTACAAGCGCAGCGGCTTGCGGCTCGGCGTGCCGGGCGCCGGCCAGTCCTCGATGGGGAGTCCGACGTGGGCCGGCTCCATAAACGCCTTCCAAATCTGGGCGGGGAACGTGCTCCCCTGCACCTTCTTCACTCCCGCCTCTACGAACTCCGGGATGTTGACCATCGGTACGTAGCCACGAGGGTTGCCGACCCAGACGGAAGTGGTCAGCTGGGGGGTGTAGCCCACGAACCAAGCATTGGTGTTGTTCTCCTGCGTTCCCGTCTTGCCCGCCGACGGCCGTAAGCCATCATCGAGCCCACCGAGCTTGGCCGCGGTACCTCGCGTGAGGACGCCCTTCAGAATGCTCGTCACTGCGTCCGCCGCCGCTGGGTCCAACACGCGGGTGCCGGGGTCGTAGTGGCGGTACAACTCTTGACCGGTCGCGATGCGCACGACGCGATCCACGTAATACGGCTCGTGGTGCATGCCGCGGTTGGCGATCGTTTGGGCTCCCGAGGCCATGTCGAGGGGGGTGATCTCGTTGGCCCCGGTTGCAAAGCTGGCGAACGCATCCAGGGGGCTCCTCACCCCCATCCGGGTGGCAGTGTCGACCACACGGTTGAGGCCGACGATCTGCGAGAGCCGGGCGAACGCACAGTTGAAGGAACGCCATGTCGCTTCCTCCAAAGTGCCGATCTTGCCAGCTACTCCTCCGTCGATCTTGAACGGCTCCGACGGATTGCCGGGGTTCGGCAGTAGGCAGCCGCGTGTGCCGTCGATGACGTCCTCCGCCAGCGCGCCGGCTTGGATGGCGGCGGCCAAGATGAAAATCTTGATGCTCGAGCCGGTCTGGCGGGGCCGCAACGCCATATTGATCTCGTCCTGGCCGGGGCGGAACCCCCCGCCACCCACCATCGCTCGAATGGCGCCCGTCTTGGAGTCAAGCGACACGAGCGCGGTGTCGAAGCCAGCGCTGTTCGCCGGAAGTTTCTCCAAGCGGGCCCGCTCGGCCAACACCTGCAACTGCGGATCCTGGGTCGTGTGCACGGCCAGACCACCGCGATACAGCAGGTTGTACCGCTCCTGGGGCGTGTCACCGAGGATGTCCGAGCCCTCGAGCAGGAAGTCCCGGATCGCCGATGTGAAGTACGTCGGCGGGAACGACGTGCCTGGCCGCGTTTTCACGATCTCGGGTAGGGGCCAGGTCTCACCGAGGTACTCGGCGCTCGGGTCGCTCAGGAGGTCTTCCTCGGCGAGGCGGGTCATCACGACTTTGAACCGGTTGCGGGAGCGCTCCGGTTTGCGGATCGGGTCGTAGCCGTTCGGTGAACGGATCATGCCGGCGAGGAACGCCCCCTCGGTGAGCGTGAGCCGCTCGATCGACTTCCCGAAGTACGCCTCCGCAGCCGCCGCAATGCCGTAGGCGTTGTTGCCGAAGTAGATCGTGTTCACGTAGCGCTCGAGGATCTGGCGCTTCGACATCGTCTTTTCGAGCAGGACGGCGTACCTGGCCTGCAACACCTTGTACCGGGCGTCCCGCGGGAAGCCGCCCAGAAACTCGTTCTTCACGACCTGCTGCGTCACCGTCGAAGCGCCCTGACCCGCACTCCCCGATGACACGTTCGAGAGAATGGCCCGCACCAGGCTGCGCAGGTTCACGCCCTTGTGGTTCCAGTACACGCGGTCCTCGACGGCGAGGATCGCCGCAATGACGTCTTCGGGGACCTGATCGAGCGTCACCTCCTCGATGTGCTCGAGGCGGAAGCGAGCGATCTGCGCACCTGACGCGTCGTACACCGCCGACTCCTGCGCCAGGGACGCGAACGCCGGTAGCTCGATCGACTCCTCGTCGTGGGCGTGGAGGATCTCCACGACATGCGGAACGATCCCGGCGACGACGGCGGCGAGACCGACCGACGCCGCGGCGATGGTCAGCGCCAGTCTTGCGAGCCAGGTCACTCGATGCACAACGCTGGCCAGGTTAG
>JBKJJS010000442.1:0-14863 GCA_046597895.1 Ilumatobacteraceae bacterium
CGACAATCCACAGGCCCTGCCCTGTGGATTGCGCGCCAGAACCGGGGGCGATCGGGCGGGGGCGCCGTCGGTCGCTCGGGCGAGATGTCGAGGCGCCAACTCGGGCGGCTCGGCGTCCACTTTGATCTCCGTCAGCGACCGCGGAACAGTGTGATCTTGTCTTCGCCGATGCGGGCCCGCTTGGCGGGGTCGTCGATACCGAGTCCCTCGTGCGGCGCCAGACAGAGGATGCCCAGCTTTCCCTCGTGCTCGTTGTGGTGGATTCTCAACGCTGCGGTACCCGTCTCCTCGAGGGGGTACACCTCCGAGAGCATCGGCTGGATGCGACCCATATCCACGAGGCGATTGGCCTGCCAGGCCTCCTGGTAGTTGGCGAAATGTGATGCCACGAGCCTCTTCAGCTTCATCCAGAAGTGCCGGTTATCGAACTCCACCATGTACCCGGAGGTGGCGGCACAGGTGACCACGGTGCCACCTCGCTTGCACACGAATGTCGACGCACCCATCGTCTGGCGACCTGGATGCTCGAACACGATGTCCGGATCGTCGCCCACCAACTCGCGGATGCGTTTGCCGAACCGGCGCCATTCGCTCTCGTCCTGGTGGAACTCGTCCTTCCAGAACTGGTAGCCCTCGGCCTTGCGATCGATGACGGCCTCGCAGCCCATCTCCTTGAGCAGCTGAGCCTTCTCCGGCGACGACACCACACCGACGGGGATCCCGCCGCCGTTGAGCACGTACTGAACGCCGTATCCCCCGATGCCGCCAGTGGCTCCCCAAATGAGGACGATGTCGCCTTGTTTCATGCGAGCAGCGTTGTCCGATACCAGCATCCGGTAGCTCGTGGAGTTGCACAGGGCGTTGACCGCTGACTCCTCCCACGTGAGGTGGGTCGGTTTCGGCATCAGTTGGTTGGCCTTGGCGATCGTGAGGTCCGCCAGGCCACCGAAGTTTGTCTCAAACCCCCAGATGCGCTGGTTCGCCGCCAGCATCGAGTCGTCGTGAGATGACGCGTCCTGGTCGTCCACGTAGTTGCAGTGGATCGTCACCTTGTCACCGGGACGCCAGTTCCGCACGGCCGAACCAACCCGCAGGACCACCCCCGACGCATCCGACCCGATCACGTGGTATGGCAGCGCATGGCGCTTGCCCCAGATGCTCTCGCGACCCAGCCTGTCGAGAAATCCAAAGGTCGACACCGGTTCGAAAATGCTGGTCCAGACGGTGTTGAAGTTGATGGAACTCGCCATGACGGCCACGTACGCCTCATCCGGAGCTAGTTCCGGCGTCGCCACGTTCTGGACGTGGATGGACAACCGCGGATCTTTCTCGGACGAGGCCAGTCCCTCGAACATGCCCACCTCGTCTCGCCGTACGACGGCGGCGCGGTAGCTCTCGGGAATCGCCAAGGCGCCGAGTTCGTCACCCGAGGCCCCTGCGAGGATGGCGTCGCGGATGTGCTCCATCGCCCGAGGTTACCCGTCGGTAGGGGTGGCGACCCTTGGAACGATGGACTGAGTACCGTTTGGACCCTTGGAGGAGGAACTGGTTCCTGGTGTCACGGATCTCGAGGCCATCGCGCGCGGGCGGTCGTCAGCGGTCTATCGAGCCACCCAACCGGCTACGAAGCGCACCGTGGCCGTCAAAATCCTCGACTCAACGCTGCAGGGTCCAGTCCCCCTCGACCGATTCGAGCGCGAGTGCCGGATCATTGCGTCGCTAGACAGCCACCCGAACATCGTCACCGTCCACGATGCCGGGCTGACCGCCGAGGGGCATCCGTACCTCGTCATGGAATTCCTGCCGTCGAGCCTCGCTGACCTCATTGCGCAGCGTGGGGCATTGCGCTGGCAGGAGGCGGTGGCGCTCGGCACCGAGGCGTCATCGGCGTTGGCCGCCGCCCACGCCCAAGGGCTTCTGCACCGCGATGTCAACCCCGGAAACATCCTGATGGCCCCGGGCGATGTGCCGAAGCTCACAGACTTCGGGCTCGTCCAATACGCCGCGGCCGCCAGTATCGCCCACGCCGCCCCCGAACTTCTGCAGGGCAAAGCGGTCGACGAGCGGTCGGACATCTACTCACTCGCCTCGACGCTCCACGAGGCGCTGACGGGCACTCCGCCGTTTACGGCAGCGGACGACGCCATCGGGCCGCTCATCGAGCGCATCGTGGGTGAGTCGCCGCCGGCGCTCGCCGACCACGGCGTGCCAGCACCTGTCGAGGCCGTGATCCTGGCCGGAATGGCCAAGGACCCAACCCGGCGGCCGGTGACCGCAACCGTGTTCTCCCAGCAGCTACTGGCCGCCGCCAAGAGCGCCGGTGAGGCCACCGGCGCCATCACCCGACCGCGCTCGGCCGAGGCGCCAACGGCCGTCCTTGCCGCCGCACCCCTCACGCCCCTGCCGCGCCGCCAGGTCGCACGCGCCAAGCGGCGCTGGCCCGCCCTCGCCGGATTCGCCGCCATCGCCGCCCTCGTGATCGCCGGCCTCACGTGGGTGATCAGCCAGTCGGGCGGGGGAGATGACACCGTCACCGCGACCACCACCGCCGGCACCGAAAACCCTACGGAGACGACGACAGACGCCGCGACCAACACGGCCAGCGCCACCAGCGCGGCCGTCACCACCAGCGCGGTGTCGGCCTATGCCTTCACGGTGAGCTTCGACACCGCCGCCGGTACGGCACGCGTCAGTGGAGCCGCCAGCCGGTCCGATGAGGTGGCCCTTCGTGGTGCACTCGGTTCGTTCACGACCCTCACCGACGACGCGTTCGAGACGAAGATCGGCACGAGCCCCGACAGCGGAGCAGCCGTCGACAGCGCAGTCACCTTGCTCCTGGCCATGCAGGAACACCTCACTGAGGGGACGCTCACATACGACGGCACGTCGTTACAGGTCACCGGCAAGTACCGCAGCGAGAGCGCTCGCATCGCCCTCCAAGCGGTCATCGACGCGACCGCAACCCCGGTCGGTCGCCCCGATCTGTCACTCGCCCCGGCCACGACAATCGGGGTCACGACCACCACGATCGCCGGCGAGTTCCGCATCACGTCGTTCACGAGCGAGTCCGGCTCATCCACGTTCACCATCCCGGCCGACGGTGTGAAGCACTCGTTCACCTACGCCGTCGAAGTCGCCGGTCTGACGGCCGACCAGTTCTGCCCGGTGCGGTCCGGGCTCACCTCGGGGAGCGGCCCAGGTCTCTCGGACCTCGACCTCGGTGAATGCTTCCCGATCGACACCCCGCCCAACACACTTACCTTCCGCGCCTTCGGAGCGGGCACCACGACGTTCACGCTCTGGGTGTGCAACGGCGAGAGCCGCGGTGGCACCTGCCCGGGTACGAAGTCGACGAACGGCACGACGATCACCGTCATCGCCGAGCCAGTCGACGCGTAAGGCTCGCCCGGCGACCGTCGCGGGGCGTACGTTCGGAGTGATCAGGGAGTTTTGGCCATGTCAGAGAGCACACTTCGCGTGCACGGGCGTTGGCACGCTCGCATGAGCCGTCGCCACAGCACTCGTTGGTGCGCGATCCTGGTGACCCTGGCGTTCGCGGCATCCGGCCAGGTCATCCTGGCCCCCGGCGCCGTGGCGGCACCCTCGGCGCGCTACATCGTGAAGTTCGTGGACGGGACCAACGCCGCGGCGGTCGCCGCCGACTTGGCCAACAAGCTCGGGATCGTCGTCGTGGACAACCTCGAGCACGTCTTCCCGGGAGCAGTCGTGGACGGGCGGCCGACCGCGATCGCCGCGCTGCGCGCCGACCGACGGGTGTCGGTCGTCGAGCCCGATGCCAGGCTGCGGTTGAGCGAGCCACCGTCGCCCGTGGCCGGCTCCGTGGAGGCCATCACCACGCAGGGCTCGCCACCGTGGGGTCTCGACCGGATCGACCAACGTCACCTGCCTGTCTCGGGCGGCTACGAGTACCCGAACACTGCGGTCGGGCTCACCGTCTACGTGATGGACACCGGGATCCGCGCCGACCACGTCGAGTTCGGGGGCCGTGTGCTCGCCGGGTTCACCGCCGTCATCGACGGACACGGAACCGACGACTGCGATGGCCACGGCACCGGCGTGGCGTCCACCGTCGGAGGTGCCACGTATGGGGTCGCCAAAGCCGTGTCGCTCGTACCTGTTCGAGTGTTCGATTGCGACGACAACAGCAGCGTGTCCAACATCACCACCGCCCTCGACTGGGTACTGGGCGACCATGTCGATGGAACGCCTGCGGTGCTCAATATGAGCTTCGGTGGGCCAACGAGCAACGCCATCGACGACGGTGTGCGGGCGGTCATTGCCGACGGGATCGTGGCCGTCGCGGCTGCCGGGAACGAAGGAAGAAATGCGTGCGGCGGTTCACCAGCGCGCGTCACCGGGGCCATCACCGTTGCCGCGGTGAGCGAGACCGACTTCTCTCCCGGCTGGTCGAGCTATGGACCGTGCGTCGACGTGTTCGCCCCGGGGGTCGACATCCTGTCGGCCACGAACGAGTCCACCACGGCGTCCGGCCTCCACGACGGAACGTCGCTTGCCGCCCCTCACGTCACCGGGGCGATCGCCGTCATGTGGGCCGACCAGCTCGGGCTCGACGGCGAAACCATCACAGCCCGGTTGCTCAGGAACGCCACGGGAGACGTCGTCAGCAATGCCGGGAGAAATACGCCCAACCGGCTTCTGTACTCACAACCGGGTCCACCGGCGAATGACGCGTTTGCCGCCGCCTTGGAGATGCCAATGGCTGATCTTGCGTCGCAGGAGTTGACGACGGCGGCATCAGGCTTCGTCGATGGAACGAATCTTCAGGCGACACAGGAAGCGGGCGAACCGGACCACGCCGGTGTCGTGGGCGGACAGTCCGTCTGGTGGCAGTTCACGACCACGGAGACCGGTCCGATGACGCTGACGACCGACGGCTCGAGTGTCGACACCGCGCTCGCGGTGTACACGGGCATCGCCGTCGACACCTCGACACTTGTGGCCTCCGACGACAACGCTGGTGTTGGTACCAACAGCCTCCTGACCTTCACGGCGACGGCGGGAACGACCTATCACGTTGCGGTCGACAGCGCTCCAGCCGCCAGCGGCTACGTGAAGTTGACCTTCACTCCGCCCGCCCCGCCACCGCCCGTCAACGACGACTTCGCCTTGGCAACGGTCCTGTCGCTGTCGGGCCCGAGCCCGCTCACCGGCACCACGCTCTCGGCGACTCGCGAGGACGGCGAGCCGGACCACCGGGGCTCGTCATACGGTCGCTCGGCGTGGTGGACATTCACCATGCCAACGACGGGGACGGTGAGACTGTCGACGAGCGCTTCGTACTTCGACACCGTGGTCGCGGTCTATACGGGCGACTCGGTCAACACACTTTCGCTTGTCGCGGACTCTGACGACGAGGACGAATCGGACGACACGTCGGTGGAGTTCCCGGGCACCGCCGGGACGGTGTTCTGGGTGGCCATCGACGGCCTCGACGGCGCCAGCGGTGCCGTCGAACTGCACGTCGGCCCACCACGCCCACTCGTGACGCCGAGCGAACCCCAAGCCGTCGCCGCCGCGCCCCGATCGGGCGCCGTCGTGGTGACGTGGCAGCCACCCGCCACATTGAAGCAAGCCGTGCTCGCCTACGACGTGGAGTACCGCATCGTCGGAGACTTCTGGTGGTCGGTCGGAGCCGCCGCGCCAGCTTCGGCCAGGAGGGCCACGGTGTTCGCCCTCACGAACGGCAGCACCTACGAGTTTCGAGTGACAGCGGACAGTTTTGAAGGTTCTGGGGTGCCGTCGATCCCCTTCAGGACGATCCCTGGGACACCACTTGCCCCTCGTCGCCCGAGCGCCACCGCCGGTGAGGAGTCGCTGCGGGTCACATGGCGCTCGCCATCGTCCACGAACGGATCTCCCGTGAGGGACTACGTGATCAGGTACCGAGTCGTTGGCGCTCCCACCTGGTCGCTACTCGCCGACGCAGTGTCGACCGTCCGCGCCGCCACGGTCACCGGTCTCACCCCTAGTGCCACGTACGAGGTCGCCGTCGCGGCCGTCAACGCCCGTGGCCAAGGACCGTTCTCTACCCCGTCGGCCCCTCTCCAAGTCCCGGCCGTCCCGAGCGAGCCGCGAGCCCTTGTCGGTACTCCGCGGGTGAAGGCGATCGCCCTCTCCTGGCTGCCACCGACGACCACCAACGGCGCCCCGATCACCAACTACCTGATCGAATTCCGCGTCGTCGGCGCCCTTGATTGGATCCCATTCGCCCACCCGGTCTCCACGTCACGATCCCGTACCGTGACCGGCCTCCTCGACGCCACCACGTATGAGTTCCACGTGGCTGCCCACAACCGGGCCGGCAACGGCGCGTGGTCCGACCTCGCCACGGCCACGGCGGGCGCACCGAAGGCACCGTCGACACCGGTCGTCACGGCCGGCGTCGGGCAGGCCAGACTGTCCTGGCGAGCCCCGACCTCGACGAATGGGTCCGCGGTGACCGATTACGTCATCCAGTACCGGCCGACCTCCACCTCGACTTGGACGACGTTCCCAGACGCCGTCTCCGCCACCCGGACCGCGGTCGTGACCGGACTGCCATCCGGCGTCCCGCATGTGTTCCGCGTCGCTGCGGTCAACGCCCACGGTCAAGGTTCGTGGTCGAACCAGTCCGCCGTGCGGTCGCCCTTGTAACGAGCGCGGGACGTGCTCAGGCCTCGACGATGTCGGGCTGAAGCGGTGCCAACGCTGCGACCAGTTCACCTTGCTCCTGCGCTGGCACCTTGAACACGGTGAGGGACTTCGCCAAGTCCTCGACGAGCGCGTTGAAGTCGGCCACGGTGATCTTCAGACCAGCGTGTGTCGTCTTCATATCCCGACCGGTGTACTTCTCCGGTCCTCCTGTCGCGTTGGCCGTGAACTCCACGAGCAGCACCTTCAGACGAGTGAGGTCCGTCGTGCCGAAGAACCCGTTGATGCGGGCGTCCGGCACCACCTGGTTGTCCACGAAGTCGGCGATGACTGCGGTGATCGCCGGGTTGCCACCAAGTCGTTCATACAGGCTCTTGGTCCCGGCTCCCGTGGTTGGCGTGGCGGGCGTGGCCGTGGTGGTGGGTGCCGAGTCGTTCTTGTCGTCACCGCACGCCGCAACGACAAGCGTGAAGGCCCCGAACAACGAGACCTTCATCAGGCCGCGGCGAGAGAGCACCTTCTTGGTCTCGATGTGAAGGTCATCCCACTCGATCGAACCATCGAGTGCACGGTGTTCCAGGCTGGTGTCGGACATGTCGCAGATCCCCTTGTTCGTGGTTGCCGACTGCTGTTCGTCACGCTCGGCCGTTTGGATGACCCGGCTGACGGGAATCTCGAACTCCGGTACTAACTTTGGGGCCATGCCCGGCTCGTACATCATCGCCGGCGCCCGCACTCCCATCGGGAAACTGAGTGGCGCCCTCGCATCGTTCTCCGCTGCCGACCTCGGCGGCTTCGCCATCGCAGCCGCGCTCGAACGTGCCGGTGTGGCCCCCGACGAGGTCGAGCACGTCCTCATGGGGCAGGTCATCATGGCCGGACAAGGCCAGGTGCCATCGCGCCAGGCCGCCGTGAAGGCCGGCATCCCCATGCGCGTGCCAGCGGTAAATGTGAACAAGGTCTGCCTCTCGGGCCTCAACACGATCTACCTGGCCGATCAGATGATCCAGGCCGGAGACGCCGACATCGTGGTGGCCGGAGGCATGGAGAGCATGACGAACGCCCCGTACATCGCCGCCGGTGCCCGCGGCGGGTTCCGCTACGGCAACACCGAACTCGCCGACGCGATCATCAAAGACGGGCTGTGGTGCGCGTTCGACGCCTGCCTCATGGGGACGAGTACCGAGAAGTACACGGCCGGCCGCATCGGGCGTGACGCCCAGGACAACCTGGCTGCGACGTCCCACGAGCGCGCCGCCAACGCCATCAAGGACGGTCGCCTGGCCGACGAGATCGCCCCTGTCTCGATCCCGCAGCGCAAGGGCGATCCGCTCCTGTTCGAGACGGACGAGGGCGTCCGCCCCGGGACAACGGCCGAGTCGCTCGGCGCCCTCAAGCCGGCCTTCGACAAGAACGGCACGATCACCGCCGGCAACGCCTCCCAACTCAGCGATGGCGGTTCAGCTGTCGTCCTGATGTCGAAAAAGGCTGCCGAAGCCCGTGGCGTGCAGCCGCTCGGCGAGGTCGTGGGCTACGGGATGGTGGCCGGGCCGGACGACGCCTCGCTGCTGCACCAGCCGAGCCGGGCCATCCTGAAGGCGTTGAGCCGCGCCGGCCAGAGCGTCGGCGACATCGACCTGTTCGAGATCAACGAGGCGTTCGCCGCCGTCGGCCTGGCGTCCATGGCCGAGCTCGGTATCACCGACGAACTCGTCAACGTGAACGGCGGGGCTATTGCGCTCGGCCATCCCATCGGCATGAGTGGCAATCGCCTCGCGCTCACCATCCTCCACGAGCTACGGCGCCGCGGCGGTGGTCTCGGCGCCGTCGCCCTGTGCGGTGGTGGCGGCCAGGGCGACGCCCTGCTCGTCCGCACGGTCTGACCAGGCACAGGATCAGCGGGCGGTCGTCACGACAAGCGCCGCGCTCACCACGACGGCCGCCGAGTTCGTCATCGGGAGCAGAGCCTGGCGGGCCACCCACTGGGCCTGATACGACCGGCCAGCGACAAGACCGGAGATCGTCCGGGAGACCGTCACATCGAGCACGTCGACGGCCGACGCCTCGGTTGACGACTTCCACGTCGAGAACGTTCCCGTGCACGTCGAGTTGGAGCACAGGCGAACCCGCAGGCTGTAAATCGCGGTCATCCGGTGGGGGCTGAGCACCGCGTTCGCCGTGACGGAGGTACGTGACACGGTGACCGGGACGATGGCCGCCACCGCGGGGCGCACGCCCTTGCCGATACACCCGCTGACGGCCTTCAACCGGTAGTCACCCGCCGGCTGGTTGTTGAACTGTGGATCGACCCACACGTTGGTGGCGTCGTAGGCCAGCCCCGCTCGCGAGTCGAGGATGCGATCCGGGTTCGCCCCGAACACGCAGTTCGCCGTCACGACGTTGACGGACGAGCCCGACGGTGCCGTCACGCCATCCCAGTTGACTTCGAACGCCACCCGGGAGCTGTTCGTGATGATGTTGTCGCGGATGACGTTGCTCTCGGCCTTGCCCCAGCCGAACGGAGTGCCTCGGTCGTCCTTGCCGGCCCATCCGCCCAGGTTGATGGCAACGGCGTTCGCGTCGATGATGTTGTTGCGCACGATCGTGCCGTCGGCGTCGGTGAACAACTGCACCCCGCGCGAGTCGTTGTGGTCGATGATGTTGTGCTGGATCACGGTGGATCGGGCGCCTTCGACGTAGACGCCATGCTCCTGATTGTGGGGCGTACCGCTGCGGGGCCGGCCCCAACCCTTGTCGTCACCGCAGTGGTGGATGCGGTTCCCTTCGACGACGACGTTGTTGACGACGACCACGTTGCTTCCGTACGAGCCGATGGACACGCAATTGCGGGTCGGCGCCGTGATCGTGTTGCCGATCAGGCGCACACCATCGGCGAGCACCGTGAGAGACGACGCTTCGTCATTGAGGGTCGGCCCGCCGTCAAGCGTGAGGCCGGCGATCACGAGGTTGGCCGCGGAGGGCTTCGCCACGATCCGCCCGACGATGCGGACATCCGCTCCTGGCGCGTTGCGCATGGTCGCCGGGGAGGCGGCGGTTCCGCCCTTCGTCAGGTTGACGAGGGGGACGGTACCCCCACGCGCCGCTTCGACCTCGGGCAGCGAGTAGACCCCACCGGTCAGGCACCCGACCACACCCGACGAGAGGTTGTCAGCCAACTTCTGGAAGGTCAGGAATGGCCGGCTCTGGGTACCGGGGTTGGAATCAGAACCGGTCGGCGAGGCGTACATGCTGCAGGCCGAGGGCACCGGCGCCGCGTCAGCGTGGGCGAAGGGGACGAAGGCGACGAAGGCGACGACGCCGACGCCGACGACGCCGGCGACGACGGCGAGTGAGAGTCGGCGGGACAGGTTCATGGCAGTGGCTCCTCTGGTTGGCCCATCCGGAACGGATGTGGTGAGGATCACCTTGCAACCACCCGCCAAGGTCGGGCCAAGGACCGGCCAAGGATCGGTCCGGCTCAGAGGTCCGCGAGGTACTCCAGCTCGAACGTCCCGATCGTGACCCGATCGTTCGGCTGAAGGAGATGCTGGACGACGGCCGCGCCGTTGACGAGACTGCCGTTGGCCGAGCCGAGGTCGATGAACAGGTGCCCGCCGAGCGCCGGGCGGATCTCGGCGTGGCGGCGGCTCACGAGCGGATCGTTGAGCACCACGTCGCAGGCCGGATGCCGGCCCAGCGACGTGAGCCGCACGAGCGCAATCTCGGTCCCGTCGGCGTGCACCAGGCGGGCGTTGCCTCGCGTGATGGCGCTCACGGTGGCGGCCAGATCGGCATTCTCGGCACCGGCTGGGGGGTCGACGGCCACCGTCGTCGGCCACGCGTCGAGCGAGTCGCTCTGCGCGAGGATCGCCGCTTCGAGCCGCCGTAGATCTGGCCCCGGTTCGATGCCGAGGTCGTCGAGCAGGGTGGACCGCGCTCGTTGGAACGCCGCGAGGGCGTCGGCCTGGCGACCGCTGCGGTACAAGGCGAGCATGAGATGGCCCCACAGGCGCTCGCGGTGGGGGGTGGCGGCCAACGCCGCCTCGACGTCGGCAATCATCGTGCGATGATCCCCGAGTGAGATCGAGAGCTCGATCTGCTCGTCGACGGCGGCGGCTCGCTGCTCCTCGAGCCAGGGAACGGCCGAGGTGACGAACGGGGCGTCGCGCACATCGGCGAGCGGGCTGCCTCGCCAGTCGGCCAGCGCCGATGCCAGCGCTGCTCGGGCCCCAGCCGCGTCGCCCCCAGCCCTCTGGATACGTGCGGCCCGGACCGCGGCCTCGAACCGGAGATGGTCGACTTGTCCGGGTGCGACATCGAGGACGTAGCCAGGGGCCCGGGTGACGAGAAGGCCATCCCCTAACACCTTGCGCAGATTGGAGATGTGAACCTGCAGCGAGGCCTGGACACCATTCGGCGGGTCCTCACCCCAGATCCCCTCGATGAGCCGGGCGACGGACACGACCCGGCCGGCTTCCAGCACCAGCAGCGAGAGCACCGCACGAGCTTTGGGGCCGCCGATCGCCACGGAGACACCCGCTCGGTC
This sequence comes from Ilumatobacteraceae bacterium, assembly GCA_046597895.1. Taxonomy (GTDB): domain Bacteria; phylum Actinomycetota; class Acidimicrobiia; order Acidimicrobiales; family Ilumatobacteraceae; genus WLJO01. The sequence goes on from JBKJJS010000442.1 coordinate 11,219, forward strand.
CACCTCGAGAGGGCCCAAGATCCCAAACCGAAACGACGGGCTCTGACCAGTCCCCACATGTCGACTGTAGCGGCGGGCTGGTGGTCACCACTGGCCGGTGAGGTAGCCGCCGGTCTGGACATACCCGGCATAGGACCGGCAGAGCCGCACGTTGGTGACACACACGTGGTCGCTCGTCAGGTTCGGGATGACCGACTTCCCGGCGATCTGGCGCCCGTTGGCATCGACCCAGCTGAAGTGGTACACGACCCGGAAGTAGCCACGGGCGACGTCGGGCTCCAGGTAGGGCGGCACGAAGTTCACGCGGTTCTGGCCGGAGGTGACCGTGCCGGCGAGAGCAGGCGAGAGCTTGACGTTTACCCACACGTTGTTCACGAACTTCTGGACTACGTACAGAGCGTTGATGGTTTGTGTGCCCGAGGTGGCGGGGCTGCGGTAGACGACGACCGAGGTGTTCCCGTAGAGCGTGAACTTCGTGTTGCCGTTGTTGCCGAGGTCGCCGACGTAGATCGTGGCCACGGTCATCGCTCCGGGTCGGCCGGATGCCGAGGCGGATGTCCAGGCCGGGGCGGCGTGGGTGTTGGCGAAGCCCGACAGGGCCAAGGTGGCGACAAGAGCGGTACCGAACATGCCGATGATCCGGCGGCGGGAGGGGCGGGTGGCGCTGGCGGTGGTGGTGTTCATGGTGACTCCTTTGGGCGATCCTCCCGGCTCGTGCCGTTCGGTGGAGTCATCATCGGATGAGGCCCTGAAGGCGCGCTCAGGTTCCGCTAAAGGCGATCACGGCCAACCGGGCGACACGTTCTCGCACGACTCGCCAGCCAGGAAGCCGTACCAGAGTCGCGCGGTGTCACCCCACTGCACGACGGCGCCGGGTGCTTTCGATTGGCGGTAGATGACGTCCGGGTCGGGCCCCGACAACTCATCGCACAGTCGGCCGTACGTGACCGAGAACCAGATGCTGGCGTTCTTGTACGCGCCCCCCGGGTTCACCCAGTTCGGCATAGTCGTGTAGGTGTCGCGGACGGTCCACGTGAACGTCTCGGTGGTCGACGACGTCCCGTCCGAGACCTTCACGGTCACCGTGTAGGTCTCGGACTTGATCGAGTCCTTGTGCGTCGTGAGCGACAGGGCCGAGCTGGGGACGCTGCCAGTGATGGTGGCACCCGACGCCTGCAGACCGCTCGGGAGCCCGCTGACCGTGTAGGTGAGCCGATCGCCGTCCTGATCCGAGCCGGCCACCGAGACGCTGACCGACGACTTCTCGTTGGTGGTCTGGTTCTGCAGGCTGAGCGTGGGAGCGCGGTTCGGTGCAACGGTCGTCGTCCGAGCAGCGGTCGTCGTCCGAGCAGTGGTGGTGGTCGGAGCAGCCGTGGTCGTGGCGGCGATCGTCGTCGAGGCGGCGAGGACGATCGGGACAGTGGCGACGGACATCGATGGCGCGGGTACCGTCGACAAGGGTGGGGGCGCAGTGGTCTCGGTGGTGGTGGCGGTGGTGGCGACCCCACCGTCGGAGGAAGCCGAACCACCGTCACGCGTCGAGAGGAGTGCCAACGCGCCGGCGGCGAGGCCGAGCAGCAGCACCATGGAGGCCACGAGGGCGGCGCGACGGCGACGGGCAAATGTCGCCGGCGTCGGAGCGGTCGGGACTGGCGGCGCCACGTCGGTCGGGACAGGGATCGGGACGGTGATCGCCGCCGTCCGGTGAGTGCCAGGAGTGGTGGCGGCGACGAGTTCGGATGCGAAGTCCGCCATGGTGGCCGGGCGATCGGCGGGGTTCTTGCTCATGGCGCGGGCGATGGTTGCGTCGAGTGCCGCCGCGACGCCGTACGCGGCGAGCGAGGCCGGGGGATCGCGCAGGATCCGGCCGAGGATCGCCGGCAGCGAGTCGTTCCGGCCCGTGACGAACGGCGGATGCCCGGTGATCAGCTGGTGGATCGTCGACGCGAGTGAGTAAATGTCCGTCCCCACCGAGACCGTGTCGCCCTCGATCAGCTCCGGCGACGCGTGGGTCAGACTCGCTCGCACGGACTGCGTGATCGTCATCGAGGTTTCGCTCATCCTGGCGAGTCCGAAATCGCTCAGCTTTGGTTCGCCGGCGACCGTGAGGAGCACGTTCTCTGGCTTCACGTCCCGGTGAATGACACCAGCGCCGTGGGCGGCCGTCAAGGCACCCGCGAGGGCCAGCCCGATCCGGACGGCCTCCTCCCACGGGATCGGCCCATCGCCCATCAGACGGTCCGCCAGGGTGATCGGGAGGTACTCCATCACGATGTACGGGTGTTGCGTCGTCGGAAGCGTTCCGGCGTCGTAGACGGTCACGATGTTGGGATGACCCGAGAGCGACCCCACCGCTTCGCACTCCTGCTCGAAACGGTGACGATCGTGGTCGTCGCGCAGCGAGACATCGAGGATTTTCACCGCGACATCTCGACGGAACCGCCGCTGCGTGCCGCGAAACACGACAGCAGTCCCCCCTCGGCCCACCTCGACGAGACCGTCAACGCCGGGTACGTCGAGCCCTCCGATGTCGTTCCCCACCACGACGAGGACGGTATCAGCGCGGCCGTGCCGCGGGTCGGCGCACGCTCAGCCGACGAGACAGAACTCGTTGCCCTCGGGATCCTGAACTATCTGGAAACGGCCCTGCTCGTCCACGACCAACTCGCCGACCACCGTCGCCCCGCGCGCCACCAGTCGCGCAGTGTCGGCCGCGATATCCCCCGACCAGATATCGAGATGGACGCGGTTCTTGGCCACCTTTCCCTCGGGCACCCGTTGGAACGCGAGCGTCACACCACCCGGGCGCGGATCGTGGACAGTCGCCCAGTCGTCGGAGCGGATCCGAGGCGCCTGGGCCCCGAGTACTACCGCCCAGAACTCGGCCAGGCGCCGTACATCCGCGCCGTCGATCACGACCTCGCACACGGCCGGTCGGTCCGGAACCACCGCGAAGGCCCGCACCGAAAACGTGCCGAGACCCGCCACCTTGACCGGCGCGGCGGTGAATCGGGCGCCATGCGCCGGCACCGTCCCGAGGTTCGTAAGGTGCTCCACGATCGGGATGCCGGCGGCCAGCAGCAGGGTGTGGGCTGGGCGCTCGGTGCCGGCCGTCGAGTCGATGTTCAGGGAGTCGATCCCGACGAGCGTCGCTCCGCCGTCGACCAATGCTCGGACGGCATCCTCGGCGACGAAGGGGTGGTCCTGACGGAAGTAGTGCGGCGTCCCCCAGTGCCGGTCCCAGCCGGTGTGGAACAGCACCGCCCGACCCGCGATGTCCTGCGGCACATCGGCTGCCCGGATGGCCGGCCCGCCCGCCAGTCCACCCGCCGTGACCACCAAGGCGGGCAGGTCGGCGCAACGCTCCAGCGCCAACCCGGTCAGATCGTGGCCGTCGGCGTAGCGGTGGAAGGGTGTGTCCAGGTACGTCCCGGTATTGGCGCACATCTCGATCGACCCGATGTCGAACTCGACCCCGGCCGCGTACCGGCCCCTGCTCGCCTCGCGCGACAGCACGGTCCCGAGGCGCGGCGCCGGTAGCCCCGGGTAGGTGACCATGCCCTCGTACACGTCATGACTCAAATCGATGAAGGTCCTCACGGCGAAAGTCTGGCAGCCCTCGGCCCCGGGACCCGGGGTGTTTCC
>JBKJJS010000079.1:0-3754 GCA_046597895.1 Ilumatobacteraceae bacterium
GACGCCCTCGCCGACATCGCTCGCCGGCATGAGCTCCTGCTGATCGAAGACGCCGCCCAGGCGTTCGGGGGGAGCTATCACGGCCGACTGCTCGGCTCGATCGGTGTCGGTGGCGCCTTCAGCTTCAATCAGTACAAGACCATCTCCTGCGGCGACGGTGGCATGTTGGTGACCGATTCCGCCGAGATTTACGAGCGCTGCTTCGCCCTGCACGACCAGGGTCACCTCCCCCTGCGCCATGGCGTCGAGATCGGCCGGCGACCGTTCCTCGGACTCAACTTCAGAATGAACGAACTCTCCGGTGCCGTGCTGAACGTCCAACTCGACAAGCTCGAGCTGATCCTGAAAACGCTGCGGCACAACAAGGACGCGCTCCGGGCGGCCATCGACACTGCTCCCGGCGTCAGCTTCCGGCGCCTCGTGGATCCAGCTGGCGATGTTGCCACCCACCTCGTCACGGTCCTCCCTGACGCACGTACGGCAGCGGCCGTCGCCGCCGACCTCGGTACCAAGACGTTGGCCAACTCGGGCTGGCACGTCTATTCGAACATGGAGCACCTACTCAACAAGCGAGTGGTCGCTGGCGCCGGGGCGAGCGTGGCCGACTACGTCGCCGACGCGGGCGCGCTCCCGGCCACCGATGCGTTGCTGGCCCGGTCGATCACGCTCGGGATTGGCGTCGTCGATCCCGGGATCGGTTCGGGGTTCGGACTCAACGTCCGGTCCACCGACGCCGACATCGAACGCGTGGCACAGCAGTTCCGTGCGGCCGTCGCACGCCACGTGTGAACGCTCGTCGGGTCACGCTGCGCGATATCGCCCGCCTCGCGTCGGTCTCCGTTGCGACCGTCAGTCGATCCCTGAGCGGCGATCCGCAGATCGGCGCCACCACCCGCGCCCGGGTCCGCCAGATCGCCGACGAACTCGGCTACGTACCGAATAGAGCGGCCCAGAGCCTCGTGCGGCGCCACAGCATGACGTTCGGCCTGATGACCCCCGACGTCACCGATCCCGTCCACGGCCAGATCGTCACGGGCTTCCAGCAGCGAGCGGCGGAAAGCGGCTACTCCGTCATTCTTGCTAACGGCTTCTCCGATCCCAACGCCGAGCGGCGCTCCCTGCGCGTCTTCACGTCCCACGACGTCGCCGGGGCGACGTTCATGGGGAGCGTGCTACCCCAGGACGAAGTGAGGGACGCAGCGGCGCCGAGCCCCGTGCTGTTCCTCGGCTCCGAGCATCTCTCTCTCGCCGAACTCGGCTCGGATCTCCCGATCGGCTGCCTTCGGGCCGACGACCGGGATGGCATGCGACAAGTTGTCGACCACCTGCACGACGTCGGGTATCGCCGCGTGGCGTATGTGAGCGGGCCGCCGGCCGCCTCGCAAATCATCCGACTCCACTCGCTCACCGCCGCACTCAGTGCGAGGGGACTGGCGGCGCCCACGGTGTACGACGCCGCCGGTGACGAGCCGTCGGAGTTCCTCACCATCGCCCGGCGGATCAGCCACGACCGGCCGGATGTGGCGGTGTGTTACGACGACAAGATCGCCCTGAACCTGATGGATGCACTCCGCACGGTCGGGCTCGATGTCCCGGGCGACATCGGCATCGTCGGCTTCGACGACATTCCGTTCGCCCGTATTGCCAACCCTCGACTCACCACCGTCGCCCAAACGGCGGTGGAGCTCGGGCAGATCAGCGCGGAGATGCTGCTCGATGCCCTGGCGACCGGCAGCCTGCCGCCCTCTCGGCTACTTCCGGTGGCGCTCCTGATCCGAGAGACGACGCCAGGACCGCACTGCTCCTGAACTGGGGTACTGCGTACTGCGGCTACTGGCTGGCGAAGAACGCGGGAACACCGGGCGCATTCACGGCGACGGACTGCCCGGTGACGAGCGATTCGACGGCGGCCTCGACGACCAACTGGGCCACGTAACCGTCCCACGCACTCGGACCGGACGCGGCCGCGTCCTCCATCGACCGCACCCATGCCGCGACCTCGAGCCGATACGCCTCGGCGAACCGGCCGAACCAGTCCGTCCCCACCTCGACGCTGACGTGGCCGGCCCGGCGCAGTGTTGAGCTCATCCTCGGCGCTGTCATCACGCCGCCCCTTTCCGCTTCGACCTCGACAGAGACTTCGTAGGCATAGCTGTGCTCGGCGAATTCGATCGTCCCGTAACCGCCGCCCGCGAATTCCGCCACGACGAGCAGATGCGAGACCTCATCCTGGCTCGGAGTCGTGAGTGCCGTCACTCGGCGAATCTCGCCCGGTGCCAGCCATCGCAACGTGTGGATGTCGTGGACGATCGAGGAATTGAGGACGTTGGATGCCGTACGCCGCGGATCGTTGACGTTGCGATGAACGCAGCGGATGTGGTGGACCGCACCAAGCCCTGGCAACTCGGCGGCGAGTAGGACATGCGCAGGGTCATACACCCGCATCAAGCCGAGCTGCAGGAGTCGGTGGCCGCGTGCCGACTCGGCATCGACGATGCGCCGGCAGCTCTCCGACGTCACCGCCAGCGGCTTCTCGCACAGGATCCTCGTGCCGCGTGCGATCGCCGCCAGGATCAGCGCTTCATGGGTCTGTTCTGGCGAAGCAATGACGAGGCCGTCGAGGTCTGATGACGACGCGACCTCGTCGGGATGAACGGTGGCGTGAGCCCCGACCGAGGCTGCGACGCGTTGCGCTGACTCGAGGACGGGATCGGCGACGATCACGATCTCGACACCGGGAAGCGACGCCAGAGTGTTGGCGTGGAACGACCCCATGCCGCCGGCGCCCACGATTCCCACCTTCAGTAACCTGTCGTGCGGCACGGGTGAGCATGATGGCACTCAGATCAGTTCAGATCCACACCCGCCGCGCCGTACGCGTCACCCCAGCGCGACAGGATCGCCGCCCCCTGTGCGTACGCGAGGTCGTAGCAACGTGTCGCCCGATCGAGGCTGAACAACTGCCCGGGACGCCATGCCAAACCAGCAATGGCGCGATTGGGGCGGATGAGCCACAGGTGCCCATCGGGGTTGGCCTTGTTCCACTCACCCATCTCACGCCGTAGGACCCGCTCGGCGATGCGGCCGGCGGGGCCGAACATGGGCCCGGCGATGGGCGCCAGTACGAGGAGGTGGTCGGCCGCGTCGGCGAGGTCGGCTGACACCATCGATCGCACGCCTCCATCGACATAGCGCTTCCCGTCGATCCGATGCGGGGCGAGGAGTCCGGGTACCGCCGATGACGCCGCCACGAGGTCGGCGAGCGGGTAGTCCGCTCCGCTCAGCACGAGTCGGCGCATCCGGGGCAGCGTGCACACGACTGCCCGCATCGTTGGCGCCCGACGCTCTCCGAACACGTCGGCGGCCAACGAGCGCAGCCGACCGGAGCGAGGGTCCGGCAACCGCGGGATCTGCGGCCCGAGAATGTCGATGGCGTCCTGCCAGCGTACCCCGAGGCTCAATGCCCCAGCAGCCCACGTCCCGGCGGACGTGCTGAGTGCCGGGACATGCGCCAACGGGACACCGCCGTCCACCAGGGCTTCCCCCACACCCAACAGGTACGCGATACCGAAGAGCCCACCGCCACCGAACGAGACTGCAAGGGGCGCCGTGGTGCTCATGCGCCTGTCACTCGGCGAGCGTATCCAGGCAGGACCATGATGGGGATGTGCTCCCCACCGTTCCCACATTCCTGGATGTCCTCGAAGCGCGGCGATGGATCGCTCCGTACCTTCGGCCCACGCCTCTGTTCAGC
>JBKJJS010000275.1:0-4478 GCA_046597895.1 Ilumatobacteraceae bacterium
CGTCGTGTTCGCTGAGCGCCCCGAGGGCGAGCCCGCTGGGCGCCTGGTCGACGAAGGGGTTGAAGTCAGCGAGGTCCCCGTTGTCGGGATCGATCACGGGGAGGCGGACGGACAGGTCGCCGTTGACACGAAGCGTTGGCGCCAGTCGGGCTGTCTCGGCAACGATCATCTGCTCGGCGAGACGCTTCAGATTACGGACGCCGATCGGGGTGCTGACCGTTGGCGTGGCTCGACGGATCAAGGTCTCGACGGCTTCGAAGGGTCTCGGTTCCGGCGGGACGAGGAGTTCAGCGACGCCAGGTGTCAGTCCGTCTGCTTGCGCCGTGCTGTCGCTCGAGGCGGACAGCGGATTGGCGATCGAGCTCGGTAGCGGGCTGCGTTGGCTCCCGTCCTCGTTGAACAGGGCCTTGACGAGCTTGCCGTCCCCGTCGATCTCTCTGTGGCCATCGGTGTAGGTGATGGTTGTCTGGTCCGGATCTTGTCCGGGTCGGGTCGTGAGGATCGACAACACTCGTTGCTGTTCGTCGTACGCGATCGTCGCTGTCACGTTGTCGCCAACGAGCGTGGCCGGTCGCCCCGCCTCATCGAACCTGATCACGCCGCTCAAGTCTTCCTGCGTGAGTTGGAGCTCTTGGAGGAATCCGTTGTCCTGCCGGGAACTGGTGATGTCGATCTTGTCCGTGTGGAAACCAGTCAGCGTGCCGTCGGCGATGTCGTAGGTGTCGGTCCTGTTGGTTCCTCGTCGACCGATGTCGAGCCGGTCGCCCGGCGCTGACCAGTCGAGGTCGACGACCGTCTTGTCGTCCCAGTTCACCGACGTGAGCCTGCCGTCAGCGTCGGTGGTCAGGCCAAGCGGATCCCGATCGGTGACCTCGACGGTACTCAGGCCTCGGTCCGACCACGTCGCTTGCAGCGTGTCGCGTTCCCCGGCGATCCGGGTGAGGTGGCCTGCGGTGTCGTAGTCGAGCTGGAAGACCTTCGATCCCGTCTCAACGGCCACGACTTGACCGACCGCGTCATAGCTCCAGCGCTCATCGTCCTTACCGTCGATCGAGGCCACTCGTCCGGTGGCGTCATACTCGTATTCGAACTTGCCGCTCGCGGTCTCGGCGGACCGCAGTCGCCCCAACGCGTCGTAACTGAAGGCGTCGTCGCGGTCGTGTGCGTCGCCCGTCGTTCGGATTGTCACCACTTGGGAGCTGTCGTACTCGTAGCTGGTGGTCACGCTGCCTGGTTCCTCGACGGTCTGGAGCCGGCCGAGCTGGTCGTATGTCCAGTGCCATCGGCTGCCATCCGCGGCCTGATAAGTGGTGAGCTGATCAGCGTCGGACCACGCGAAACCCGCCCTCGATGCGCCAACGGTACGAGTGAGCGGCCGATCAGCGTCGTCGAACCTCCACGTCGTCGCCGTCCCCGAGGAGTCGACGAACGTCACGGCTCGACCGTCGCTGTCGTAGTCGACCTGTTCGACGGCACCGTTGTGGGTGGTGGAAACCAACGATCCGGACGCGTACGCCGCCTCCCACGTGTCCGGCCCGGTTTGGAGCTTCACCAATCGACCGGCCGGGTCGTAGCCGTAGGTCGTGACAGCGTCACCGTTGCTGGCCCGCACGAGGTGCGCGCCGTCATAGCCGTAGGTCGTCGAGCCCAGATCCCGGCCGTCCAAGGACTCGGCGACGGTGACCAACCTCCCGAGTTCGTCGTGACTGCTGCGTGACTCGAACCGGCTCGAACCACGGATCACTGTCGTCTCGACGAGCAGCGACGACTCGTAGGTCTGCCGGTGGGTTTCCTGCACCGAACCATCGGCGGCGACCGCGTCGCGTTGGATCTCGCGCCCCGCAGTGTCGAACTGTGACACCGCTGAAGAACCGTCCGGTGCAGTGACCGTCACCACCGATCCTCCACTGTCGGCGCGTCGAGTAGTGGACCGCCAGACACGGTCACCAGGGACGGTCGTCGCGGTCAGGCGCCCGGCGTCGTCGTAGTCGTAGCGGGTCACCTGTCCGTCGGGCGATGTCTCGGTTCGGAGCCGGCCGGCTGCGTCATACCCGAACATGGAGGGTTGAACACCCGGCAGGCGTTGCTCGATCAGCCGACCCTTGTCGTAGACGTAGGAAGACGTCCGACCAAGCGGATCGATCTCTTGTACGAGTGTCGAACGAGGACCCCACGTCGCCCTCCAGACTCGCCTAAGCGGCGACGTCGTCGAGGTGATGTTGCCCTCCGAATCGAACTCATAGCTCCACGGTGCACCGCCGCCCTTCGAGTGGGATATCGGGTTCCCCACAGCGTCGCGACCGGTCGTCGACACCACCCCGGTGGCATCGACCACACTCGTGATGAACCCCTCGTCCACGGCGATCTCGTCACGACCACGACCAGGGCTCACCACAACCGACGGAAGCGGCGCGTCGCCGTCATACTCGAACGAGACGGACTCCGGACCACTCGTCACAGCCATCGTCCGGCCCTGCTCGTCGTACTCGAACGCCGATGTGACACCGTCGATCGTCTCGCTCACCAACCGGTCGCCCTCATATTTGCGGGTCAACGAACGCAACACGTTCGGCCCCGGCAGGACGGCGTCGGTCGACTCGACGAGCCGGCCCGAATCGTCGAACCGGCGACGGAGAACCTCCCTTCCCTCGTCGGCAACCCGAACGAGTCGGCCTTCGTCGTCATGTGCGTAGGTGACCACGTGATCGGAACTCACAGTCGTGACACCGACCTCGTACGACAGTGCGACGCGGAGGCCTGCCGCCGTTGCCTGGCGCGAGACGACGCCCGAGGAGTAGTCGATCCTCGTCGCCCCTGACGGGCTCGACTGCTCCACGATCTGCCCACCGGCGTTGTACGTGTACTGCAGGCTGAGCCCCGGTGCCTCGACACCGACGAGAAGGCCGCCCGAATAGGTGAACCTGCCCTCTCGTTGATCTCCACCGTCGTCGACGCGAACCTCGTCCACCAGCTCGTCGACAAAGTTGAGGACGACGTCCACCCCCTGCGACGACCGGAGGGTGACACTCCCGGGCCCGTCCTGGGAGATGGCCACCTCCTGTCCGTAGGGCGACGTCAACGCCCGAAGCGACCCGTCGGCGCCAAACGACCAGACCTCACCGGATGGCCACACGAACTCCGCCTCACCACTCGCCACAGACTTCACCTGGGGTGAACCCGCGACGCGCCAAAGGTTGGGTGCTTCCGGGGACCACAGCGGCGTCAACCCAGCCGGTGCACTCACGACCCAGCCGGCAGCGCCGTGCAGCAGCGTCGTTTCGAAGATGGTCGCCCATCCGCGCCCGAACCAGCCCGTCTCCGAACGATCCGAGCGGTAGTGCCGGACGAGCTCAATGCCGAATAGCCCCGGCGGAAAGTGCAGATCCTCGACATCAACGGTGTAGGCACCACGGCTCGTATCAATCCCCTCACCGACACAGCCCACGAGATCGCACGACGCCGGAGAGACGACGGTCAGAGCCGACGATCCCGACGGACCCGTCGAATCCGATGGCGGAACCAACGCTCCAACCCCACCAGTCGGACCCGACGACGTGCACGAACTCGCAAGGCAACCAGCCACCACCCAGGGGACCACCCGACGCCAACTCGTCAGCGGCACGAAGATCCTTCGAACGTCACGAAGCGAGTCTCGCACCTGGCGCCGCCTTCAGCGGTTGTAGGACCTACGCACTCGCGTGCCGCGCTGAGCTCCACTCCGGGTCGAGTAGCTCCAGCGCCTTCTCGCTCACCTGCCGAGGACGGTCGCCTTCGTACTGCACGTACCCACGGGTGGTACTCACATCGAGTGGCCGACGAACCGGGCGACATCCGCGAGATCGAGCGAACCCGAGGCGTAGAGGCTCGTCACGACCGAACGCCGCCCGGCATGTGTGCCCAGACCCGTCGGGTCGAGCCCGGCCTGCACCGCGGCTGCCCGGATGGTCTTGTCGACATGCTGCCTCAACATGGGTTTGCCCGATGGCGTTGTGAAGACCAGGTCGAGATGCTCTCCCTCGTACACCACGCTCGGCCACTCGCCACCGGCAACTGCGCGATCCAACGTCTGCACCTCCAGGCCGCGACGCAGCATGCCGAGGACCGCCGGACCCAAGAGCTGTCGGCCCGCTGTCCCTCTCGTCTTGGTCGGTCCCAGGATCATCCCCACGCCGTCGGCGTACGTCGCGCCACGCCTCAACCTGACAGCGCCGGTGTCGAGATCGAGATCCTGCCAAGCGAGCCCGAGTGCCTCGCTGATGCGCCACCCCTGCGTGTAGCAGAGCGCGATCGCCTCCTTGTAGCGCTGGTCGCTAGCCGCGAGCAACGCGCCGATCTCCGGCGGAGTGAGCGTGCGACGCTGGACATGCGGGACCCTCGCAGGTCGTACCTTCCGCGCCACGTTCTCCGCCGCGAGGCCGAGGACCACGGCGTAATCGAGCACCTGCACCAGCAGCGTGCGCACGTTGCGCGCCCGCGAT
>JBKJJS010000359.1:0-15379 GCA_046597895.1 Ilumatobacteraceae bacterium
GTCACCACGAACTGGAAGCAAGCCCTCGAACAACTCATGCTCGCCTACCCCGACCGCATCAACCCCTACCTGTAACCAACCCAACCCGTCCGCTTACACAAACAACTTGACAGGCTCCTTGGCCCCGATGTTGCCGCCCTGGTCGAGGACCTGATGGCCGTCAACGCGTTGCATCGCCTGCGCTCATGCCAAGGCGTGATCGGTCTCGCCGACAAACACGCCGCCACCCGGGTCAACGCCGCATGCCGGCGCGCCATCGAGGTCGGCGACCCGACCTACCGGACCGTCAAAGGCATCCTCGCCGCCGGGACCGAGACTGACACCACCGCCAACCCCGAACCGCCGTTCGCGCCAGCCCATCTCCACGGCGCCCGTCGCCTCTTCGACCCCGACCACCCCGCCCGCGAAGTCGACAGCGATCTCGACAGCGATCTCGACAGCGATCTCGACGGCGATGTCGAGGTGGCGTCATGACACGACCTCATCAGCTCGAGACAACACTGCGCACCCTACGACTGTCCGGAATGCTCGACACTCTCGACGCCCGCCTTGCCCAGGCCCGAGCCGGTGATCTCGGTCACCTCGAGTTCCTCCAAGTGCTCTGCGAAGACGAGATCGCCCGACGCGACGCCACCGCGATCACCCGGCGGATCCGCCAAGCCCACCTCGAACAACCAGCCACCCTCGAAGACTTCGACTTCACCTACAACCCGAAGATCCCCGCCGCCCACATCCGCGACCTCGCCGCCGGCCGCTACATCACCGCCGGCCAAGCCGTGATCCTCCACGGCCCAGTCGGCGTCGGCAAAACCCACCTCGCCCAAGCCCTCGCGCACCACGCCTGCCGCCACGGCCACACCGCCGTGTTCACCAAAACCAGTCGCCTCCTCGCCGACCTCGCCGGCGGGCACGCCGACCGAACATGGGGGACACGGCTGCGCCGATGGGCCAAACCCGACGTCCTTGTCCTCGACGACTTCGCCATGCGCGATCTCACCACCAACCAAGCCGACGACATCTACGAACTCGTCACCGAACGCGCCGGGCAATCACTCATCCTCACATCGAACCGCCAACCGCTCGACTGGTATCCGCTATTCCCGAACCCCGTCGTCGCCGAATCCATCCTCGACCGACTCATCAACACCGCCCACACCATCCACCTCGACGGCCGCAGCTACCGACCCACCCGCCGACCCCAACCACCCCACGACACCACGACCCGAGCCGCCACCGACTAGAACTCACCCCGGAACCCAACCGAGGGATAACCCGAACGCACCCCCGGTGGATAACGCGAACGTCGACACGATAGGCGGCACGTCGCGAAGCTCGCGCCGAGCGTGTTACTCGGACAGCTCTCAGATCGCGAGCGGCTTGGGAGGGACCGTTGCTGGCCTAGGCGACGTCCTGCCCGAACGACGTTGCGCGCCGAGATCGTGTCGTCCCCAGGCGCGATCGCATGGTCGCTTCGAGGTCGACGACCGGTGCGCGATTGGTGGCTGGAGTGAGCCTGTGGAACCCTGCAGGACGCGGTCGTGGCGAGGCCGACGTTGGATGGCAGCCACCGCTGCTGACCAAGGTCCATCTGCCGGCTGAGCCCGCGGAGTCAGACGCCGACGTGGTTGAAGAATCGGATGGAAGGTGGCCCTGTGAGCATCGCCACTAACTTGTCGAGGACGCCGGTTTCGGTGCGCCAGGCCAGATATGCCTCATAGTGAGGGCGGCTCGCCCACTGCTCCCAGACGAGAAACATCGTCGGGTCATCGTCGTTCTGATGCACGGTGAGGCTCTCGAAGCCCTCGTACCCGCGGGTGTCTGGTAGCAGCGACCTGAAGAAGTCCTTCACGGCGTCAACCTGGTCGGCGGTGGTCTGAAACTCCAGTACGACCTTCATGCTCATGGTGCGCCTCCCGTGCCGGCGACCTACTCGTAGTAGTCGCTGTTGTTGTCAAGCCGCATGCTAGATCGTTGGACCGATGCGCTCGACCAAGACGGCGAGTCGAGCCAAGCGTTACCGGCGTGCCGTACCCCTTCCGGCTTGAGGGCGGTACTCGGCGACGCCGAATGCGCGTCCGAGAACGCTCAGCAGGAAGGAGTGTGCGGGTGTCCTCGAAGTGTTGGTCGGGGACACATAATGCGCGGCATGTCGACACGGCACAGAACGACCACTCGGTTCAGGCTGCCGACCCGCACGGATCGCGCATCGGGCACGTCACCTACCTGATGTCTACAGACGCGTCAGGGCCGTCTCGCGGCAACCGGCCGCTCCCAGGTGGCGGCCTGGTCAGCCAAGGGTTGCGTCGCGCTCGCGCGCCGCGTACCGAGCCGGCTGGCCCTGAACGCAGAGGTGCGAGACGTGAAGTCCACACTGTCGGCTGTGAACGGCGACTCCGGTCGACGCTGTCCACCCAGTCCATTGCTGTGTCGGTGCCGTACCGGGCGGCACGGGCCCGAATGGGGGTCTTTTCGACGTCGCAGGATGGGTGTACGTTCGTCTCGACGACGAGTGATCGGAGGAGCCATGCACACGCGGGTGGTCAACTTCGCGGGAGCGAAGGACATCGATGCGGGGATCAGCTTCTTGCAGGACAAGGTGCTCCCCGCAATGAAGGACCAGAAGGGTTATCGAGGTCTTACTGCCAGCGCCGATCGCGCCGGGCGTCTGTTGGGTGTTCTCTCCTTGTGGGACACCGCGGAGGATCGCGATGCCAGTGACAGCGTGCTGGCCCCTTTTCGTCAGGAGGCCACCGAGGTGATCGGCGGCGAGGTGAAGATCGAGAACTATGAGCTTGTGGTGTCCGAGGTCGGCCAGGAACCACCGCGACCAGGTTCGGCTCTGATGGTCACGCGGATCAGCATGGATCCCGGAAAGGTCGACGAGAACCTGGAGTTGTTCAGGAGCGACGTTGTGCCACGGATCAAGGCGTCCGAAGGGTTTCGGGGACTCCGCAATATGATGAACCGCGCGACTGGTGAGGGGATCGTCGGAACTGCATGGTCCGATCAAGAGGCTCTGAATCGGGCCGCCGCCGACGCCCAGACACGGCGCGACGAGGCCACAGCGCGCGGTGTCAGGTTCGGCGAGATGAGTATGCGGGAGATTGTGCTGGTCGACTTGAGATAGCGCCCGCGACGACGTCGTCCGGCGGTCTTGATCGCGACGACTACCGCTCGCCCTAAGCCTGGATCCGCGTGCGTCCAGCAGCTCGCTGGGCCTTGACTACAAAGGAGTTGTCATGATGTAGCGAGCGCAAGCTCTCGATGGCCAGCCGGTGTGAGTCCGGTCGGGGGAGACGCCAGGGTCGGTAGTGAAGCCTCCGGGTCCGGTTGAGAGGCCGGGGTCGAAGCGGGGTGGAGCAAATGGCCGGTCCGCAGCATGAAGCGAAGTTTGCAGTGATCGGGGGAACTGGAGAGGCTCTACTTGGCCCCGACCCTGCGGGGGCGGGAGCGCGTCTGCCTATAACCGGTGACCCCGGGAAGTGGCCGACAGCCGACAGGGAGTCGGAGGGGGTCGTAGTAGTGGTGACGGTCAGGACGACACAACCTGGCCAGAGCGAAGGGCCCCTACTTCATTGGTGCACGACGAGGTGGAGAGGAACGCTGATGAGTGCCGAGATTTTGGCTAGGACCGTCAGGCAAGTCGATGGCTTCAAATTCCGTTCGAGCTCTTCAGCGCGTGCTGTATCGCAGTGCCAAGCAGGATCGGACACGTCGGTTTCATGCCCCTCTTCGACAAGGTCGCCCGCAGCGATGTGATGTGGCGGGCATGGGTTGACGTGGCCACGAATCAAGGCGCTCCTGGGGTCGACGGTGTGACGATCGCCGACATCGAAGCCGGGGGCGTCGAAGCGGTGCGAGTGTTCCTCGATGATCTCGCCGTCAAGCTGAAAGCCGGTCGTTATCGGCCCAAGCCGTTGCGGCGTGTTCACATCCCGGAGCCGGGCAAGGCGGGAAAGACCCATCCGCTCGGCATTCCTACTGTCGCTGACCGTGTGGTGATGACAGCAACCAAGATTGTGCTTGAGCCGATCTTTGAAGCCGATTTCTCACCGGTGAGTTTCGGGTTCCGCCCGAAACGTTCAGCGCATCAGGCCCTCGAAGCTGTCCGTCAGGCAGCGAACGCGGGTCGGATGTGGTTGCTCGATGCCGACATCAAAGCGTGTTTCGACAACATTGACCATGACGCCTTGATGGCCCAGGTCGAACGCCGCGTCGTTGACCGGCACATGTTGAAACTGCTGCGATGCTGGCTTCGAGCCGGTGTGTTCGAGGGCGGACTGGTCCGAGGCGTCCCAGGGCGACGCGCTGTTCGATCTCGCCACCCTCACGCTCGGACGCCAGGATCGCCTCGACGATGTCGTCGCCGGCTACGGCATCGACGTCGACTGGGATCTAATCCGCGCGTGGTGGTCGATGCGATGCCTGCTCAATGTCCGCTGGCTGTTTGAGCACGGCTTCGGCTCGTCCGAGGAGATGCCCGAGATCGCCGTGCTGCGATCCCGGCCGTGACGCTGCACGACCCAAACCACGCGGCACGACCGCATCGAGTCACGTAGGAAGAACTGCGGTGAGCGGTACAGATCGGGGCGTCGACGAGAGCCGAGGTTGTCACCTGACGGCAGCTTCGTGGTCGTTGCCTCGCGTCACCCAACGCCGGGAGGATGACGCTTCGCAAGGAGTCCGCTATCGGCACACTTGATCGGTCGCGCCCACTGCGGAAGGTGCGCTTCCAGGTGCACAACGCCTGCCGAGCCGTTACGGGCGACGCTTGATGAGGACGTGCTCGTCGTAGCTGATGCCGTGCTCGACGGTGCGAATCAGACGGTCGGTCACGGTCCACCCCGCCGTCTCGTAGAAGGCGATCGCAGCAAGGTTTTCGACTCTCGCGTGCAACTCGAAGTCGGTGTGGCCGCTGGCGGCGATCATCGCTTCGCCCTGAGCGAGCAGGTGTCGGCCGAGGCCCACGCCCTGATGGTCTGGCTCGACGAACAGGTGGACGAGTTGGTGGCCCCTGACCGTGAAGTGGCCGACCGGCCTGCCATCGACGACGGCTACCCGCGTCTCGAACTCGGATCCAGGCTGGAACCACTCGTGGAGTTGCTGCCTGGTGCCTGCTCGGTCGGGGACGTCGAACTCGCCGGCGAGTAGCTGTGACGAGTACGTGTTCCTGAAGCAGCGGTCGTGATAGTCCTCAACTGCATCGGCATCGTCGGGATTCGCTGCCCGGATCTCGATCGCGTCCATGAGTCGATACTGACATGCAGGCGCGAACCGCCGTAGCCACCGCCGAGCATTTCGCGACCTCGTTCCGCCCAACGAGAGCACTCCAGATCGGCACGTACGCGAGCCGCCGACCTTCCCATAAAGCTTGACCGGCTCAGCGTCGACGGGTGTCCCCGATCACCCGTATAACAGCGGGACTGTGACAGCGCCGGGCCAGGGTTGGATTGTGGTGGTTAGCGCCCGCAGCGAACGCCCGGCCCGGTAGGCGACCGCCCGGAAGTCGACCTCAGACTGGCGAAGCCGACGTTGCACTGGCTGTCGACCAGGGTTTGAAAGCTGTCCCGTTTCCTCCGAAGAGGCGTCTTCGGCGATTGCCCCGATGGCTGTTGGGCGCCTCGATGGACGATTTGGCCCGCGCCTGGAGGTGGCGGGACCACCGTTTACCAGGTGTTTCAGGTGTTCGGGAGGGTTTGAAAGCCGTCCCATAGGTCCACCTGGTCACAGCACCGCAGGGAGTCACGGACCGCCGGCGAGGAGCTCGTCGCGGTGGCGCGGATCGGCGATCGCGATGAGGCGCTCGATGCGCTGGGGCAGTGACGCCCCGCGCAGGTCGGCGATCCCGTGCTCGGTGACGATCAGGTCCGCGTCGGCGCGTGCCGACGATGTGATGCCGTCGCTGAGACGCCCGACGATGCGCGACCTCGCTCCGTCTCGAGTCGTGGAGGGCAGCGCGACGATCGATCGACCCGAAGTCGAGCTCATCGCTGCTCTGGCGAACACTCCCTGGCCGCCGACCGCCCCGACGTACTGGCCGGAGGCCGATTCGCCGTTGATCTGCCCGCTGAGATCGACCTCGAGCGCCGAGTTGATCGCGAAGAACGAGCCGAAGGCTGCGAGCACCCGAGCGTCGTGGGTGTAGCTCAGCGACCGCATCGACAGCGTGGTGTTCCGGTCGGCCCATGCGTACAGCCGGTCGGTTCCGAACAACGCCCCCGTGACTGTGGTGCCGACGTCGAGTTCCTTGCGGCGGTTGTTCACGACGCCGGCCTCGATCAGATCGACGACGGCGTCGCTGATCAGACCGGAGTGGACGCCGAGATCGTTCCTGTCGTGCAACCGGCTCAGCACGGCGTCTGGTGTCCCTCCGACGCCGATCTGGACGGTGGCGCCATCGGGGATCGTTGCCGCGACGAAGCCGGCGATCAGCTCGTCCTCCGCGAGCGGCTCTCTCCGCTCTATACGCAGGGGCGGCCGGTCGTCGTGCACCGTTGCGGCGAGGCGAGCCGCCGGCACGATCGTGTCGCCGTACGTGAACGGCACATGGTCGTTGATCTCGGCGATCGTGACCCTCGCCCGAGCCATGGCCGGCTGCAGGTAGTCGGCGACGAGGCCGAGCGAGTGCTCATCGTCGTCGTTGCTGGCGCTGACCTGGGCGAGCACGACATCGACGCGCAGGCGGCCGCTGAGGATGAGGCTGGGCAGCGATCCGATGTGGACAGGCAGGACGGCGAGGACGCCTGCCTTGGTCAGTGAAGCGGTCCGACCGATGCCTCCGTAGCCGACGAACTCGAACGCGTCGGAGTGCTGTGGCTCGAACAGCCCGGTGAACGAGGCTCCGACGAAGATCCGCAGCGGCGCCAGAGCGTGGCGTTGCTCGATGAGCGTCTCCACCAACGATCGTGGCTCGGCGGTGGCCTGGCCGACGAGCACCGTGTCGCCGGGTCGGATGTACCGGCGCAGATCGATCGTCCCAGGCATGTTGTGTGCTCAGCGGATGGCGACGGCGTTGCCGGGTGAACCGACGCCGCCGGGAAGGTTGAGCGGCATCGCGACGAAGAAGAACGTCCAGCGTCCGTCCGCCCGGCAGGCGCCGGCCAATCGGTCGAAGTCGAACATCTCGCCGAGCGCCAGACCGAGCGTCGGCAGCAGGCGACGGTGCAGTGACCCCACAGCGGGATCGCCCGGCACGACCTCGACGGCAGGGTTGTCGCAGCACAGCGCCGCCGGATGGGCGTTCCAGATCGATCGCGCCATCTCTTCGTCAGCGTACAGACCGGCAAAGGTCGGAGCGAGCGCATACGCCTCCCGCCCGGCCCGGTCCAGTTGCCTGTACGAGCTCACCCAGCCGGTGCGCACGCACCAGATGTCCCCCGGCTCGAGCACGACGCCCTGCGCGGCGATGGTGGCGCGCACGATGTCGGCCGTGACCGCGATCGGCTGGAGCGGGTCGTAGTCGGAGTTGGCGGCCGTCAACCATCCCTCGACGTCGATCAACACGCCGCGTCCGGCGATGCCGTGCTCGGCCCAGTGCTCGACGCCGAGGCCGTTGTAGCCCTCAGTCGGATCCTGCGTGCGGCCGCCCCAGTAGCCGTGCTCCCGGCAGCGTACGTGGTTCAACGCATCCCACTGGGTGGAGCCCTGCGGATGGAACCCGTCGAGGTGGTCATCCATCTCGTTGCGGTTGAGCGCCCTGATGTGGTGCTCGTACGGCCGCCGTCCGAACAACGGTGGATCCGGCACGTTGAGCGGAAGGTCGAGTGGGATCATCTCACCGGTCTTCACCAACGCGGCGGCGCGGATCACCCGCGGCGGCGTCACGAGGTTGATCGAGCCGAGGGTGTCGTCGTCGCCGAAGACGTCCCACGCGTGGCGCATACCGAGCCCGACGATCTCCGGGAGGTGGTCGTAGTCCGGCAAGGGGGCGATCATCTGCTCATCGGTCCTCCGCGCAGCCCCGCGTGCCGAACAGGCGATCGCGTCGGGCGGCGGCGAACCGGTGGACCGGCCACATGTCCTGATCCTCGCCCCATGCTGTCTCGCCGTCGACATCCCAGCGGATGAGGCTGTTGATGTCGATGAACGTGTGGCGGTCGACGATCATCCGGCTGACCGGTGTGCCGACGGCAGTGAGCTCGCGGCCGGCGACGTCGGTGGCGGTGATGCTGACCTGTTCGACCCAACCATGCTGCTCGTGGCGCACCACCCTGCGCTGGCCGGCGGCAAGGCTGACCGTCTGTCCGTCGCGGCGCAGGAACCCGTATGCGATCGGGTCGCTGTCCGGTCTGGTGTCGGTGACGGCGAGGAACGCGTGGTCGGCGCTCACGGCGCCAGTGACGTAGGCCGCCTGGCGCGGGCGGTTCTCCGGACGCGGGCCCCAGGTCCGGTCGCGCATCGCGAGGCAGTCGATGTCGACCCGTTCGCCGCCGATGACCACCTGTCCCGTTACCCGCCCGAACTGGTCGAAGTGGTGCGCTGATCCGAACGTCGACCCGACTGCGGCGAGTGGCTCGGGCGGCATCACCCCGTCGAACTGCAGTCGCAGGTGCAACCGGTCGCCGTCGTCGTACCCGAGCACGTAGGTCTGCGTGGGCTCGACGACACGCATCGAGACCCCGGTCGGCAGCGTGATGTCGCGGAGGTCGGCGTCGGCGGGGAGTTGCAGCGCCGTGTAGTTGGCGCTGTAGAGCACGTCCCACGGCAGATGGGCAGTGTGGTCCCAGACCCAGGCGCCGCCCGCAACGGTGCCGATGTTTGGGCGCACCATGGTGTACAGCCACCCACCGAGACGGCGCTCGGGGTGATGGAACGAGAACCACGACGTCTCCGTCTCCCACCAGCGGTCGCTCATCACCGCGGTGTGCAATGCGTCGTCGTCGGGTCCGAACGTCACGCGCCCGTCGTGATCGAGGTCGTGGTCGGCCATCGCGTCAGTAGCCGAGTGCTCGTGCAGCTTGGTCCAACACGACCGGGATCGACCATGCGGTGCGCGCCAAGCGCAGGTCGTCGTTGCGGCCTCCGGCGAACAGTCCTGTCGCGCTCATCCAGAACGCGGCCGTGCGCATCGCGTACAGCAACTGGTAGTACCGGCACACCTCCTCGTCGATCTCGAACCCGGTGCCCTCCTCGTAGCGCCGGTAGAAGGCGTCACGCTCGACGAGGTTCGACAACAGGTCGGTGCCCTCGCGGTTGAGGGCCGAGAGGACGTAGGCGACGTCGTACATCGGATCGCCGATCACCTGCGTCTCCCAGTCGAGCACGGCCGACACCCGGTCGTCGTCGATCAACAGGTTGCCGGTGCGAAAGGCGCCATGGACGAGCACGAGGCGCTCGGTTGACGGCATGTTGCGCTCCAACCAGCAGATCACGTCGACGAGCACCGGGTCCGCCTCTATCTCCGTCGCCTCGATCAAGGTGCACCACTTCGCGATCTCGGATCGCGCGAACCCGGTGCCGAGCTCTGGCACCCCCAGGAACTCCAAGCCCGCGGCACGCCAATCGAGGGTGTGCAACGCGACGAGCGCGTCGGTGAAGCTGTCGGGCAGGACGCCGCGGGTCGCGGCGTCTGCGTAGAAGCGCCGGCCTTCGCGTCCCCACGGGCTGGGGCAGACACCGCGAACCCTTTCCATGACGAGGAACGGCGCGCCGAGCACCATCGGGTCGTCCTCGAAGAAGTACGGGTGTGGTGTCGGGACGGCGCTGCCGTCGAGGCAGCGCAGCACCTCGAACTGCTTTGCGAGATCCGACATCTCCCTCAGCAGAGCGTTGCCGGGGTCGCGTCGCAGGCAAAACCCCTGCTCGTGACCGATGCCGGCGACGGTCCACGACGCCTCGAACAGCCAGGTCTCGTGCGACCAACCGACGGCGATCCGGTGCACGTCGTGCAACTGCAGGTCGTCGGCACCGAGCTGGCCGGCGAGGTAGCCGCAGATACGCTCCTCCATCTCTTGCTCCGCCGTGGCGGTCACGACGAGTAGCCGAGCGCTCGATCGAGGCGGGAGCGCATCGCGACGCGGACACGGTGGAGCATGCGCTCGAACCTGACCGCCCCGAGCTCTTCACGATCGGTGTAGAGCGCCTCGACGAGCACTCCCCAGCTGGTGTCGCTCCCGTCGTGGCCGAGCACGGCGACTGCGTCGCCGACATGCGTCGTCGATGTCTCTGCGAGCTCGCCGCGGATGTCGGCGATCACCGCCCGCCGCTCCTCG
The DNA here is from genome assembly GCA_046597895.1 of Ilumatobacteraceae bacterium. Classification (GTDB taxonomy): domain Bacteria; phylum Actinomycetota; class Acidimicrobiia; order Acidimicrobiales; family Ilumatobacteraceae; genus WLJO01. The sequence goes on from JBKJJS010000359.1 coordinate 10,212, forward strand.
GCGACGAGCTGCCTGTCGGTCTCAGTGGCACGGAGTTGGCTGGCGAGCTTGGTGAGGATCACGGCGGCCATGAACGCCTGCGTCTTCGCGAAGGGCTCGCCGACGGCCGGTCCGATCTGCTCGCGCAGCGTCGTGGCGATGCGATCGAGGAGCTCATCGGGCCTGACCGACATGCGGTCGAACGTAACACGTGAACTGTCGTACCAACGAGGGACTGGCGCGCGGAAAGTGAGCCGAGTTCGGCCGCACCGGTGGAAGGCCGGTCCGGGGAGATGCCAAGCTGGCGAGAAGGCCTGTGCGTCACGAGGTGTAGCCTGTGAAGCGGGAGGGTCAGATGCGTGATGCCTCGCCTGATCTTTGCGGAGCCCCGCCCCGCTCCGGTCCCCGGGCAGCGCATTGATGCACTCCGCCGCGATCGAGGAGGAATGATGCTGCCACCAGAAACTGATCCGTCGGCACCCACCCGCCCGCCAGGAGGGCAGGGTGAGCGGCCTCTCGAACGCCGAATCCAGAAGTTGACGGATGCCGGCTGTTCGGACATCGAGATCGCCCGCCGTTTCCGACGGAGTGCCCCCGGTATCGCCCGCGTCCGGGCCCTGGCCGATCTCCACATTCCTTCCTCCCGACCCGCCGTCCGAGCCGGAAGTCTCCGTCCGATCGAACGGCGGGTGGTGCGCTGGGCTGACGCTGGCGCTGACCCGGTCGAGATTGGTCGACGCTTTGGGCGCAGCAGCGGTCACATCTCCCGAATCGAAGTCCTTGCCCGGCGAAAGCTCTCTGCCATCGCCTTGTCGCCGTGATTGTCGGACCGGTGGCCATGGCGTCGCGCTGGCAGAGCCAGTAGAGCGCGCACATGGGGCACCCATCGAATCACAAGCGGCTCAGTCGAGTCCTGCATGTCGTCGGCGATTTCACCTCTCGCGCCGTCGTGGCGGTGGTTGTGGCTGTTGTCGTCGGGGTGTTCCTGGTGGCGCTCGGCGTCGCGGGCTTTCCGGCCTCGTGGGAGGCTGCGTTCGCGACGGTCGCGGCTGCGGTCACGTTGGTGATGGTGTTCGTGATTCAGCACACGCAGAGCCGTCAGCAGGTCGCCACGCAGCTCAAGCTTGACGAGTTGATACGCAGTTCGCCGCAGGCGGACGATCTGCTGGTCCACATCGAGGCGGCGCACGACGACGAGCTGCTCCAACGCGAGCAGGGCCAGATCGAGCATCACTCGTCGTTGCGCGAGTCGTGAGCGAGGCCGCGACGACCGACCGCTGGTTCCACAACACGGCTTGCAAGTTCGCTGTGCGTCGGCTATCTGCTGCGGAACACGACCAGGGCTGCGGCGACGGTAGCCACGCTCCAGGCTATCGCCACGAGGGCAGTCTCGAGCGGTGCGAGCAGGGTGGTGACGGTCAGCGGTTCGCGACTGCCGTCCTCAAGGACGGTCTCGCCACGGACCTCCAGGACGCGTCGACGGAGCCGCCGTGCTGGGGTGCTGAGGGCTCGGTGGGCGTACGAGAGCAGGTAGCAGGCGACCGCGGCCAGGACGGCGACCGGGCCGATCGTGCGGGCCTGGGCGTAGTAGGCGGTGAGCACGGGGAACGCTCCCCACGCGACAGCGAACGTGATGTCGTTGTGGAGCCGGCCACCGAACAGCTCCAGGTTGTAGCCGCAGGTGAGGACGATCCCGACCGCGATGAACGCCGCCAGGCCGAGCCCGACGCGATCGAGGCCGATGATGCCCAGCGCAGTCGCCGCACCGAGCGAGAGCACGCCGGCGGTGACGAGCTGCCAGGAGAGGATCCAGGTGCGCAAGGGGCGGCCGTGGAGTTCGTCGAGGGAGTGCGCGCACGCACCGACAGCGAGGAAGAAGGCGACCAGCGTCGCCGCGAGCGTGGCGCCGTCGAAGCGGGGCGCGATGGAGCCACCGATGGCCACGTAGGACAGGTGCCACAGCGTGTACGGCGGATGCAGCACCACTGTCCAGTCCGACCACGTGCTGCGACGCCCACCCTCACGTGGCTGTGCGGCGTAGAAGGCCGGCGGCAACGGGGGAGTGGTGCCGCTCATGACCGGGCGGCCCGAGCGCGGTCCGCGTCGACGCGATAGTCGGTGGCCAGCTGGCCCCACATCACGATGCCGCCACCGAGGCTCATCCGACGGACGCCGACGTTGCGGATGCCAGCGGCCGACCATGCTGCGAGGTGGGCCGGCAGCGGGAAGCGGCGGTAGTGGTCCTCGATGTTTGGGCCGAGGAACCTGCCGACCTGGAACCACGGGCGTCCGCCGAGGAGCATGCCTGCGGTCGGCAGGACCAGTCGGGTGTAGAGGCGCCACATCCACAGCCACCTCCGGCTCGGTGGCACCGCGAACTCGAGGCTGGCGATGATGCCTCCCGGGCGCACGACGCGAGCCAGTTCGGTGACTGTTGCCGCGGGATCGGCGACGTAACGGAGCAGATAGGTGAACGTGAGCGCGTCGAACGTGGCATCAGCGAACGGCAGCCGCTCGCCCTGGCCGAGGACGAGCGAGATCCGTCCGTCGAGGCCGGCCGCGTGCACGTTGCCGGCTCCCTTGCCGAGCATGTCCGCGCTTAGGTCAATCCCGATGATCTGCGCATCGGTGCGCGACGCCAGCTGCAGCGCAACCCCGCACGGGCCGGTCGCGACGTCGAGCACCGTCGCGGGTCGGCTGGGCACGATGTGGTCGATCATCTCTCGCCGCCAGCGTGCGTCCTGGCCCATCGAGAGCAGCGCGGCGAGGTGGTCGTAGCGCGCCGGAAGGCCCGAGAACAGCCGACGGGCTGCGCTCGTCGGCGGACTACGGACGCCCCCAGTGTGCATGGATCTCCTCGATTCGGGGCAGTGGTGATGTCGCATTCACGCACCGCAAAACCATGCTAACCAAACCTATCCAGTCGCATCCTGTGCGCCGAACAGGATGACCACAACAGCCGGTCCGGGAGTGGTTGTACGTTGGTCACGTGAAACTCCTGATCATCGGTGGCACTCGCTTTGTCGGCCGTCATATCGTCGTGGCTGCACTCGCCGCCGGGCACGAGGTGACCTTGTTCAACCGAGGTCAGACCAATCCGGAGATTTTCCCGGCCTGCACTCATCTGCACGGTGATCGCAACGCCGACCTATCGGCGCTGGGCGCCGGGAGCTGGGATGCCACGATTGATACCTGTGGTTACTTCGTCCGACAGGTCGAGGCGCTCGCCGATGCTCTCGGAGACCGGGGTGGTCGGCACATATTCGTGTCGAGTGCAGCGGTCTACGACGTACCGATCGCGCCAGGTTTCACGGAAGACGCTCCGCTGGTCGAGCTCGCCGACACGACCATCGAATTCATCGATGGCTTCACTGCGTACGGTGGACTCAAGGTTGCCTGTGAGCGTTCGATTCTGCGTCGTCACGGCGAGGGATCGCTGATCGTGCGCCCGCCGTACGTCGTCGGCCCGCACGACGACTCATGGCGGTTCCCGTGGTGGGTCACCAGAATGGCCCGTGGCGGCCGAATCCTCGCCCCCGGACCCGCCGACGACCCCGCCCAGCTGATCGACGTGAGAGATCTCGCGATGTGGATCATCGCCATGCTCGAACGGTCCTCGGGTGGGATCTATCACACCGCCGGCCCATCCTCAACGTTTACATGGCGTTCGTGCCTGGAGACGATTGCGTCGACCGTGGCTCCACCGGCGACCGAGCTCATATGGGTCGATGAAGCGTTTCTGTTGGAGCGAGGCGTCGACGGGGAGACACTGCCGCTCTGGGCGGGCGGCGACGATCCGACCCGATGGCTGATGGCTGCTGATTCGACGAGGGCGCTCGGGCAAGGGTTGCAGCTGAGACCGTTTGTCGAGACCATCCGCGACACCCTTGCCTGGACAACGACCCAGATACAGCCGACCGACGTCGGAATGCCATCGGCACGAGAATCCGAGTTGCTCGCGGAATGGGCGCGCATCGGGTAGGGGTTGCTAGCACGACCTCGACGGGTGGACGCCTCTTTGACCACGACAGTCATTGATATTGAACTCACCCGGTGGGTCTCCAGTGCCTGCAGTTCCGGGTGGAATGGCGGCGACCCTGGTTGATGATGGTCGTCCTCGCCTTGCTTGTCGGGCTCGCCGGGGGCGCCGCTCTCGCCGCAGCCGCAGGCCCCACGGTGGAAGGATTGTTCGGCCTCCTGGTGGTGAGCGGCACACAAATCCCAACCGTCGCGTTGGGCCAGCCTTCGCGCGACGCAGCCTTGGCCGTCGGGCATAATGATCGTGTGGCCCGCAACCTCCCGACCGGGATGGTCACCCTTCTCTTCACCGACATCGAGGGCTCGACGAAGCTGCTCGACAAGCTCGGCGCGGTCGGGTATAGCAGCGCGTTGCTGGAACACCGCCGCCTCCTGAGGGAGGCCTTCGTCCGTCACGGCGGTGTTGAGGTCGACACCCAGGGCGACGCGTTCTTCGTAGCCTTTCCGACCGCCAGGGGTGCGCTGGCGGCCGCCGACGAATTTCAGGCAGCACTTGCCTCGGGCCCCATCCGTGTGCGCGTCGGCATCCATACCGGCACGCCCTATCTTGGCTCGGAGGGCTACGTGGGGGCGGACGTGCACAAGGGCGCACGCATCGCCGCGGCTGCACACGGTGGTCAGGTCGCCCTCTCAGCAGACACCCGGGTCCTGCTCGGCGAGGTGTTCCCGTTCACAGATCTCGGCGAACACCAGCTGAAGGACTTCACCACGCCGGTGTCGATCTTCCAGCTCGGCGAGAAACGTTTCCCGCCGCTGCGAACGGTGTCGAACACGAACCTGCCACGGCCGGCAAGCTCGTTCGTTGGCCGCAGGCGCGAGGTGCGCGAGGTCGCGGCGCTGCTCACCAATGGAGCGCGTCTCCTCACTCTGACCGGCCCCGGCGGCTCCGGCAAGACGCGCCTTTCGATCGAGGCGGCCGGTGAGCTGGTGCCCGAGTTCAAGGCTGGAGTCTTCTGGGTGGGCCTGGCGACGCTGACCGACCCCGCCCTCGTCCCCGAGACGATTGCCCGAACTCTCGGGGTCAAGGGCGGTCTCGCTGCTCACATCGGTGAGCGTGAGATGCTCTTGGTGCTCGACAACCTCGAACAGGTCGTCGAAGCCGCTCACGATCTCTCCGCGCTCGTCGAGGCCTGCCCCAACCTGCGCCTGAT
>JBKJJS010000393.1:0-42945 GCA_046597895.1 Ilumatobacteraceae bacterium
GGCAGCGGACGCCCTTGGGGATGAAACAGAACGATCCGTCGGAGAACACGGCCGAGTTGAGCGTCGCGAAATAGTTGTCCCGATAGGGGACCACCGAGCCGAGATAGGCGCGCACCAGGTCCGGGTGGTTCTGCACGGCCTCGGAAAACGAGCAGAAGATGACGCCGACATCGGCCAGCTTGTGTTTGAACGTCGTGGCCACCGACACCGAGTCGACGATCGCGTCCACCGCTACGCCACTGAGCCGCTCTTGCTCGGCGAGGGAGATCCCGAGCTTGTCGAACATCGCCAGTAGCTCGGGGTCGACCTCGTCGAGGCTCGCCAACACCTTCTTCGGCTTGGGGGCTGCGTAGTAGATGACGTCCTGGTAGTCGATCGCCCCGTAGCGCACGTTCTGCCAGCTGGGCTCCTCCAACGTGAGCCAGTGACGATACGCCTGGAGGCGCCAGTCGAGCAGCCAGTCCGGCTCGTTCTTCTTGGCCGAGATCAGCCGAATGACGTCCTCGCTCAGCCCGCGGGGGATGAACTCGGTGTCGATGTCAGTGGTGAAGCCGTACTGGTACTCCTGGCTCGCCAATTCGCGGACATCGGTCGATACGGCGGTCATCGCGTGCTCTTCGACGTCTGGCAACCCTTGGCTTCCGACACGGTCGAACGCAGCGGCCGGATGGCCGCACCCCCGGCAGGGGCGTCGGCGAGCTCGTAACGGGCCACTGACGAGTCCACATCGACCGACCAGGCGTCGATCCCGTCGGTCATCGAGCGGGCCTCGGTGAAGCCGTGCCCTGCGAAGTACGACGTGGCGTCGTGGCTGCGCTGCCCGACGTGGCAGTAGAACACGATCGGGGTGTCGCGGGGCCAGCGCATCACGATCTCTGCCATCGCCTCGGTCATCAGGGTCGCCCCCTCGATCCGGGCGATCTCCCACTCCGGCGGAGTCCGGACATCGAGCAAGCGCGGCGACTTGCCACTCGCCAACGACGACGCCACCTCCCGGGGGCTCACCTGGGCACGCCGGTCGATCTGCTCAGCATCCTCGAGGAAGGCGATCACCTCTGCGAGATCGAGGTTGTCATGGCTGCGGGCCACCTCTCCCATCGTGCTGTCCCCGGTGATCGTGAGAACGCTCATCCATCGTCTCCTTGTCGTCTCGACGTCCACCGGTTGTGGCAGGCCTCAGACGATTAGGATACTTATGCAAGTTTCAACTTGTCAACCTGTGCACAGATTTTGTTGCGGTGTACACTGCGATCGTGAACAGCGCACCCGTGGTGTCAGCCGAACTGTCGCCAGCGCAACGCCACGTCCTCGTCGCCCTGAAGAGACGAGGCGAAGCGTCAGCAGACGAACTCGCCGAGGCGCTGCGGATCACTCCGAGCGGTGTCCGCCAACACCTGGCCGCGCTGAGGTCAGCCGGGCTCGTTGCGTCGCGTCAGGAGAGGGGTCGACCCGGCCGGCCCGTCGACCTCTACCACGGCACCGATCTCGGCGAGACCGTATTCGCCGGATCCTCCGGCAACCTCTCGCTCGAGCTGCTCGGTCACATCGAGGAGGAAGACCCCGACCTCGTTGCCCGCGTCTTCGAGCGACGCCAACGTCGGCGGGTCGACCAAGTCGGCGAGCAGCTGGTCGGCAAGAACCTCGACGAGAAGGTCGCGATCCTCGCCAAGATCCTCGACGGGGAGGGGTATCTGGCCGACTTCGACAAGCTTGCCGACGGCACCTACAAGATGAACCTGCACAGCTGCGCCATCTGGGGAGTGGCGTCCCGCTACGGACAGGCCTGCACCACCGAACTCGAATTCCTACGCGAGGTGCTCCCCGAAGCAGAGATCGAACGGGGCGCACACAAAGCAGCGGGCGCCTACGTCTGCGGGTATCTACTCCGACCACGCGCCGACAAGCCTCCGGCGGAAGAGCCCGACGAGACACCAGGGATAACGCGCGAGCGGGCGCCGACTGATCAGGCTGCGGTTGTCCGTGGCAGACAAGAAGCGCATCTCTGAGACAGCTGGGCTTCCCGCACCAGAAAACCAACGAGTACTCCACGGCCCGCGACTTGGGCCCCAACCAGAACATGTTGACCGGCGTGCCCTACTCGGTCCTCGTTCACCCTTGCCGGCTACGGCCCGGCCAGTCAGGTCACCCTGTTCGAGCACGGCGCCCCAGTGGCCCAGATCCTCACCTGCGACACGACCTCGACCCCGGCTCGACTGGTCCACCTGCTGCGCTGCCGATGGCGGATCGAGAACGCCTTCAAATACCTCGCCGCTCACAACGGCATCGACTCGCTGTGCGACTACACGATGGACACGATCCCCGATCAACGATCCGTCGCCAACCCCGAACGCGTCGCCGCCCGGACCGCGCTGAACACCCTCAAAGCCGCCGTCGCCGCCACCGAACAAGCCCTCGGAGCCACGCTCGCATCCCTGGAACACGGCCCCGACAAACTGGCCGCGCTCCGCCACCTCAGCGATGTCCGGGCCATGATCATCGACGAGATCGAACAAGCCGAAACCGAGCTGCGTACCCACCGGGCCACCATCACCCGCAACGATCTCCACCCCACCGCCACCAGAGCCCTACCCCGCCTACACGGCCGCGGCCTGCAAATGGTCCGCTACGGGTCTGTTACATCTGTGCTCATAGGTGTAGCCAACGCATCATGACGCCGCGCTGTCGAGGAGGTACTGGTCCTCGCCGAGGAGCGGGGCGCGACGACGGATTCGCCATGGGGTGCCGGTCAAGGCGTAGGGCTGGCCGGGGTAGGTGAACGACCGGCCGAGTTCTGGGTGTTCGACTTCGGTCGGCCACCCGCGAGCGATGAAGTGCTCGTCGGTGAACAACTCCTCGGGCGCGTACACGATGCCGGCGGTGAGGCCGAGACGCTGGGCCGAGACGAAGTACTCGTACGCGCTCACGCGGGATGCCACGAACTGCTGCGCCTCCCGTCCCGACACCATGATCTGTTGGACGACGGGATCGGCGAGGTCAGTGGCGGTCACGTGTTCCATTTCCCCGCCGAGTTCGAGGAAGGCCGTGCCTTCGAACTCGTCGCGTAGCCCGTGCGATTCCAGCCAGGCCAGCGTCGCCCGGAACTCGGAACCTTTGCGAGCGGTGATGCCCGCATTGATGTACTGCCCGTCGGCGCATCGCAACTGCGTGGGGAGTGAGCGAAGCCAGCTGGCGTGGCGGCCGGTTTGGCGGCTGGCCTCGAGCCCGCAGAGGAGCCATGCGTACGTGCCGGCCTCGGTCGTGACGTTGGCGGCCGCATGGGCGCTCACGTCGATGTGTTGGCCGGCGCCGCTCATCTCTCGGTGAAGCAGTGCGACGAGTGTCGAGATCACCGCCCAGTGCGATGCCGTGTGGAAGCCCTGGTTGCCGCCGCCGCGCACGGGCGGGAGCGAATGGTCGTCGTACCCGCACATCCACACCGGGCCTCCGGCGGCCAGCAACGTGAGATCGGTCAAGGGTTCGGGGGCGAGTACGGAGACGGTGACGAGCCGGTCGTCGTCGGCGACCCAGCGTGTCCGGTCGAGGGGCTCAGCGGCGAGCACCACGTCGGCGGTCCGGACGAGCGTGTGGAGTTGATCCGCCTCGGCGGGCGCGGCGGGCTCGGCGCGATCGAGCACGACGCCGTACTTGGAGGTGTTGTAGTGCCACCACCACAGGCTGCGCTCCTGACCCGGCTCGTCGTCCAGAAACGGGCCCCAGGTGCGCTGCGGGCTTCCGCCAGGGGGCTCGACCACGATCACCTCGGCGCCGAGATCGGCCATGAGCTTGCCCGCCCAGGCCGTCAACTCGTGGGAGAACTCGACGACGCGGATGCCGTCCAACGGGCCAGCAGCGACGGCGGCGCTCATATGACGCCCTCGTCGTGCAGCCGCCCGATCTCCGTGGTGGTCAGCCCGAGGACCTCGCCGTAGACGAGGTCGTTGTGTTCGCCGAGCAGCGGTCCGGCGCGTTCGATCTGCCAGTCCGTGGCCGAGAGGTGCACCGGCAGCCCATCGACGCGTCGCTCGCCGTGTTTCGTGTGACGCGCCGTCGGCCACAGGCCCCACGCCGCGGCCGCCGGGTCGGAATCGCAACGCTCTGACGGGCGAGCGACGGGGGCTACGGGTACGCCGATGGGGCTTAACAACGCGACCACCTCCTCGCGTGTGAGCGCTCTCGTCCACGCAGTCACGAGCGCGTCGAGCCTGTCGAGGTCAGCGAAGCGGTCGGCTGGCGCCCTCGCGCCGAGCAGGGGTCGTAGCGCCTCCCAGTCCTCGTCATGCCGACACGCCAGCGCCACCCACTGATCGGCCTCGACGGTCGGGTAGATGCCGTGGGGCGCCATCAGCGGTGACTGGCTCCGGTTGGAGTTGGGCTGTCCCTCACGGCGCATCGGCCGGCCGTTCACAGTGAAGTCCAACAGGGCTGGACCGTTGAGTGCCGCTCCCGCTTCGGTACACGACATGTCCACCCATTGGCCCGCACCAGTGCGTGACCGATGGAAGAGGGCGGCCAGCAACGCCACCGCCATGAGGTAGGCGCCGGTGTGGTCCATGTAGGAGTAGCCCCATCCCGCCGGTTCGCGGTCGGGCAGGCCCGAGGCGAACGTGAGGCCCGACATGGCCTGGGTGATCGGGCCCCACGACTTGAAGGTGCGGTACGGACCGACCTGCCCGAAGCCGCAGTTCGACACGTACACGATGTCCGGGCGTATGGCCTTGAGCTGCTCGTAGCCGAACCCGAGGCGACCCATGACATCGGCCGAGAAGTTCTCCGTGACTGCATCGGACACCCGCACGATCTCGGTGAGCAGTTCCCGTCCGCGGGCGGTGCGCAGGTTCAGGGTGATCCCGAGCTTCTCGACATTGTGGTTGAGGAAGCCGGCGCCCCCTTCGTGACTCGTGTCGCCGTCGACGAGAGGCGGGAGTTGGCGGACGATGTCCCACAGACCGAGCGTGACAGGGTCCTCGATACGGATCACCTGGGCCCCGAAGGCAGCGAGGATGCGGGTAGCGCCCGCGCCCGCGAGTTGCCCCGACAGGTCGCAGATCCGTAGATGCCCGAGCGCGCTGGTCATGACTCGGCGGAACTCTTACAGAGCGGCGTCAACTGGTCGCGTAGGTCGTCGGGCATGCGGGTCGGGCGACCATCGGCACCGACGAGGCCGACCCGGACCATGCCCTCCACCAGCAGGTCGTCATCGCGCCACACGCGGTGCCGCCACCGACTCGAGGCACCCCGCAATTCGACGATGGAGGTCTCGAGCCTGACCAGGTCGTCGGCGATGGCGGGCCGTCGATATCGCACCTCGAGTTCGGTGACGACGAACTGGAACCCGCTGGCGTGCGGACCGGCGAGCAGGAGGCCGTGGTGGCGGAGTGCTTCGGTGCGGGCGACCTCGAACCAGGTCACGTAGACGGCGTGATTGACGTGGGCGTACGGGTCGAGGTCACGGAACTGAACTCGAAGGTTGATGAAGTGTTCCATCAAAGAAACCACGCAACGTAGCGGACTTGAGGCTTGACGTGGTGAATGACTACGATGTGCATACGGACTCAGCCACCGTGCTCGTGCAAGGAGGGCCGAAGATGGGCGCTGACATGGGTTTTGACATGAATCGCAGATCCTTTCTGCAGGCGGTACCAGGCGGACTGCTCGTCGCCACCAGTGTGGCCGCCGGAGCGGGCACGGTGGGCACGGCGCTGCTCGGGGCGTCGGGGGCATCGGCCGCAGTTCCTGCTGGCACGTTGTCCGTGCCGAAGTTGAAGCTGAACAAGTCGATCTACGCCGGTATCGAGAACGATGCGCTGGACATCGGCGTCGGTCACGGGTTGTGGTCGGCGCGTCCCGGCACCTCCGGGCACTGCATGCTCTTCGGCCACCGCACCTCGAAGGGTGGCCCATTCCGGAACCTGCACAAGTTGCGCAGAGGCGACGCCATCGTCGCCGGTGGCACGACGTACAAGGTGCGCAAGATCGAGGTCATCAGCATCAACTTCAAACAGCGGATCTGGACGTACGACGGGACCGGCAAGCGGATCTCGCTCGTGGCCTGTTCGACGGCGAGTGGCATGCCGACCTCGCTCAAGTACCGCATCTGCATTCGCGCCAGCGCCTAGCGGGCGGACACGAAGCCGTCGAGGCCGAACTGATCGCGGATGTCGGCCAGGCCGCGCAACGCACCGTCGGGGAAGCGGGCTCCAGTCCCGTCCGCGATCCTTGTCATCATCTCGAAGTTGCCGATGACGGCGGCCGCTTCTCCCACGGCTGCCGGGCCGGCGGCCATCGCCAGCGCATCCTGGGCGTCGAGGATCGCTCGCCGATCACCGGCCATCGTGGCGTTGACGAACGTCACGAGGTGATCACCGTGGGGGACGTTGCCATCACCGTGTCCCGTTGCCGCGGCAAGATCGGCCGGCTGTTGCACTGCATTGGCGCTCGCACGGAGCATCGCCAGGTGAGCGTTTGATCAAAAAAAGCACTCCCGCAGGAGCGACACGCGGGCGGCTACCAACTCCATCTGGCGACGGTGCAGGATGCCTCGTTGCCAGTCCATGTTCACCATCTCGTGGTCAGGCATGTACTGCGCCGCCGCCATGGTCCACACCATGTCGAAGTCGTCAGGCACGGCATGAAGGGCCTGGACGACCGAGGCGCGTTGATCGGCCGGCGGCCGCACGGGAACCCAGTTGAGGGTGGCGGGCACAAGCTCTGGAGCGAGACGATCAGGGTCTCCCGGAAGGGCATCCGGCAGCGGGGGCCGTTCGACGGCCATGCCACGGGCAAAGCCGTGCACCGCGGCGGCCGTAGCGGCGAGTGCGACGAGCTCGACGTAGGCCGGAGGCTCGACGTCCAGCGCAATGAGTGCGGCGGCGTACCACGCCTCGGTGCACGTGGCGGCGTGTCGAGCCAACCGGTAGGCAATGTCGTGGGCCGGGGCGGGCAGGTCACGGCCGGCGGGGACGCGGCCCGCCGCGCTCGGAGCCACCCAGGCAGGGAGGGGTTCGACATCGTCGAGCGCGGCCCATACCGCAGCGACGAACTCGATCCGTTGGTTGCCGGACCACCATGATCCGGGCGAGATCACACGGCGAACCCATGCCCGGTGGGCGTCGAGGACGAGTGCCGACACGGGGAACCGGGCCTGCCCGTAGGCCGTCTGGATCGAGTCGGTCGGCGTGAGCACGTCGGAGCGCTATCGCGCCGAGCCCGCGACGGCCGGCTCGGGAAGGACACGGTGCTCGCCATCGCTATCGGTAGGGGCCCGGCGTACGTGGACGTCACGCAATCGGAGACCGGCGAACAGGCCGGCGATGGCCACGAGGCCGAGTACCGCTCCGGACGACACCATGGCGAGCGCGGGCGCCGGGCACGTCCCGGCCACTGCCCAACCAGTGCCGAACAGGGCGCCCCCGACGACGTGGTGACGCTGAGGCCGCGACCGCGAGAGTTTGAGGGTGCCGCCGTAGAGCGTGCGGACGTTGCGACGCTCCAGCAGCCACAGCAGTGGCAGCGACACGGCGATGGCCACACCCATCAGCAGGAACACGTCCGGCTCATCGAGCCGCAGCATGGCGTGGATGGTGTCGTACTCATGCAATTGGGCGCCAGCGAGCACGAAGCCGAAGCCCGCCCCGAACAGGAGACCCCAGAGGTTCATGCGCCGGTTCACAGGTCGCCTCCCGTCACGAGCCGCAACACGAACGTGACGAGTACGGCGGTTCCCATGAACGAGATGGTGGTGACCCAACTCGCCGGAGAACGTTGCGCCGTGCCGCAGATGCCGTGACCGGACGTGCAGCCGCCAGCCATGCGGGCGCCATAGCCCATCACGACAGCGCCGACGGCGACCACCCCGATGACGACGCCGAGGGGCCACACGACGCGCAGCGCGTCGTACCCGCTCCGCAGCTCGAATCCCGCACCGAGCATCGTGGCGATCAGTCCGCCGACAAAGATCCCGACGAAGTACCAGACTCGCCACACCACGGCGTCGGGCTCCCGCTTGATGACCTTGGCGGTCTGTACGTACGCACCGCTGGCGCCGAGTGGCTGGTTGGCAACGAGGAACAGCCCGACGACGAGCAGGCCCAGCGCCGGGCCGGCGACGTACCAGGGAATTCGATCAGGCAATAGGTCCACGGGATCTCCTCGTGTCAGTGGGGTGTGTCAGCGGGGTGTGTCAGCGGGGTGTGTCAGTGGTATGTGTCGTGGTGGTTCGGTCAGGCGAGTTTCAGGAAGAGTTGTTCGACCTCGGCGAGATCGAAGCCGTTGTCGGCGGCGACCTGGGGGTCGGAAAGACAATGGCTCATCCCGGTCACGAGGAGCTTGAAGCCGACCTGGCTCAGCGCCCGACCCGCGGCGGACACCTGGGTCACGATCTCTCGGCACTCGCGCCCGTCGCCGAGCATTTGCTGGATGCCCCTGACCTGACCCTCGATACGGCGCAGCCGCCGCTGGAGATCGTGGAGCGTGCCATCCTCGAGTTGCATCGCTCCTAGTATACCCCTGGGGGTATCTGATGTCAACGGCCGGGCGAGGCACTGATCGCCACGGCGTGACAGGATCGGTGACCGAGACGAGAGGGGTCACAACATGAGCGAATGGACGTTGGTCACAGAGGGGCTGCGGTTCCCGGAGGGCCCGGTGGCGCTGCCGAACGGCGACGTGCTCGTCGTCGAGATCGAACGTGGCACGCTCACTCGGGTGTCGCCAGACGGCACGAAGACCGTGGTCGGTGACACCGGCGGCGGGCCGAACGGGGCGGCCATCGGGCCGGACGGCAAGGCGTACATTTGCAACAACGGGGGCTTCATCTGGACCGAGATGGCCGATCCCGAGGGCGCCAACATGCTCATTCCCGGCAACGAGCCGCCGGATTACATCGGCGGGCGCATCCAGAAGGTGGATCTGGCGACCGGTGAAGTGAGTGACCTCTACTCGGAGTTCGAGGGTCGAGGCCTGAGGGGCCCGAACGACATCGTGTTCGACGCCAACGGTGGCTTCTACTTCACGGACCTCGGGAAGGGCCACGACTGGACCACCGACCGGGGGGCCGTCTACTACGGCAAGGCTGACGGCTCGTCGCTCACGCGACTGGCGTTCGGGCTTGACCACCCGAACGGTTGTGGCCTCTCACCCGACGACTCGCGCCTGTACGTCTGCGAGAGCGTCACAGGCCGCGTCTGGTACTGGGACCTCGAGGCGCCGGGCGTGGCCAAGCCCGGTGGAATGATGTTCGGTCCCGGTGGTGGCTCGCTGCTGGGCGACCTGCCCGGCTATCAGCTGATCGACTCAATGGCCGTGGATGGCGAGGGCAACCTGTGCCTGGCCACGTTGTTGACGGGCTGCATCACGGTGATGGCCCCCGATGGCACGGTCGTACGACAGGTGACGCCGCCCCGGTACGACCCCTTGGTCACGAACATCTGCTTCGGTGGGCCGGACCTTCGCACGGCCTACGTGACGGTCTCCGGCCACGGCGAGCTGTACTCCACGCAGTGGGCCTGCCCCGGCCTGCCCCTGCACTACCTCAACCGCTGACGCCAACCGCAGCGGTCAGCTGAGGCGCAGCCTGAGCGCGGCGGCGTGAGCCGGAAAGCCCTCGTGTTCGGCAAGGGCAATGACGCTGGGGCCCATCCGGCGCACGGCCCGCTCGTCGGACTTTGCGATGGCCGTGCGCTTCAGGAACGCCTCAACGGTGATGCCGGAACTGACGTGCGCGAAGCCGCTCGTCGGGAGAGAGGCTGGGCAGCCGATGATGAAGTTGGCGGCGCTGAACGGGGTGTGTTGGCCGACGAGGATTTCCCCGGCGTTGACGATCAAATCGATCGTTGCATTCTCAATCGTCGAGTCGACCACGAGCTGAAGGTGTTCCGGCGCGTACTCGTTGGCGATCGCCGCGCCGGTCTCGACCGAGTCCACGAGGACGCAACCACCGTTGACGCCGAGTGACGCCCGAGCGGCCTCTGCACGCGCGGGAGGAAGATGAGCGATCTGGCGCTGCAACTCGGTCTCCGTGGCATCGGCGAGTGCCGACGATGTGGTGAGGAGGACGGTGGACGAATCCGTCCCGTGCTCGGCCTCGATCAGAAGGTCGGCGGCCAGGCGCACGGGGTCGGCTGTGCCATCGGCGAGGACGAGGCTCTCGGTGGGGCCGAGCACCATCATGGTGGCCACGCCGAAGCGCTGCATCTCGACTTGAGCGCATGTGACGGCTGGCGAACCCGGCCCGACGATCTTGCGCACCTTCGGGATGGACCCGGTCCCGAACCCGAGGGCGGCGACGCCCGTTGGCCCGTTGGCCCGGAAGACCTCGCGGATCCCGAGCCGCTCGCACACGACGAGTACCGCAGGATCGATAGCCCCGTTCGAGCCGGGAACAGGAGGTACGACGACCGCGATGAGTGGCACGCCGGCAACGACGGCCGGAGTGCCGAGTTGGGCGATGACGCTCGGGTAGCTGGCCTTGCCGCTCGGGCAGAACAACCCAGCCGAGGAGATCGGCGTGACTCTCTCGCCCACCATCAGGCCCGGCTCGATCTCGAAACTCCAGTTAACCGCGCGTGCCAGCAGTTCTACGTTGAAGCGCCGGAGGTGATCGATCATGTCGTCGATGGCGTCGAGCACGCCGGGAGCGAGGTGGCCGGGTGCGGCCTCGAACTCGGCGTCACTGGCGCGCAGACCTGAAGGCGAGACAACGCAGCCATCGAATCGGGCCAGGGCATCGCAGACCGCGGCGTCGCCGCGGGCCCGCACATCGTCGATGAGGGTGCCGATGGATGCCTTCAGGTCGGCTCCGAAGATGGTGTCGAGACCGCGGTCCATGAGAGCGGCTCGCGTCGAAGCGGACATCTCCGTCCACACCAGGCGTCGCATCACTGTCGGCACGCCAGGCAAGCTACCGGGGGCGTACGCTCGGGCACCGTGGGCTCGTCGCGTGTTCCCTTCCTCACCGCCAAGCTCCAGGGCTTCGGCACCACGATCTTCGCCGAGATGTCGGCCCTCGCCATCCGGACGGGCGCCGTAAACCTCGGCCAGGGCTTCCCGGACACGGACGGTCCGACAGAGGTGCTGGAAGCCGCCAAGACGGCCATTGACACTGGCTTCAACCAGTACCCGCCGGGGCCGGGAATGCCGGTGTTGCGTCAAGCTATTGCCGAGCATCAGCAGCGGTTCTGGGGCCTGGCCTATGACCCGGACACCGAAATCCTGGTCACCACCGGGTGTACTGAGGCCATCGCCGCCGTTCTGCTCGGGCTGTGCGACACCGGCGACGAGGTGCTCGTCCTCGAGCCGACGTACGACAGCTATCAGGCGTGTATATCCCTCGCCGGAGCCACACCGAAGTTCGTCACGCTGCGCCCACCGGCGTACGCGCTCGACCTCGACGCCGTGCGCGCCGCTATCACTCCCAAGACCCGGTTGATGCTGATCAACAGTCCACACAATCCGACGGGCAAGGTGTTGACGGCTGCCGAGTTGCAGGGCCTGGCCGACCTCGCCATCGAGTACGACCTCCTCGTGGCCACGGACGAGGTTTACGAACACCTCGTGTTCGACGGACTCGAGCACATATCCCTCGCGTCGTTGCCCGGAATGCGGGAGCGCACGCTCGTCATGTCCAGTGGAGGAAAGTCCTTCAACACCACTGGGTGGAAGGTCGGATGGATCTGCGCGCCGGCCCCGCTCGTGACGGCCGCCCGCACGGCCAAGCAGTTCCTCACGTACGTGAGTGGCGGGCCGTTTCAGCCAGCGATCGCCGCTGGCTTGCGCATGCCCGACGAGTACTTCGAGGAACTTGCCGCCGACCTCCAGATCAAGCGCGACCGGATCTGTGCCGGCCTGACCGATGCCGGCTTTGCGGTCTACCGGCCGAGCGGGACCTACTTCGTCACGGTCGACATCCGCCCGATCCGCCCCGATGGCGATGGCTTGGCGTTCTGCCGTGAACTGCCAGCGCGGTGTGGTGTGGTCGGTATTCCCAACGTGGTGTTCTACGAGAACAAGGCGGAGGGGCGCCATATGGTGCGCTTCGCGTTCTGCAAGCGCCACGACGTGATCGACGACGCGGTGGCCCGCCTGAAAGGGTTGAGCCGATGAAGGTGGCACTCGTCCAACACGACATCGTGTGGGCGGATCGGCAGGCCAACTTCGAGCGCCTCGCCCCGCAGATCCGGGCGGCCGCCGCGACTGGGGCTCGCCTCGCCGTGCTCTCGGAGACGTTCTCGACGGGGTTCGGCAGGGGCGACCGGATTGCCGAGCCCGAGGGCGGGCCGTCGTCGCGGTTCCTCGTCGAGCAGGCCAGGGCGAACGCCATGTGGGTGTGCGGGTCGTGCCCCGAGGTGCCGCCGGGCGCGGCGGGCGGCCGACCGTTCAACACCCTCGTGTTGGCCGGGCCGAACGGTGAGACCCATCGCTATCGCAAGATCCACCCCTTCACGTTCTCGGGCGAGCACGAATACTTCAACGCCGGCTCGGAGCACGTCACGGTGAACGTCGAGGGCCTTCGGCTCAGCTTGTTCGTCTGCTACGACCTTCGCTTCGCCGACGAGTTCTGGCCGTTGGCCACGCGCACGGATGCCTACATCGTGGTCGCCAACTGGCCAGAGGCCCGCCGGTCCCACTGGCAGGCGCTGCTCCAGGCCAGGGCCATCGAGAATCAGGCCTACGTGATCGGGTGCAACCGGGTGGGTGAAGGCGGCGGACTCGCCTACTCCGGCGATAGCCGCATCGTGGACCCGCTCGGAGAGATCGTGGTCGGCGGCGCCAGCACCGAGGCGCTGCTGGTGGCCGACGTCAGCGCCGAGCATGTGGCTGACGTCCGTACCCGCTTCGCGTTCCTCCAGGATCGTCGCACCGCCTGACTCCCGACCCCCGACTCCCGACCCCCGACCCCCGACCCCAAAACGCGAGATGACGCGTTTCGTCGGGACAGTCCCGAGGAAACGCGTCATCTCGCTGTCGGAGGCTCCGGGTCAGCCCAGCCCTGCCGTCAGGGTGTCGTCAACCAGTCGTCGACCAGTCGTCAACCAGTCGTCACCCAGTCGTCACCCGGTCGTCACCCGGTCGTCAGCGGACGATGCGGAACGGGTTGTGGGCGGGGTGCCACTCCGTAGCGCCGATGAAGATCCGGTCCTTGGCCAGTTTGTGGCCGTTGACCTTGAAGCCGAAGTTCAGCTTCGGGGCACACGACGTGCGGAAGTCGATGCCGTCGACGTGGCCGTAGTTCGTGAATCGGAACGTGAGCGTCTTGCCGTTGGCGGACAGCTTGACCTTGTCGCCCAGTTCGTTCAGGACCCGGTCGAACCGGATGACGCCGCGGGGCACGTGGATGGTTCCCCGGAACGTCTTCTCCGTGGAGTTCTTGTGGGTGACCCGAAGGTGCCAGCCCGTGCTGTCGTGCCACAGGTACGCACCGCCGAGGGCGCCGGCTTCGAAGCTCGGCGGCTGGCCCTGGACGTTCGCCGGCCAGGCATCATCGACGACTGTCGAGCAGTCGACGGGGGTGGGCGGCGGCGGCGGCTCGGTACCGGCGAAGGCCGACGATGAGGTGGCCATCAATGGGACTGCGGTCACGGCGACAGCGGCGACTCCAATGGTGAGTCGCTTGAGGATGTTCATGATGTGTTCCCTTTCTGATCGGCCCGAGGGGGTTCGGGCTCGCTGGGACACACAGTGCGCTCGCGTCGTGAGGCTCTCACGGCGAAACCGTGATGGAAATGTGAAGGCTCGGCCGGCGCTATGACAGCGGTTTGGCGAGCAGGCTCACGGTCTTGCGGCCCCCGTCGGTGTCCTGTTGGCCAACTTCGGCGAACCCGATGCGGTGATGAAACCGCAGCGAGCCGGCGTTGAGCGGCCGCACGTTGACCTCGCACAACAGCCACGGCGTGCTGCCCGCAATGCGCCTTTCGAGTTCGGCGTACAGCGCCGCCCCGATGCCACTACCCCGCTGGCTCGGGTCGACCACGATGCGGTCCAGATAGGTGAACGACTGGTATCGCTCGCTGAACCACCGGTAATTCAGACTCTCGTACTCCGCGCCTGGAGCAAAGGCCAGACAGAAGCCGGCGAGGCCACCACCGTCGGGCCAGCCGACCGCCAGCGCGTGGGCGGCCGACGCGAACAACCGGGTGAGCTCGGGTTCGTCGAGCTCGTTCAAGGCCGGAACCGCAGCGTTGTTGAGCGCCAGTGCCGCCGCTAGATCGGCTGCTGTCAGGTCCGTCACCGCCGGATCGCGAATCTCCATCGATCCCGATGGTAGGGGCAGGTACCGTGTCCGCCCGATGTCCACTGAACCCCTGATCGAAGCGCACGCGCTCACCAAGCAGTTTGGTGAGTTCACCGCGGTCGACGCCATCGACGTCACCGTGGCGCGCGGCGAGGCGTTCGGTTTCCTCGGCCCGAACGGGGCGGGCAAGAGCAGCACCATGCGGATGATCGGCTGTGTCTCGCCGGTGTCGTCGGGAACGCTGCGGTTGTTCGGCCTCGATCCCGCCACCGAAGGCTCCCGAATTCGGGCTCGCCTGGGCGTCGTGCCGCAACAGGACAACCTCGACGAGGAACTCACGGTCGAGGAGAACCTCATCATCTACGGCCGCTACTTCGACCTCTCTCGGGCCGAGTGCCGCAGGCGCGCTGGCGAGCTTCTGGAGTTCGTGCAACTCAGCGACCGGGCGAAAACGCGGGTCGAGACGCTGTCCGGTGGGATGAAGCGCCGACTCACGATCGCCCGCTCACTCGTGAACCAGCCGGACCTGCTGCTGCTCGACGAACCGACGACAGGCCTCGACCCCCAGGCCCGCCACGTGCTGTGGGACCGCCTGTACCGCTTGAAGCAGCAGGGCGTCACGCTCGTGCTCACCACCCACTACATGGACGAAGCCGAGCAGTTGTGTGACCGCCTCGTCGTGATGGACGGCGGCCGCATCGTTGGCGAAGGCTCGCCCCGGTCGCTGATCGAACAGCACTCCACCCGCGAGGTGCTGGAGTTGCGCTTCCCTGCCGGCCGCAACGAGGAGAACGCCGGCCCGGTCAGTTCCATCGGCGAGCGCATTGAGGTCCTCCCCGATCGCATCCTCGTCTACGCCGACGACGGCGAGGCGGCGCTGGCCGCCGTCCACCGTGCCGGGTTGTCGCCGGAATCCGCGCTCGTGCGGCGCAGTTCGCTCGAGGACGTGTTCCTCCACCTCACCGGCCGCACGCTGGTCGACTGACCGTGACAGGTCGGGGAAGCCAGTCATGAGTACGCCAGGCGCGATCCGCGTCGTCGAATGGAACCTCGCCTACTTCCGTCGGCTGTGGCGAGCCAACCTCCTCAACTCCTTTCTCCAACCGATGCTCTACCTACTCGGCCTCGGGATCGGCGTCGGCACCCTCGTCAACAAGAACGCGTCATCCACCGACGCGCTCGGCGGGGTTTCGTACGCCCATTTCGTCGCCCCCGGGCTGCTGGTCAGTGGAGCCTTGGCGGTGGCCTACTTCGAGAGTGCGTGGCCCGTACTCGGCGGCTTCAAGTGGCAGCGCAACTACCACGCCATAGCTGCCACTCCGCTGAGGCCGACGGACATCGTCCTGGGGCATCTCCTCTGGTTGACGCTCCGCATCGCCATGGCGTCCGCCGCGGTGGTGGCTGCCATGATGTTGTTCCCCTCGGTGCGGTCGGTTGGGCTCGTGCCATCAATTGCGTTTGCAACGATCGCTGGCGTGTCATGGGGAATGGTCGTGCTCGCCTTCTCCTCGTTCCAGGAGCGGGATACCGCGTTCGTGACCCTCCAGCGATTCGTGATGATCCCCCTCTTCCTCTTCGGCGGGGCGTTCTTCCCCATCTCGCAGCTTCCGGGATGGCTCCAGGTCCTCGTCAAGGTGACGCCGCTCTGGCACGGCATCGAACTCTGCCGCGGTGTGGTCGACCACACGCTCGGGTTCACCACCGCGGTCGGTCACCTGGCCTATCTCGGCCTGTGGATCGTGGTCGGGACGGCCATCGCCGCTCGCCAGTTCAAGAAGAGGCTCGGCTCGTGACCGCCACCCTCGTGTGGCGGGTGATGCCGCCGGTGCTGCGCAGCCGGCGTCCGCAGCGCATGATCGAGCGAAGCCTGATGGTCTACAAGCGCACGTGGATGATCATCGCGTCAGGGTTCTTCGAGCCGCTGTTCTACCTATTGTCGATGCGCGTCGGGGTTGGCGAACTCGTGGGGACGGTCGAGGTTGACGGCAAGGCGGTCGAGTACGCGGCGTTCGTGGCGCCCGCGCTCCTTGCGGCCTCCGCCATGAACGGCGCGGTGTTCGATTCGACGATGAACGTGTTCCACAAACTCAAGTACTCCCACACCTACGACGCCGTACTGGCGACTCCGATGACCACGGGCGACGTGGCGCTCGGCGAGATCAGTTGGGCGGTGCTGCGCGGGCAGATCTACGCCGTGGCCTTCCTCATCGTGATGGCGGCGATGGGTCTCGTCGCGTCGCCCTGGATGCTGATGGCGATCCCCATCTGCGCCCTCATCGGCTACGCGTTCGCATCAGCGGGAATGGCCGCGACGACGTACCTGCGAAGCTGGGTGGACTTCGAGTGGGTCCCGACGGCGACGATGCCGCTGTTCCTGTTCTCAGCCACGTTCTTCCCGCTCTCGGCGTATCCCGAAAGCGTGCGGTGGATCGTCCAGTTGTCGCCGCTCTATCACGGGGTGGCTCTGCTTCGTCAGGCGAATGCCGGCGTAGTGGCGTGGAGCACGCTGGCCCACGTCGCCGTCCTCGTGGCGCTTATGGGCGTCGGCCTGTGGATTACCGGACGGCGGTTGACCCGGCTGCTCGCCTCATGAAGGCGCCCGGATAGGTCACTACGAACACCACGAGCGTGAGCGCAAACGCAAGGGACAGCGCCAGCCACACGCGATGGAATGCTTCGGCGGATCCGGCAACCCCGGCGTTTCCGGAGATGGCGATCACCATGGCCACGCCGATCGTGCCGCCGATCGTGCGGAATGTCAGATTCGTGCCGTTGGCGGCGCCGAACCGGCTGCTCTCGATGCCCACGAGCGATGCCCCTGTGAGCGTCGCCCACGCCAACCCGAGTGACAGGCCGTAGAGCACGGCGAACGGGAAATATCCGGTCCAATAGCTCGGCACTTCGTCGAGCGTGAGGTACAGGCCGAACATGGCGATGGTGTTGCCGGCGATCCCCAAGGTGATGATCGGCTTCATCCACCCCCTGTCGGAGACGCGGCCGGCGAACGTGGCACTGAAGAACAACACGAACGGGGTCGGCATGATCGCCAGCCCGCTTTGGAGGACGGACCAGTGCCAGACCGTCTGCATGTACAGCGGGGCGGTGAACCAGAAACCGCCGACGGCAAGGTTGAGGAGCAGGGAGCTCACCGAAGCCGTTGTGAATCGTTTGTGACGAAATAGGGTGAGGTCGAGGAGGGGCTCGAGGTGGGTACGCGAGCGGTGTACGACCACGCTCAGCAGTACCACGGCACCGCCGAAGCAGGCGAGGATCGCCGGGCTCGTCCAGCCCCACGCGTGACCTTCGAGGACGCCGAGGGTGAGCAGCGCCAGCGCCACGGTCCCGAGCGGAACCGACACGACGTCGAGCCGGGCCCCCGAGCGCTCGTTCGACGATTCCCGCAGCATCTTGCGACCGATGAGCACGATCACGGCCATCGCCGGGACGTTGATGAAGAACACCCAGCGCCATCCACCGAGCTCGATGAGCGCGGCCCCGAGCGGCGGGCCGAGCCCGCCCGCCAGCGCGGCAATCGATCCCCACACGCCGACGGCGAGACTGCGCCGCGATGGCGGGAACTCGGGCAAAGCCAGCGCGATCGAGGTCGGCACCATGAGGGCACCTCCGACGGATTGAACGACCCGGGCGGCGATGAGCAGGCCGACGGTAGGGGCGAGTCCGGCCGCGAGGCTGCCGATGGCGAACACGGCGATGCCGGTGAGGAAGACCCGTTTGCGTCCGAACAGGTCGGCGATCCGCCCGGCCAGGAGGAACAACGATGCCGTTCCGATCGAGTACGCGGTGAGCGCCCACGCCAGCGTGGTGCGCGGCACGTCGGGGAACGAACTCTCGATCGACGGGAACGCCACGTTCAACACGGTGGAATCGAAAATGACGAAGAACTGCCCGAAGGAGGTCAGCAGCAGGACCTGCCATGCCCGCTTCGGGATCTTGACCTCGGTGCCATCGAGGGCGGCCGACGTCTTCACCGGTGCAGCTTGGCGCGTGGGAAGGCCTGGCGTGTAACGGGCGTAACCTGGCCTGAGACAAGTGGGGCCAGGAGGTTCGAGCACATGATGTTCAAGAAGAAGACCGAGATGGTGAGCCCGCAGGACGCGCTCCCGGGCCGCACGGACAAGGCGATGCCCGTACCCGAGGCCCACTTCGTCAACGGCAACCCACTCGCCGGGCCCTGGCCCGAGGGCTACGAAACCGTGGTGTTCGGCCTCGGCTGCTTCTGGGGTGCCGAGCGCATCTTCTGGAAGGTTCCTGGCGTGTACTCGACCGCGGTCGGGTACTCCGGGGGCATCACCCCTAACCCCACGTACGAGGAAGTGTGCTCAGCACAGACCGGCCACACCGAGGCCGTGCTGGTGGTGTTCGATCCGGCGAAGGTGTCGTACGAGCAACTGTTAAAGGTGTTTTGGGAGAGCCACGACCCCACGCAGGGCATGCGCCAGGGCAACGACGTCGGTACCCAGTACCGCAGCGCCATCTACACGTACTCGGCCCAGCAGCTCGAGGTGGCCGAGGGTTCTCGCGACATGTTCCAGGAGCAGCTGAGTGCCCGCCGCTACGGAGCGATCACCACCGAGATCGCCCCGGTCGGCACGTTCTTCTACGCCGAGCCGTACCACCAGCAGTACCTGGGCAAGAACCCGGGTGGATACTGCGGCATCGGCGGCACTGGCGTGTCGTGCCCCATCGGACTCGCCACGTCCGACTCGTAATGGCGGTTCTCGGGCTCCGCTCCGGATTTCCCGCGGGAAATCCGGGGGACTCGCCGGGATGTGTCTACAGTCCTGGCGGTTGGGTGCTCGCCACAGAGGTGCCGGTGTCCAGCCGGAGGCCCGCCGTCGGCGGCGACGCGCACGATGTCGCTTGCCGTGACCTCGGACCACCAGATCCCCCACGGGTTGCAGTAGAGCGAACCGTCATCGGCGGCCCAAGTGATGTGGCCAGCCAGGTTCTCCTGCCACGTGGGGGCGAGCACGCGCAGCATGCACGCCAACTGCTGCGGGATCGTCAGATCCTGACCAATCCCCTTCATGACCCTCGGCCACGTCACGGCAGCCGACCGTAGCGCTGGGTCAGGTGACCCAACCGTCTCGACGGATGGCGTCACCGTCGGCGTCGAGGTGGCGGCCCGCCCAGCGCAGCGCGCCGGGAGTAGCGGACAGCTTGGCGACTAGGCCCTGCATCGGCGTGCCGTCGACGTCGACGATCGCCCGGCGGGCGGCGTAGTGGGGGTCGTGGGCGATCTCACTCATGTCGAGGACCGGCCCGATGGCGGCCTCGGCCGACTCGAACGCGGCGATGACCTCGGCCTGTGTGCGCTCGGCACACCACGCCCGCATCACCGCCTCGAGTTCGTCGCGATGGGCGGCCCGTCCGTCGAACGTGGTGAAGCGCTCGTCGTCACCGACGCCGAGCAGGCCCATGACGCGCGCCGCCACCGAATTGGCCGAGGTCGAGATGCCGACCCACTTGCCGTCGGAGCAGTGGTAGGTGCCGCGGGGCACCGTGTACGGGAGCCCGGCACCCAGGCGGGGCTGTTGCTGACCCGTCACCTCGAACAGCGAGATGAGCGGGCCCATGATCTGGAACACGCTCTCGAGGAGTGACACGTCCACGATCTGGCCGACACCGGACCGCAGTGCCACCATCGTGGCGAAGGCCGCGACGAGCCCCGTGACCTCGTCGGTGAGGGCGATGGCGGGAAGCAGGGGCTGGCCGTCGGGTTCGCCGCTGATCGAGGCCAGGCCGCTCATGGCCTCGGCGATGGTGGCGAACCCGGCTCGGTGGGAGTACGGGCCATCCTGACCGAAGCCCGTCACCCGAGTGATCACGAGCGCAGGCCGGCGGGCGTGCAGCACATCCGGCCCGAGGCCGAGCCGTTCGAGCGTGCCCGGCCGGAAGTTCTCGATGAGCACATCGGCCTCATCGACAAGGCCGAGCAGCAGCGTGTGATCGGCCGGATCCTTCAGGTCGAGCGCCACGCAGCGCTTGTTGCGGTTGACGAGCTTCCACCACAGGCCCACGTCGTCGCGTGGGTCCTTCCAGGCCATGTTGCGCAGTGAGTCCCCGGTGTCGGGTCGTTCGACCTTGATGACGTCGGCCCCGAAGTCGGCGAGGTACCGCGCGCAGTTCGGGCCGGCCAGCACCGTAGAGAGATCGAGCACCCGCAACCCAGCGAGCGGAGCGTCTGCCACGTCCCGCATCCTACGGAGCGAGCCCGATCATCGGGCCCAGGCCGGCTCCTCGCCGGAGGCGACTTCTACCGCGTCGGAACCGTCGGCGTTCACCACGAAAATCCTCGTAGCTGAGTCTTCGGGCTCGGAGTCGAAGGCGATCCGTTCACCATCCGGTGACCATGCCGGGTGGCTGTCATTTGCTTCGTTGTTGGTGAGCCGCTGCCCGTTCGACCCATCGGCGTCCATGACGAGGATCTCCGAGTCGTAGCCGAACCGGAACGTCTTGAACGCGATCCGCGTGCCGTCGGGGGACCAAGCGGGCTGCTGGGCGTCGACGTCGCTGTCGCCGCCATCGACCGAGAGCTGGACTGGTCCGAACCCGTCCGCGTTCATGACCCAGATCTGGTCGTCACCGCCGCCCCGGTTGGAGACGAACGCGATCTTGGCGCCGTCCGGTGACCACGCGGGGTCCTCGTCTCCGCCCGCGGAATCGGTGAGTCGGGTCAGACCGGAGCCGTCGGCACCGATCACCATGATCTCGGTGCTCTGGCCGGCGAACCGGGAGGACTGGAAGGCGATCTTGGTGCCATCGGGTGACCACGCCGGGTCGGAGGCTGCAACCTCCGGGAAGGTGATGACCCGCTTGCCCGACCCGTCGGGCGCTGACACGCAGAGGTCGCGACCGCACCCGAAGACGATCTCGGTGTCGGGGGCGGCCGCGGCCGCAGCCGTGGAGGCGACAGTCGCTGTCGCGCCCGTCGGCGCGGTCGCCGTCGACTTCGTGCCGTCGCCCCCCGACGAACACGCCGCGAGGGCGAGCACGCCCACGATGAGAGGGAGATGGAATGGGCGGGTGGTCGCGGTCGTGTCTCCGATCGGGGCGAGTCAAACAAGACCGTCGAAGCGTAGGCAGGTTCCCACGCCCGACTCGGTGACCAGCACCGATGCAGATCAGACGTCACCGAGCCGTCAGCGCATCGAGTGGCGGGCGGTGATCAGCGGGAGATCAAGGAACGTGCGGATGCCACGCTCGGCGCGCACGACAGCCGGTACTGAGTGCACGGCGTGGGCGGCCGTCGCCACGACGCCACGAGCGAGCACCTCGTGCCCGATACGCACGTCGATGCCGGGACGGCCCTCGATACGCAGGTGTACACCATGGGCCGGTCCCCATGCAGGGACGACGTGTGGCGCGGCGCGGTAGACGCACTCCTGGATGATGCGGGCTCGACCGCCGACGATGCCTTCCCAGCGGAAGCGTTGGGCCACGACCGTGCCGCGCCCCACGGGCCCCGCGGCGATCTCGAAGTCGTCTTCAGCCACCTCGACGTCGAGCGTGCTGTCGATGCGGTCGAGCGTGGCGCCGAGTCCGTCGGCGATGAGGTGTACTGACTCGCCGAACAGACCGTCCATCCAGGAGCGGATGGTGCCGACGCTCTGCTCGAACTCGTCGGGGTGCTTGCCCATCCCCATCATCTCGAACACGATCTGGGGCGAGGGGTAGGAGCCCCACTCCTCGGCCTCGCTCACGACCACCCGGTCGATGTGGGTGTTGAGTGGCGAGAGCGCGAGTGGCAGCAGTTCGGCGATGGCGCCGGGATGCAGCCCGGTGCCGTGGATCGTGGTGCCCCCAGCCGCGCAGGCCGCTTCGAGTCGTTCGACGACCTCGGCGCCGTAGGCCTTCGGGTGTACGTAGCCGACCACGGTCACGACGTTCTTGCCGGATTCGAGCAGGCGGCAGATCATGCGTAGGTCGAGCCCGGGATCGTCACCGGCGCGCGCCGAGGGCAACGGTGTGTGGACGACGCAGTCGGCGTCGATGGCGCAGATCTCGTCGACGCTGTCCGTCGCGACGATGCCGAGAGGTGCGACGCCAGCGATGTCCCCGACGTCGCGCCCGACCTTGGCCGCCGACGTGACATACGCGCCGACAAGTTCGATCTCGGGATGGTCCACCATCAGGCGAATGGCTTGGCGGCCGACAGTGCCGGTGGCCCATTGGATGACTCGGTACATGGTTCCCCCTTCAGGCCAGCATCGTGGTGGGGTCAGGCCTAGCCGGTCAACTGCGCGACGATGTGAGTGGGCTGACCTGCCGTTCTGGCGCGCAATCCACAGGCCCCGCCCTGTGGATTGTCACCCAGAATCGGACGGGGCCTCCCGAGTCAGTGGCGCAGATGGATCTCGAAGCACCGCTCGGCGAGCGTGCCGAGCGCGTAGTGCTCATAGTCGACGCCGAAGTCGGCGTAGAGGTGTCGGCACGACTCGCTCCACGCCAGGGCTGCCGGCGACGACACACGATGGACGACTTGAAGGATGCCGCCCTCGTACACGCGGTACTCGGCCCACGTCCCGGGGAAGTCCTTCACGCACCCGACCTCCACGTAGGGCACGGCGCCCGTTGCCCGCATCGTGCGCACCCGGTGGCGGTGGGTATGGCCGGCGGTGTACGCGACGATGGCATTGCGCTCGGCGATGACCTGGGCGAGGCGGTCGCTGTCGTCCGGGTGGATGCCGAAGTAGCCGTCCGATCGCTGTCCACCCGTCCAGTTCTGGTGGTGACCCATCACGACGACGGGGCGACCAGCGCGTTCCGCCTCGGCCGCGACATCGTGGAGCCACTCCGCCTGGCCGGTGGTGAACTGGCCGGACGTCTTGGTGGGGATGGCCGTATCGATGAGGGCAACTGTGACGCCCGCCAGTTCCACCCGTTGGTCGCCGGCGTAGCTCGTCTGGCCGGCGTAGCTGTCGTGATTGCCGCGTACGACATGCAACCTCTCGCCGAACCGGGTGCGGTAGCACGCCTCGAACGCCGCCCACTCGTCCGCGGTTCCCGCCGCTGAGAGGTCGCCTTTGGCGAACAGGGCGATGACGCCAGCCGCCTCGATCTCATCCGCCGCGGCCCGGTTCATCGTTTCGGGATACGGCGGCTCACCATCCGCCACTCGTCGCATCGGGCCGTTGGGATCGTCGCCGATACGGCCGCACTCGACCTCGCCGAAGTGGACATCGTTGACGGTGGCGAACCGGCACAGCAACTCACCATTAGGCCGCGGCAACGTGTGGACATCAACGCCAGAAAAGCGGTAGTCGGTGTCCGGCTCAAGGCCTTCGAAGCGGAATGCGGTCACGCCATCGTGCAGCACGACGAGATCGTCGGCCACCGTTGTCACGTCCATGACCTTGGACGTTACGTGACGCCGGTGGGCTTACGCCCCGAGGCCTGCGTTGTTGACCCGGAGGCGGATCGCGGCGAGGGTTCCGTCGCGTCGTTTGCGGATTGTCTGGGCGACGTGTCGGTGAGGTCACCAGGGTTCTTGAGCAGCGCCCAGCGTGCGCCTTTGAACCGGTGGGCGGCATCCTGGTCGGGGAGGCGGCGTAGGTCCTGGCATACCTGGCGGCGGACCTTGTCCAACTCCCGGTGGTGAGCTGCACCACATGAAACGGGTCGCACCAGATGAGCGCCTCGATCGCTTCGGAGTGTTCCTTGTCGAGCTCATCGAAGAAAGAGTCCAGCGTGGCGGTGTCTTTGCCTTCCTTGCCCCACACCAACTTGCCGGTGGCATGGTTCGACACGAGCGTGAGATAGCAGTGTCCCTTACGCCAACAAGGACAACCCCAAACTCAAACCCGCGCAGTCACCCACACTCATGCCGGAAGACCCGAAAGATCGACCCTCGGCGACCCGCAGCAGACGACCAACGCCCACAAGATCGGATCGGCGGGCGACCTCACGTGCGTCGATGAATGGAAAGGCCTCCCATACTGCGTGAGTCCAGAAAGGGCGGCGGGGCGTAGCGTGCTCTCACGAACCTATTCGATCAGGACGTCGACGCGCAGGCGGGTGATCTTCCAGGCGCTGATCTTCCAGTCGTCGCCGACCTTGCGGTAGCGCTCGTGGTAGTGCCCGTAGCCGATGAACTTCCGCGGCTGGTCGAACAGTTCGACGTAGTCCATCATCGCCCAGATCGCCGAGGCCTCGCCGTTGCCGAGAAGGTCGATGATCGGCATGTGCCCATGGTGGACGGTCACGGCATTCACGAGCCCGACGGAGACGAACCCGATGAAGCCCTCGAGACCGTCGAATTGGTACTCGCCATCCTTCGCGGCGTCAAAGTCCACATCCTCGGTGAAAAGCGTGCGCAGCTTGTCCCACTGCTTCGTGTCGAGGAAGTAGAAGTACTGCGCCTTCGTCTTCTTGATGGACTCGATGTCGGCCAAATCCTGGGCAGTGAGTTGGGTCATGACTGGTCTCCCGTTGTGAGAACGTGGCGATCGAAGAACTCCCGGCTGGCCTGCGCGTCGAGCATCGGCCCTTCGCCAGCGGCCGGAACGCTCGGACAGGCCTGATCCTGTTCGAGTACCCACCACACGTCGGTACGTGGGGCCATGGCATCGATGATCGCACCGATGTCGAGATCGCCAAGGCCGAGCGGGCGGAACACGTTCGCCTTGATGGCATCATCGAACGGGACCTGATGGGCGACCATTCGACGGCCGAGTTCGAGATCGGCATCCTTCAGATGGAAGTGGTGGATCCGGTCGCCCGCGTCCCGCGCGAACTCGACGGGGTCCGCCCCGCCCGACGCGACGTGGGCCGTGTCGAGGCACCAACCGATGCGCTCATCGCCCATCACCCGCTCCATGTCCTCCACGGTCTCCACGAGGGAGCCGACGTGGGGGTGGACGGCCTGGTGAACGCCCCTCTCGTCGCAGATCTCCTCCACGCGGGCGAGCACGTCCAACACACGAGCCCACGTGACGGTGTCGAGCCGGTCACCAGTGGCGAGGTCGCCGCGCTTGGGCACCGTCATCAACACGTTGGCACCAAGGGCCGCGAGGCGATCGGCGGCGGCCCGTACGCGGTCGAGCGAGTCGTCGACCTCGGACGGGATGTGGGCGAGAAACGAGACAGGACCAGCGATCGGGTGCATCCCGAACCGGTCGAGCAACGCCCGGGCGGCGCCGACATCGTCGGGCAGGAAGCCGGGCACACCGGCCTCGGTAGCCCGGAACCCGAGCGACGCCATCTCGCCGAGTATCCGCTCGGCTCCGAGATCGACCCCCCAGCGGTTGCCCCCGACGAACCCCCACGAGATCGGTGTGGTGGCGAGGCGATCGCGTAGCATGGGTGGAAGCTACTCCTCCGCGTGGGTGCCACTACCGTTCGCCGCATGTCGAAGGAGATCGTCGAACAGTTCTTCCACCGTCTCGGTGCCGGTGACGACGTGGATGGCTGGCTTGCGCTGCTGGCCCCCGACATCACGGTGGATACGCCCTTCTCCCCGACGGGTGATGCCGTGCGGTTCGAGGGGATCACCACGGTCGAACACCGCTTCGCCGATGCCCGGCGCCGCATGGGGGCGCTGCGCTTTCTGGACCTCGAGATCCTCGCCACAGAGGACCCCGAACGGTGGGTGGCGACGTGCCGATCCGAGGGGATGATGGGCAACGGCATGGCGTACCGCAACCGGTACTGCTGGATCCTGCGCATCCGCGACGGCTTGGTCGTGTGGTGGTGCGAGTACTTCGATCCCCAAGAGGTCATGGCCGTCCGCCCCAGTCGCTAACTCCCGCAGTGGCGAGGCGGATACTCCAATGGATGTCGGCCGGCCAGTCTGTGTTGTTGACCGACCGCCTTATCTCGCAAATGGGGCGTTGGCCGCGCGAGAGACCGACGAGCCTCTCGGCTGAAGTCAGAACTCCCGCAGCGGCGCGCGGCAGCGTCAGCAGGTGAGGTGCTTGGCGGCGAGGACGTGCCCCAGGGCCGAGGCCAGGCGCTCGGCGGTGATGCGCCCATCCGCTACGGCGGAGGCAAGCGCATCGATCACCGCCGCCACGTCCTCCAACGAGGCGATCAAGGCGATGTCGGCACCGGCGGCGATCGCCAGCACGACGGCGTGCGCGACGGTGAAGCGAGACGTGATCGCCCCCATGCTGAGCGAGTCGGTGAACACGAGCGCGTCGCCATAACCGAGTTCTCCACGGAGCAGTTCACCGATGGCCGCCGGGCTGAGCGACGCCGGCACGCCCGGCTCCGTCAGACCCGGGACGTCGAGGTGGCCGACCATCACCCCGGCTCCCGACGCCGCCAGCTCACGATACGGAACCAGGTCGACCGATCGCAGCGACGTGAGGGGCGGGGTGACGGCTGAACCGTCGTGGGAGTCGGCCGTGGCTCGCCCGTGGCCCGGAAAGTGTTTGAGCACTGGCAACACACCAGCGGACATCCACGCCTTCACGTAGGCCGCCCC
The DNA here is from genome assembly GCA_046597895.1 of Ilumatobacteraceae bacterium. Lineage (GTDB taxonomy): Bacteria > Actinomycetota > Acidimicrobiia > Acidimicrobiales > Ilumatobacteraceae > WLJO01. The sequence goes on from JBKJJS010000393.1 coordinate 26,676, forward strand.
GAACGCGGTGACGACTGACGGCGACGTACCGAAGGACCGGTCACCGATGATGCCCACCCCATCCGGCGGACCGACGTCGACGACCGGAGCGAACACGACGTCGAAACCGAGCGCCGCCACCAGCGCGGCATGGGCGGCGACGAGGCCCTCGGCCTCGGCCGGTGTCATCGTGGCGGCGACGTCAGTCGCTGAGGGCAACACACCGAGTGGCCGGAGGCGCTGCACGTCGCCGCCCTCCTCGTCGACGGCCAACAGCATCGGCACCGGGGTGGAGTTCTTCAGGGTGACCAGCGCCGCGGTCGTGGCGTCGGTCGGCCACGTCATCACGATCACTCCGCCGACACCGAGCGAGACGAGCGTTGCGGTCGCGGCCGTGAGGTCTTGACCGCGGACGCCCGGCATCACGAGTTGGGCAACCTTGGCCCGCACGGTCCACCCCGTCGCACAGTCCACGAGGGGGACCCCCGACGTGGAGGTGGTCAGTGCCACGGTCGAGGAGCTTGGCGGGATCGTCATCGACCGTACGGTCGTGACCGGCTCGGGCGTTGTGGCGACGGAGATCGGAGCAGTCTCGCCATCGGCCGATCCGCCGGCGCACGAAGCGAACGCCACCATCGAGCACAGGGCGATGACCCCAGCCCGATTCCGGCGCGTGAGGTTCACTGATACGCCGTCGTGACCTTGATCGAATCATCGTGCGTGATCAGTTTGGCGAAGCAATCGGACGGGCCGAGATCATGATCAGCGCACCAGTCCAATGCCCCGGCTGAGGTGACAAAGCCAACCGGGATGATGCTCACCCAGAGGTTGTCGACCTTGAACACGTACTCGCCCGAGTCCACGAGCACCGCCCCGAGGTCATCACGAAACTGTTGGTGGTTGAGGGCGATGTCGGGCAGCGTGTACACGATCCCATCGTCCTTCGTCCCGATCTTCTTCGCGCCGACCTGCGGGACCCACATGCCCACCACGTCCTCGACGATCGGCGTGTCCTGCGCGGCCCACGTCGTCAATTGGGCCAAGGCGACAGCGTTCGGGGTCGGCGCGGCCGTGGGGGGAACGGTGGGCGGTGCCGTCGCCGGGGTGGTCGGCGGATCGGTGACCGGCGGATCGGTGACCGGCGGAACGGTCGTCGGCCAAACGGTGGTGGTCGTTGGAACGCTGGTGGGCGTCACGGCGGTGACCGGCGTCGCCGTGGAGTCGGGTGAGGGAGCGACCGTGGTCAGCGCGGTCGCATCTGGCGACAACGAGGCGGTCGTTCGCTGAACCGAGGTTGCGGAACTGGTGTCGTCGCCATTCTGGTTGGACGCGACGAGGAACGCGATCCCGACGGCAACGAGACCCAGCGCCACCACGCCCAGCAGCGGGCCCATGAACGATCGACGCGGCCCCGGCGGCGTCCGGCGTACGAGTGCGGTCGGCGGCCCTATCGGCGACCCTCCGGGAGGCACTAGGGGCGGCGTGAGTGGTGCCACGACGGTAGTCGCGATGGTGGGATCGGGGTCAACAGGGAACTCGTCGTACGGCGGGTCGGTGGGTGCCGCAACCGCCCACACATCGGAGGGGGCTGTGGGATCGGCGAGATCGGTCCGGCATGTCCGGCAGAACCGTTCGCCGACCGTGTTGCGGGCACCGCAGGTCGGGCAGAACATTGGGTCTCGGATCGTGAAAAAGGGGACGCGAGGGTCCGGGGTGGGGTGATCGTCATGGTAGGTGCCGATCCCCCGCCCAGGGGGAGCACCCTTTCACCCATTTTTTCCGTCATCGACCGGTTGGACAGCCGGCCGGCCGGCGCCCGAGTATGGGAACGTGGACCTCGCGGCGGACACCCAGGCCGTTGGTCGCTTCGCTCCGAGCCCGACCGGGCCACTGCATCTCGGCAACCTGCGCACGGCCCTGCTGGCCTGGTTGTCCGTCCGGTCCGTAGGAGGGTCATTCGTGGTCCGGATGGAAGACCTGGACCGAGTGACGTCGTCCCGGGAGCACGCCGCCGGGCAACTGGCCGACCTCTCGGCCCTCGGGATCGATTGGGACGGCGAGGTGATCTTCCAATCCGAGCGTTTCGACCGCTATGAGGCCGCCATCGCCACGCTCACGGCAGCCAGACTGACGTACCCCTGCTACTGCTCTCGCCGGGAGATCCGTGAAGCGGCCAGCGCACCGCACGGCGACGCTGCCGACACCGGCTACCCAGGAACGTGCCGAGAATTGTCGACCAAGGAGCGAACAGAACAGGAAAGAGCGGGGCGCCCGCCGGCACTACGTCTGGGTGCCAACGGTGCCAACGCGACGTTCCACGACCGCGTACTCGGCACAGTGACCGGCGCCGTCGACGATGTCGTGCTCCGCCGCAACGACGGAGTGCCCGCGTACAACCTGGCCGTCGTAGTGGACGATGCCGTCCAGGGTGTGACCGAGGTCGTCCGCGGCGATGACCTCGCCTCCTCCACCCCCGGCCAGGTCCATCTCGCGCAGTTGCTGGGGTTCCCGGCGCCTGTCTTTGCCCACGTGCCACTCGTGTGTGGGCCGGACGGCGCCCGCCTCGCCAAACGTCACGGCGCGGTGACCTTGACCGATCTGGTGGCAGCTGGTGAATCCCCGCAGCAGGTGCTGAGCCGTATTGCCGCGAGTCTGGGCTTTGTGGAGCCAGGGGTCGTCGTGACCGCACGCGAACTCGTCAAGCGATTCGACTGGGTCGCCGTCCCACGGAAGCCGTGGAGACTCAACGTCGGGCCGTCGTAGGCTCTCCGCCGATGGATGACCTGCAACGGATCCTTGGCTACCTCGACGCAGCAGACACGTCGCTTGGGACCGCCAGTGGCCCTCGGACCGTCGGCCAGGACCTCCTCGCCGTGCCGTTCTGGACGCCGCAGTTCTGCGCGGCCATCGTGCGAGCCGCCGAAGCCATTGGGGCATTCGAGCCTCAGCCAGACGACCCGGTCCCCGGCCACGAGGTGTCCCTCGCCGTCATCAGCCCACGGTTGTTCGCACTGGTCGAGGCCGACCTCGGCGAACGGATCTGGCCCGTACTCCAGCAGGAATGGCCGTACATCGAGTACTACGGCCTCCGCGATGCGTTTGTCATCCGCTACGCCATCGGGGAACAGGAGCACTTGCGGATCCACCATGACGTCGCTCAGGTGTCAGGGTCGGTGAAGCTGAACGACGGCTATCAGGGCGGTGAGCTGGCCTTTCCCCGCCAACTCACGACGAACGCAGACTTGGCCATCGGCGAATTGCTGGCATGGCCATCGCTCGTCACCCACCCGCACGAGACGCTTCCATTGAGGCAGGGCGTGAAGTACGCACTCACGATCTGGTTCGAACTCCCCGGCCACATCGATTGATGCACTCCGGAAATGTAAGACCCTTGTAACGCAATGGACAGGTGAGCTGACGGTTCAGTCGCTCCGTGAAGGGGTAGATTTTCCTCCGGGCGGCACCCGAGAAAGCGACAGTTGACCATGCAACGAGTACTTCGAGCGTCGGTGGCCAGAACAGCCACCATGTTCGTCGGCGGAATCCTCGTCACCGCGGCCTGCGCGACGGCGTCTGGAAGTTCGTCGGGGCCCACTCCGTCGCGTGTCACCCTCGCCCTCACCCCAAACAGCGTGTCGTCGGCGCCGAGCGCTCCGACCTCGGCCAGCACGGTGCGCCCCACGACCGTCAAGACGGTGTCGACCGTCCCCGTGACGCCAGCCACCGCCGCCCCGGCGACCACGGCTCGACCCGTCACAGCACCGACGGCACCGACCACCAGCGTGGCCTACGTCCCGTCGGGCCTGGCGGCGGTCATCGACATCACCGACATCACCGCCGACCCGCTCATCGCCGTCGGCAAGGCCAACGGCACCGCCACCAAACGCGTCCAAGCCCGCCTCATCGAGTTGGGGTTCTGGCTCAGTGCAGTCGATGGGAAATACGGGCTCGCCACCATCCAGGCCGTCATGGCGTTCCAGAAGTACGCCGGCCTGAAGGCATCCGGGCTCACCGATAACGCCACGGCCTCAGCCCTGACGCGCTCGGAGTTCCGGGCGTCGGCATCGGCGACCGACAACACGCTCGTCGAGATCGACAAGCGCAAGCAGTTGCTCTTCCTCGTGGACGGCGGGCGCACCACTTGGGTGTTCAACACCTCGACTGGCACCGGGGAGAAGTACGAGGCGGTCAACCAGAACACCGGCCGGATCGAAAAAGGCGTCTCCATCACCCCCGACGGCCTGTGGGCGGTGAATCGCCAGCGCGAAGACGGTTGGTGGGATGGCGATCTCGGCAAGATCTACCGACCCAAGTACTTCAAGGGCGGCATCGCCATCCACGGGATGAACAACGTACCGAACTACCCGGCATCACATGGTTGCGTGCGGTTGAGCCTTCCCGCCATGGACTTCATCTGGGCGAACGGCCTCATCCCGAAGGGCACCACGGTCTGGGTTCACGGCGGCGACTGACGCGGGGTCAGCTCGCCGGACCCGCAGGTGGCGGTCCGTTGCGGTGAGGCACTCCCCCGTGGCAAGGTCGAACTGCCAGCCGTGCAACGTGCAGGTGAGCACGGCGTCCTCGATCTCACCGAACACGGTGAGATCGGCCTGACGGTGCGGGCAGTAACGCTCCATGGTGTACCCGCCGACATCGATCTCCTCATCGTTCGTCGGTGGATCAAGTTTGCGGCGGGCCTCGGCCTCCGCTCTGCGAATGCGATCGGGTGACAACGATTTGAAGAAGTTGTAGAGGTACTCGTTGAACGGACCCTCGCGCCACGCCCTGAACCGACAGGACAGGAACAGCGCATTGCTCCAATCGATGGCCAGTTCAGCGGTGACGGTCTCGACGAGTTCCCGCTGGATCTCGAAGGAATACCGGTACGGCTCACCCGCCCACTGTCGAACGGTGCCGGCCGGGAAATCGAGGTAGACCTCGAGGTCGCCGGTACGCAGTAGCGCACCGGCCCCGATCGCCTCGCACAGTGTCGGGGCAAGGGCGAGCAGCGGCTCCCACCACTCCTTCAGCCGTTCAAGGAGGTCAGCGCGCGGAGCGATCCACGTCGCCTTCTGATCGGTCAGCCAGCCGGACCAGTCGGCCTGATATTGCCGGAGATACGCCGCCTTCTCGGTGAAGATCGCCGCGACCTCAGCGGCGGAGTGGGGGTGGGTCACCGAGACGGCATCGCCATCGTCACCAAGCTCGATCGCGGTACCAGGGATGTTGAGGATGCCCTCGCGATGAGCAGCCGCCACGCGTTGCAGGAACGTTCCCTGGTCAGCAAAAATCGACAGTTCGTCGCCAGAGATGACGTTGAAGCCGAACAGCTCCTCGTCGAGAAAGCACGGTGGCCCGGCCGACGGCACGACGTACCGGGCGTCGATTGCCTCCACGTACTTCATCGCTCTCGTGAGCTGACTGTCCACCTTCGCGTCGACGAGCTCACGCATGCGCTCGGGCGACTCTTCGTACACCATCGGGTACCAGATGGCCCCCGAATGCTGGAGGAAGTGCAGGTCCACCCGGCCATGTCGGCGCAGCGCCGCCAGATCACTCGTGCGACAGTCGTTCTGGTTGACGAGCACTCGGCCATCGGCCAGGACGACGAGGGCCGAGTCACCACCCGGCCCGTCCGTGCTGGACGTCTCGACGTGGATGGCCACCTGTAGACCACCGCCGAGGTCCGTGACCTCGCCATCCTTCGTACGGACGACGTTGCCGAAACCCAGGTTGCGTACACGGCGCTCCAACTCACGGGTGGGATACCCGGGAATGAGCACGGTGGTGTCACGGCTCATGTGGTGCTCCAACCAGGGCTCGTCCAGGTGGTCGGCGTGGTTGTGGGAAATGTAGAGGTATGTCGGGTTCTCGATCCGCTCCATCAGCTCGGCACCGAGTTGATCGTTGCGCGGGAACACGAACCAGGAACCGAAGAAGGCAGGAATGAACCACGGGTCGCACACGATCGAGGCGTTCGCCGTCTCGATGAGGATGCCCGCGTGACCGATAGACGTCGCTCGCATGACGGCCGACAGAATACGACGGCGGCCGCTCAGATCGTGGACGCGGTAACGTCCGGCCCATGCACGAGTACGTGAACGTCAGCGTCAACTCCTACGACCCGGCTGCCCTCGCCGCCAAGCTCACCGAGAAGTCGGCCGAGGGGTGGGAGGTCGTCGCGATCGTGCCCACCGGCGGCGACACCACCGCGTTCCTCCGCCGAGCGGCTGACGGCGGCGCCGCTACCGGGCCGAGCGCGATGGTGGGCGCTTCGGCCACCGTGATGACCCCGTCCGCCGAGGTCGCTCCCGCGGCCGAGGTCGCTCCGGCGATCTCACCCAAGCCGGAGGCCACCTACGAACCGGCCCCGAGCCCCAGGCCGGAGCCGGTCAGCGAGCCGGCTGGCTGGGCAGTGGCGCCCGAGCCGACCCCGGCGTCATCACCAACACCGGTGACCACGGCGGCCGCCACGGTCATCGGCGGAGCAGACACGTACTCGCCGTCACCGCCCTCGAGTCCGGCGTCGTCAGTCCCCGAAGCCGTTCAGCCCACGACGCCAGCCGGCTGGTATCACGACCCCTCCGGGCGCTACGAGCTTCGCTACTGGGACGGCTCGCAATGGACCGAGCACGTGGCGCGCGGCGGCCAGCAGTTCACCGACGCTCCGGTCGCCTGAGCGCTCGGAGCGGCGCTCACCGCCCGAGCGCTATGAGCCGGCGAGGCGGGCAACAACCGGGGCAAACGGCTCGGCGTTGCGGTCCGACACCGAGATGTAGCTGATGCCGTAGCGCTCACGGCGTTCGACGAGGCGGTCGCAGATGGCGTCGACCGAGCCGATGAGCGCATTCGGGTGGTCGAGCATGTCGTCGCCCGACAAGCCGAACATACCGCCCATCTTCTCGGCCGCCCCCGCAGCGTCGTCAGTGACGACCGTGAAGTACGCACCCACCTCGAGTTCGATCTGATCGAAGCGATCGCCCGCTCCTGCCTTCACCCACGACAACCGCTCGTCCATCATCGCCCCCGTGGCCGACTGAATGCTGGCCGGCGTGACGGCGCCGGCCCGGTTGTTGAAGTTGAAGCTGACGATGTCGGCGAGTTGACCGGCCAAGGTGAGGACCCGCTTCGCTCCACCCCCGATCATGATCGGTGGATGGGGTTGCTGCACCGGGGTGGGCTGACCCTTGAAACCGTGAGCGTGCACGGCCGAGTTGTCCATGTCCAGGGTCTCCCCGGCAAAGAACGCCTTCAGGAACGCCACCGTGTCGGCGAGCCGCGTGATCCGGGTGGGGGCGTCGTCCATCGCCAACCCCATCGACTCGTACTCGGACGTGACCCACCCGGCACCGAGGCCGAGTTCGAGGCGGCCGTCGGACAACAGGTCAAGCGTCGCCGCCTCCTTGGCCAGCGCCACGGGGTGGTGGTAGTCGATGCACAGCACCCGCCCACCGACCCTCAGCGTCTCAGTCACGGCCGCGGCGGTCGCCATGGCCGGGACGGCCGCGAGGACCTGCCCGCCGTTCGATGCCGAGTCCACGTAGTGGTCGGGAACGTAGAGCGTGCTGTACCCGAGGCTCTCGGTCTTGCGGGCGAGTTCGCGCCACGCGGCCCCGGAGGTGGCGGCCGCACTCTGTACTGAGAAACGGAAGGGCTTGTTCGACATGGTGACTCCCCGTGAGTGAGCGGAACATATTCGTAGCATCCGAGCCGGTGAATGGCGGGATCAGCCGAGATAGGTGTGGAGGTCGTGGCCGCCCGGTGGATCGTCGAACACGATCGCGCCCTCGCGCAACGCCACCACCCGGGGCGCCGAGGCGGCGAACGAGATCTCGTGGGTGGCCACGATGACGGCGGCCCCCTCGGCCGATGCCCCGTCCAGTAACTCGATAAGGGCGGCGCGGCCGGTGGAGTCGAGACCCACGAACGGCTCGTCGACCAACAGCACCGAGAAGGGGCGAATGAACGCGAGGGCGATGGAGGCCTTCTGGCGCATCCCTCGACTGAAGCGGGTGGGCAGGTCGTCGGCCCGCTCGAACAAGCCGACGTGTCCGAGGAGATCGGCCGCCCGTTGTTCCCATTCGGAAACGCCGTGGAGGCGGGCCACGTACTCCAGGTGCTCCCAGACGGAGAGGTCGTCGTAGAACGCCGGAGTGTCACCGAGGTACGACAGGAGTCGGCGAGCGGGCAGCGACCCGGACGCATGGCCCGCGACGAGTACCTCGCCCGCGGTCGCGTCCAGCAGCCCCGCAGCGATGCGCAGGAAAGTCGTTTTGCCCGAGCCGTTGTGCCCGATGATGGCGACGCGCTGACCCTCGTCGACGACAAGGTCGACGGGGTTGAGGGCGGGCCGGTCGCCGTAATCCTTCATCACGGCCTTGGCCTCGAGCGCCTTGATCACGACCTATCTCCTCCTGATTTGGCTCCATGGCGGAGGTTGAACTCGGTATCACCGGCGGACAGAAGGGCACGAAACTTGGCTCGGACGTTGTCGCGGCTGCGCGCCCACCACGTCACGGTCGCCACCACGAGTCCAACCGCCACGCCGACCTGGAGCGCCGGAGGAATCGGGTCGTGGCCATCCTCGGCGGCGGCTCGGGCCGCCAGGACCGGCAGACTCCCGATCACCGCGACCACCAACGGGCGAACGGTGCGGAAGACTTCCTTCATACCAGCAACCTCGGGCGGCAGGAGATCGCCGACGGAGCCGGGGGTGATCGGCGTGGGGATCCCGGCCATCACGTTGAGCACGGCGCCCGCCAGTCCCGCCAGGACAACAGGAAGCATGAGGACGGCCGCCAACTGCCAGGCCACTGTCGTTCGGAGGGCCACCCCTACTCCGACGGCGCCCAGGACTCCGAACAACACGGCGATCACCGCCGACACGGGGAGGTGGCGCACGAGGACCCAACCACGCGGATGCGGGATGCCATCACAGCGGTCCGGTTGATCGATCTCCTGGGCAAAGGGCTCCAGGCACTCCAGGCCGAGCACGAACGCCGCCAACGCACTGACGACGATGGCGGGAGTGGTGCCCCGGTACGCCGCCACCTGGGCGACGGCGGCCACCGCGACAAGAAGCGCCATCCGAATGAGCCGAGATCCGGGGAACCGGGCGATACCCCGAGCGCCCCGGACCATGACGGGAAGCCGCTCACTGGAAGGCACGCGAAACCACGGGCGAAGGCGGTGTTGCTCGTTGCTGAGTTGGCGACGCAGCAGCACGACCGTGCGCAAGTCGCGCACGGTCACCGCGAACCGGAGTTGGCTCACGAGGGCACTGCGGCGTGCAAGTGCGTCGACCGAGAATCGGCCGAGCAGCGCCAGGCCGGCACCGGCCGCCAAGGCCATCACCAACGGTGCGACCATGTCGATCGGCCGGACGCGGACTGGCCACAACATCAGGCTCCCGACCGTGTCGAAGGGACCGCGCACCGGCTTGCCCTTCACGGTGTCTGCGACCGAGAGCAACGCCGCACCCTGCCAGGCGACGAGGGCGGCCGCCAGCAATGTCGCCTGCCAACGCCTCATCCTCCCGGCGTGGGCGAGAAGAGCGGCGGTGACGAAACCGAGGCCGATCGTGGCGCCGGCCGCGGCTCCCGACAGTGCCCACGGCCCGAGGGCATCGCCCATACGTCGACCGAGCAACTGCCCACCGACGGCCCCAACCGCCAGCCCGGTGAACGCCCACAACCGAACCTGCTGACCACCGGGGCGCATCAAGACGCGTCGCCGACTCAGGGGCGCCAGCAGCACGTGGTGCACGTCGGCCGCCTCGACGGAGAGCGGGCCGCCCCGCGCCCCCGACCGCAGTCCCATTCCGACGGCCACTGCCATGACGAGACCCAAGAAGCTTGGCGCATACGCGATGACATCGGCGTATTGAGCAACAGTGAGTAGCTCGTCGCCCACGAAGTGTGAGAGCAGTGCCACGGCCCCGATGACAACGAAGCCAGCGACATAGACCTTGTAGGCGAGTTCGAACCATTCGAGACGGACCAACCGCTTACGTTGGCGGGCCGATCGAAGCGCCCGCAACGCGGCATGCCCGTCATCACTCGAGGGGTCGGTCATGACGGCGGGCCGGCGGCGATCGGGCGGTGTGGATCGCTCGACCAGCCGGACCAGCTACCGACGAACAGGCGCGCCACTCCGAGCCCGGCGTGTTCGATCCCGAGTACATCGGCCGCCGCCGACACGCCGGAGCCGCAATAACAGACGATGTCCGTGTCGTCCGTCGCCCCGAGTGCCTCGTAGTGGGCGCGCAGCGCGACCGGATCCTTGAACCGCCCCGTCGCAGGGTCGACGTTGGCAGTCCATGGGGCGTTGAGAGCACCAGGGATGTGGCCGGCCCGTGGATCCACCGGCTCGGTGTCACCCCGGTAGCGGTCAGCCGACCGGGCATCGAGCACGAGCCCATGTCGATCCGTGCCCGACGTGGTCGAGCCAACGGCGGCCACCTCGTCGGCGGTCGCGAAGCGATGCGCGGGCCAGGCGCGAGCCGTGAACGTCGCCCTCTTCGGGACCGGCGAGGGGCCTGTCTGGAGTGAGCCCGGCCACCCCTTGAGCCCGCCATCAAGGAGGGCAGCGTCACAGCCGAGCACCCGCAGCATCACGACGAGTCGGCCGGCCGTGCCACCGCCGGAGTCGTCGTAGGCCACGACCGTGGTGTCGTCGCCGATGCCCAGGCGGCGGAGGGCGGCCGCGAAGTGCTCGGGGCTCGGGAGCGGGTGGCGCCCCGCGGTCGCCGGCTGCGAATGATCGGAGAGGTCGGTGTCAAGGTCGACGAAGCGGGCTCCCGCGATGTGCCCAGCCTCGAATGCGGTCCGGCCCGAACGGCCGTCCAGGTACCACCGAACGTCGGCGACCACGAGATCCGAGTGGGTCACCGCGTCGGCCAGCCACTCGGGCGACACGATCGGCGCACTCACGATTGGCCCAGGCACGATCGGCGCACTCACGACTCCCGCTCCGATCGCCCCGAGTGTGAGCCGAGAACGCGGCCGGCGGCGTGCCACCCACACATGCCGTGGACCGCCGCCCCCGGTGGTGTCGACGCCGAGCACAGCCACACACCCGGCAGCGGTGTTCGGTACGGGTTGAGCGTGATGCGGGGCCGCGCGAACAACTGACGGCCGCCCATCGACCCGCCAGCGAAGTCACCACCGATGGCGTTGGCGTTGTAGGCCTCGAACTCGGGCGCGGTCCGGACAGCCCGCCCTACGACGAGGTCCCGCCAGCCCGGCGCAAACCGGTCGAACTGGGCCTCGATCGGCGCAGTCGCGTCCCGCGGATCGCCGTTCGGTACGTGGCAATAGGCCCACAACGTGTGGCGTCCGACGGGTGCCCGAGTGGGGTCGGCGACCGTGGCCTGAGCGACGAGCACGTAGGGGTGCTCGGAGACGTTGCCCCTCGCCACCGCCCGCTCGCTGGCGACGACGTCCTCGATGGTCCCGCCGACGTGGACTGTCCCGGCACGGCGCGTCGGCTCCGACGACCACGGCATCGGACCACTCAGGACGTAGTCGGCCTTGCACGCACTCCAGCCGTAGCGATAGCGCCGGTACGGTCGCCCCCGCCATCCGTCGAGCCCGCCCCCCGCCATCTGCACGAGTTGGCGCGGCGACACGTCGAGCAGCACCGCGTCGGCGCTCGGCAGCTCGCTCAATTGCGTCACGTGACGATTCACCAGGATCTGCCCGCCGTGTTCCCTCACGACGGCCGCCAAGGCGTTGACGATGGCCTGGGAGCCCCCTTCGGCGACTGGCCAACCGACACCGTGGGCCATCAGCCCGAGCATCACACCCATCCCGCCAGTGAACGGATGCGAGAGCGGCAGACAGGCGTGGGCGCTGAGGCCCGCCAACAATCCCTTCGCCTCCTCGTGACGGAACGTGCGGGCGAGCGTAGTGGCTGGCCAAAGGCCCCTGATGCCGTACCGAGCGGCCACCAGCGGATGTGATGGCCAACCGATCAGCGGGCTCTGTGTGAAATCGCGAACCTCGTCGAACCGTTCGAGCAACGGCTCCATGAGCCGGCGCCAGCGCTTCCCATCCGGGGCGGGCAGCCCCTCTACCGTGGCGTCGAGACTGCGGTAGAGCACCCCGGCCCGGTCTCCTTCGATGGGGTGCACGAGCGGGATCTCGGGATGACACCACCGCAGACCATGGCGCTCGAGCCCGAGCGCGGCGAACGCCGGTGACGATGCGCCGGCGGGGTGCACTGCCGCACAGACGTCGTGGTGCACACCCGGCTCGATCAGTTCGGCCGTCCGGCTCCCACCACCGATCGTCGCGGCCGCTTCGTACACCGTGACCTGCCAGCCTTCGCTGGCGAGGCGCGCCGCTGCGGTGAGCCCGTTCGGTCCGGCGCCGACGACGACGGCTGTTCTTCCATTCGTCACGAGAGGCCCGCCTGTTCGGCTGCCGCCAGCACGTCGCGCAGTGGTCGATCGAGTACCGCGGCGGCGGCCGCGGCGTCGTCGTGCTCGACCTTCACACGAGCGCCGGATCGCTTGATACGGATGGTGTGCCCGCCCACGACCACGGTGTCCGTGGTGCGGGGAGCGGCGAGTCGATCGACGGTGCTGCACCGCACGCCGAGCGTGCCCGTTTCCGCCATCATCACGTCACACAGCCGCGAGAGCAGGACGGGTGGACACAGGGCATGCAGGGTATGCGCCGGCCGGCCCTTCTTCATGACGATGGGGGTGACCCAGGCGTCGAGCGCTCCCTCGGCCAGCAGTCGGGCGACGGCGTGGGCGAGCACCTCACCGGTCACGTCGTCCAGGTTCGTCTCGGCGACGACGAGGCGCTCGGTCGCGATGGACTCGATGGTCGCCATCGACTCGACGATGAGCACCTGAACGACGTTCGGGCGCGCTGGCGTGTCGCGTCCACCCGCCCCCATCCCCGTCGCCACGACCCGGCCGGCGGGCAGCGGACCGAACGACGACGCCAATGAGGCCATCAGTGCCACGCCTGTTGGAGTGGCCAGTTCGAGCGACTCGTCGAGCCCAACGAGCGGGACACCACGGCGCGACGCCAGCTCGGCCACCGCTGGCGCCGGATTCGGAAGCAGCCCGTGCACCGCACGAATGGTGCCCATCCCGACGCTGATCGGCGAACACACGATGTGGTCGATACCGAGCACCTCGAGGGCCGCACACGTACCAACGATGTCGACGATGGCATCGAGGGCGCCCACCTCGTGGAACTCGACGCTCTCGGGATCCACACCGTGCAGGGCGCCTTCGGCCTCGGCGAGCGCGGCGAACGCCGCCAGCGCTCGATCTCGTACCCACGGCGGGAGATCGGCCTGCTCCACAAGCGCTCGGATGCTGCGATACGGGCGGTGGTGATCGTGGTCGTCCGGCGCGCCGACGAGGGCTCGAGTGGCGGCGAGCCCGTTGCGCATGACCCGCTCGGCCCCGAGCGACCACCCGTCGACCCCGAGACGGGACACGATCTCGGTCACGGCCACTGGATCGGCCCCGGCGTCGAACAACGCGCCGAGTGCCATGTCCCGCGACGCCGGCGAAGCAGTGGAACCACGCAGTACGGGTCATGTGCCGCTCACCCGGTCACCTTCACCGTTCACCTTCGAGACGGTCCGAGGATCCGCGCTACTGCGCACGCTGCGCCGTACCCGTTGTCGATGCCGACGACGGTGACGCCGGCGGCGCACGACGACAACATGGCCAGTAGCGCAGTGACGCCGCCGAGCGACGAGCCATATCCGACGGATGTCGGCACGGCGACGACGGGCGCCGCGCTGAGACCACCGATGACGCTGGCCAACGCGCCCTCCATCCCGGCACACGCGATAATGGCATCGGCCCCCTGGACGACATCGACATGTGCGAGCAAGCGGTGCAAGCCGGCCACACCGACATCGACGAGACGAGTCGGGGCGAAGCCATACGCCTCCAGGGTGAGGACCGCTTCGTCGAGAACGGCGACGTCAGAAGTGCCCGCAGAGACGCACAGAACCTTGTCGTGACGACGTTCGTGAGGGGCCGGCAGGCGCCACGCCACGCATCCTGCCCTGCGCACGCCGCCGGGATGAGCAGCCAACACGCTCGCTGCCTGTTCGTCCGTGGCGCGGGTCACGAGTACGGGCCCCGCGCCATCGGCGCCGAGCAACTCACCGACGATGCGAGCAAGCTGGTCCCGGGACTTTCCCGGGCCGTACACCGCCTCTGGCATGCCCTGGCGAATGGCGCGATGGTGATCGACGAGGGCGTCGCCCACGTCCGCGAAGGGGAGACGGCGGAGCCGGGCGACCGCCTCGTCAGGCGAGGTGCGCCCCGTCGACACGTCGTCGATCAATACTCGTAGGCCTGCTTCGTCCATGCCCCCATTCTTACGGAGGCATCCGCGCAATACCCCCTTGGTAGCCTCGCGACATGCGCGGGGTTCTCATCGACATCCCAGCTTCCCTTATCGCCAAGCGCCAACGGCTCGGCCTCGATCGCTACGACGAGATGTGGGAAGGGGTGTACCACATGCCCCCGGATCCGAGTGTGGACCACCAAAGCTTGGTGACGATGCTGACCCGAGCGCTCTTCGACGAGGCCGTGGCGGCCGGCCTCGTGGTCACCGCCGGCCTCAATTTGTGCCACCCGGGCCAATCCGACCGCGACTACCGCATCCCCGACGCGGCCGTCATCGACCGCGACCTGCGGTTCGATGTGAAGGACGGCTTCGGTGTGAGCGGTGGCGTGCACCTCGCCATCGAGGTCCGTTCCCCGAAGGACGAGTCGTACGAGAAGGTCGGGTTCTACGCCGAGCGGGGCGTGCAGTGCCTGGTCATCATCGACGGGCCGGCAGGGGTCATGGTGCGCTACGACCTCGGAGAGGATGGCGCGTACGAGGAGACCCGCAGTGCCGGCCCACTCGACATTGGCTTCGGGGTGTCCGTCACGCTGGAGCCAGGCGGCCACGCGGTCGTCGCCTCGCCAGGCGGGACGTGGCGCGCGTGATCGTGCCGCCCACGGCCAAGGTCGGGTTTCTCGGCCCGCTCGGCACGTTCACGGAGCAGGCGGTGCTCACCCAGCCCGACCTCGCGGCGTGCGAACACGTGCTCTTCCGCACCATGCCTGATGTGCTCGACGCCGTTGATTCCGGCGAGATCGACGTCGGCTTCGTGGCGATCGAGAACTCCATCGAGGGCACCGTCAACCTCACGCAGGACGAGTTGGCGTTCAGCCACGATCTGCTCATCCAGCGTGAAGTCGTGCTGGGGATCGAGCACTGCCTCATGGCGGCGCCCGGCACCGGCATGGACGACGTCAAGGTCGTGCTGTCCATCCCGGTCGCCACGGCGCAGTGCCATGCGTTCCTGCGTCGCCACCTGCACGACGCAGACCTGCGGGCCGCCAACAGCACGGCTGAAGCCGCCCGTCTCATCGGTGAGGAACACCCGCCCGGCTACGCGGCCATCGCGCCGCGCATCGCGGCGGAGCTGTACGGCCTCAACATCCTGGCGGCCGACATTGGTGACCACGCCGGCAACCAGACCCGCTTCGTGCTCGTGGCCCGCTCGGGAATCCCCGGTCGTACCGGGCACGACCGCACGGGCCTCGTCGTGTATCAGCGGGCCGACGAGCCGGGCTCGCTCATCTCGATCCTCCAGGAGTTCGCCGCCCGGCGTATCAACCTGTCGAACCTGCTCTCGCGGCCGACGAAGGACGGCGGTCTCGGCGACTACTGCTTCGTCCTCTACGCCGACGGTCATATCGAGGAGGAGTTGATGGCCGACGTGGTCAGGGCGCTCCACGCCAAGCAGGGGCATGTGAAATTTCTGGGTTCCTACCCGGCCGCCGGCGAGCACGCCCACACCGCGCGGGAGCACGCCGACGAGCGCTGGCGGCAGGCGGACGACTGGGTGAACAGCCTCAGGAGCCAGATCCGCGAGTAGAGAGCGGACCGCCTAGCCTCGGCGGCCATGAACGCACCCATCGCCGTTGTCACCGGCGCCAACTCCGGCATCGGCCGGGCCACGGCCGTCCACCTCGCGTCCAAGGGCATGAAGGTGTACGGCACCGTCCGCGACGTGTCGAAGGCGACGAAGTTGAACGCCATGGCGGCCGACGCCGGAGTGTCGGTGTCGTTGGTCGAACTCGACATCGCCGACGACGCGTCGGTGCATCGGGGACTCGGCTCGGTGCTCGAGGCCGAGGGTCGGGTGGATCTCCTGGTCAACAACGCCGGCGTGGGTGGTAACGCCGTGGCCGAGGAGTGCCCGACCCAGCTGTACCTGGACGTGATGAACGTCAACCTGTGCGGGG
>JBKJJS010000313.1:0-3640 GCA_046597895.1 Ilumatobacteraceae bacterium
CAGCAACCAGGCTGTCAACCAGATCAACTCCGCCGTCCTCCAGATGAACCGTGAGGGCGTCAACTACGTAATCATGCCCATGAACTTGATCTTCAAGGCGCAGTTCATGAACACCGCTGAAGGTCAGAATTTCTTCCCGAAGTACACCGACTCCGACCACTACTTCGGCTGTTACGACTTCACCACGAGCGCTTATCCGGAGAAGTCGTTCAACCGGATGACGTGCGTCACCGCCAGCAACAGCGGCATCAAGGATCCGTTCAACAACCCGCTGGCCAACCCGACCTACCAGCGAGCCGCAGATGAGGTCTACAAGAACAAGTACCCCGGCTCCTACGCCGAAGGTTGCAGCGACGACCAGGACTGCCAGGACGCGCAACGCGCGCTCAATTATGCGTTCGGTACGAACTTCCTCATGTGGAAGGAAGCTGCCGAAAGGGTGGGCCCGAACCTGACCCGCGCCGCATGGGGAGTCCAGATGGGGAAGACCGGGAACTGGACGCGATGCGTGACGTCGCCGACGCTGTCGCACTCCCCGACCAAGTTCGACGGACCGGACTCCCTCGCCGTGGTGCAGTGGTTCGCCGAAGCCGGCGACTCGTTCAAGGCTCGACGATTCCGGCAGGTCAAGCCCCAGTTCCCTGCGTACTACTAGGTCGGGCCAACCGATGCCGGAGCGCGACGAACCCTTCGCGTCACTCGCTACCCAGATCGTCGATCAAGATCGTCGAGACGCGCTCGACGACCCCGGGCGCGAGCCGGCCGGAGCTCCGGGACAGATCCTCGTGCCGGGGCTGGCCCCGACCGGCGAGGAGCGTCCGCTTCGAGAGGTCCTGCGCACGTGGGGGACCACCCCCCTGCTGGTGCTGTTCTCACTCAACTTGGTCGACGAACTCGACCGCATCGCCTTCACCGTGTTGGCGCCGGACATCCGACGGACCTTCGGCATCTCGAATGCCGCGCTCCTCGGGCTGTCTTCGCTCTCGGGCGTGCTCATCGTGCTCGGCGCCATCCCCTTCGCCTATCTCGCTGAACGTCGCCGCCGAACGACCATCGTCGGAGTAGCCGCTCTGCTGTGGACCGCGTTCGCCTTCCTCACCGGCGCGGCTCGTGGCGTCGGGCAACTCGGCGTTGCGCGGTTCCTCTCCGGATTCGGCAAAGCCTCGGTCGACCCGGTCCACGGGAGCCTTCTCGCCGACTACTACCCGGTCGAAGCGCGCGGTCGCGTCTACGGGCTCCATCAAGCGGCCAACGGCGTCGCCGGGCTGGTCGGCCCCCTCTTCGCCGGCGGCGTGGCCTATGTGGCTGGCGGCAACGCGGGCTGGCGGTGGGCATTTCTGCTCGGCGCCCCGTTCAGTCTGCTGGCCGCGCTCTCCGCCTTCCGTCTGCGCGAGCCCCGGCGGGGTGGACAGGAGCGGGCCGGTGTCGTCTCCGACGACGTGACCCCCGAATCGATCTACACCGACGAGCTCGGTGCCGGAGCGCCCACGGTTCCCCTGGGGACGGCGTTTCGGCGACTGCTACAGATTCGGTCGCTCCGTTTCATCTACTTCGGCGTCGGCGTCCTCGGGTTCGGGCTGGTGTCCGGCCCGACCCTGCTCAGCCTGCACTTCGAAGAGAGCCTCGGCATCAATGAGCTCGGCCGAGCCGTCATCTTCACCGTCCTCGCCGCCGGTCTGTTGGCCGGAGCACCGGCCGGAGGCGTCGCCGGAGACCGTCTCTTCCGGCACAACCCCGCATGGCCGCTCTTCCTCACCGGCGGGCTCGTCGTCATCTACACCGTGGTGACCGCCTTCGCCTTGTATCTGCCGGGGGTTCTGGCCCAGGTGGCGGTTCTCGTGGTCGCGCTGGCGGCGGTCGCGGGAACCGCCGGGTCGCTCCGCCAGGTGGTGGCGGCAACGGCACCCCCGGCCATGCGGGCCTTGAGTTTCGCCATGCTCGGCGTGTTCATCTTTCTGTTCGGTGGCTTCTTCGGCGGCATCATCTTCGGCGCCATCTCCGATGCCACCAGCCCCCGGTTCGCACTCACCGTCCTCGTGATCCCTGGCGTGATCGCAGGTGGGCTGATGGCCTATGGCGCCCGCTTCGTCGAGTCGGACATCGCCATGGTGGTCGAGGACGTGCGGGAGGCCGAACGCGCCCACCTCCGGCGCGACAACGAAGCCGCGAACTTGCTCGAGGTTCGCAACCTCGACTTCAGCTACGGCACCGTCCAGGTGCTGTTCGGCGTCGACCTCGACGTGCCCGCGGGCGAGATCATCGCCCTCCTCGGTACCAACGGTGCAGGAAAGTCCACGCTGCTCCGAGCCGTGTGCGGTCTCGAGCATCCAACGCGCGGCTCGATCCGATTCGAGGGAGAGGACATCACCTATCTCGAGGCGGAACAGATCTTGAGCCTTGGCCTCTCCCAGATGCCGGGCGGTCGGGCCACGTTTCCTGGCCTGACCGTCGAAGAGAACCTTCGCGCCGGCTGTTTCAGTTTCCGCCAGGATCGGGCTCGCATCGAAGAAGGCATCGCCCAGGTGGAGTCGTGGTTCCCGGTCCTGGCCCAGCGACGTACGCAACAGGCGGCGACGCTTTCGGGAGGCGAGCAGCAGATGCTCGCGCTCGGCAAAGCACTTCTCGCCCGTCCGAAGCTGTTGTGCATCGACGAACTCTCGCTCGGTCTGGCTCCGGCCGTCGTCGAGCAATTGCTCGGCATCGTGCGCGAGATCCACGCTCGCGGCACCACGGTCATCATCGTCGAGCAATCGGTCAATGTCGCCCTCTCGCTGGCGACGACGGCGATCTTCATGGAGAAGGGCGAAGTCCGCTTCGCCGGGGCGGCACAGGAATTACTCGAGCGTCCTGACCTGTTGCGATCGGTGTTTCTCGAAGGCATCAAGTGACCCTGAATCTCGACACCATCATCCTCGGCCTCATCACCGGTCTGACCTACGCGACGTTCGCAATCGGCCTCGTCGTGTTCTACAAAGCGGCCCGGTTCGTCAACTTCGCCTACGGCAACCTCGGCCTGCTGGCATCAGTCCTTCTCGCCAAACTGGTCATCGACGTCGACCTCCCCTTCTGGCTCGCCTTCGCCCTCTGTCTCACAGGGAGTGGTGCCCTCGCCGCCATCATCGAGCTCGGCATCGTGAGGCGGCTCTTCACGGCTCCTCGCCTCGTCCTCACGGTGGCGACGATCGCCGTCTCCCAGATCCTGCTCTTCGTGGCCACGCGGCCGTCGCTGCGCGCCGAACAATCCGAGATCGTGCTGAAGGGCTACCCGACCCCATTGCGAACGGAGTGGGTCGTTGGCGTACTCGTGCTGCGCGGGCCGGACATCCTGATTCTCTTTCTCGTTCCGCTCATCGGCCTGGCCGTCGCTGCCTTCTTCCGCTTCACCTCCTACGGCCAAGCCGTGCGGGCGGCATCGGA
Organism: Ilumatobacteraceae bacterium; assembly: GCA_046597895.1. Lineage (GTDB taxonomy): Bacteria > Actinomycetota > Acidimicrobiia > Acidimicrobiales > Ilumatobacteraceae > WLJO01. The sequence continues at coordinate 3,418 of JBKJJS010000313.1, forward strand.
AAACCCGGACGCCGCCCGACTCGCCGGCATCTCCGTCAAGCGCATGTCCACCCTCGTCTGGACCATCGGTGGTGTCCTCGCCGGTGTGACCGCCATCCTCCAGGCTCCTCGCGGGTCGGCCTTCGCCCCGCTGGCTGCGCTCGGCCCTGGGCTCTTGGTACGAGCGTTGGCCGCCGGTCTGGTGGGACGGATGCAGAGTCTTCCGGTCGCCTTCGGAGCCGGC
>JBKJJS010000184.1:0-12619 GCA_046597895.1 Ilumatobacteraceae bacterium
TCGACGATGGCGAAGTTGTGACCCCGTTGGGTCTTTTCCTCCAACCGAGTCGCCATGTTGTCGCGCAGGTAGTCGAAGCCGAACTCGTTGTTCGTGCCGTAGGTGAGGTCACACCCGTACGCCGCCCGCTTGTCGAGTGCAGAGTCCTTGAACCCCGGGATCACGAGACCGACCGTGAGGCCCATCCAGCGGTGGATGCGCCCCATCCACTCCGAGTGGAAGCGGGCGAGGTAGTCGTTGACCGTGATGACGTGGGCGCCTTTGCCCCCGACCCCGTTGAGGTAGGCAGGCAGCGTCGAGACGAGCGTCTTGCCCTCACCGGTCTTCATCTCCGCCACCCAACCGAAGTGAAGCGCGGCGCCGCCCATCAACTGCACGTCGAAATGACGCTGGCCGATGACCCGAAACGCCGCTTCGCGCGTGACGGCAAACGACTCCACGAGCAAGTCTTCCAAGGTCTCGCCCCGTTCGAGCCGAGCCCGGAACTCCCCCGTCTTGCCACGGAGTTCGTCATCGCTCAGCTTGGTGATGCTCGGCTCGAGCGCGTTGATGTCCGGGACCAGCCCGGACAGCGCTTTCAGCTTCTTGCCCTCACCGGCCCGTAGAATTTTATCGAGGATGCCCATGCGATCTGGCACTCTACCGGCGCCACCTCAGGGCGAGCCCGCGTGGCGGGTTCGGTGGGTCGCCCTGCGGCGAGCCACACTCGGCCTGTGGAAGCCAGAGATCGAACCATCGACACCGTCATCTTCGATCTCGGCGGAGTGCTGATGAGCAACGGTCGCCCGAGCGATGCGGCGCGGCGCTACCCAGCGTCCGATCCGGGCCTCGTGGTCGCCGCCCTCATGGGGCCATACGGCGAGGACACCGATCACCCGTGGCATCGTCTGGAGCGGGGCGAGATCACCATGCAGCAGTACCAGGCAGACGCTCGAAGCCATCTCGCGGAGTTGGGGATCGTCCGCGCCCCGATCGCACCAGGTACCGAACGATCCTCGTCCCGTCAGGCGGCCGACTTCGAGTTCCAGGCCAACGAAGCGATGATCGCCCTCGCCCGATCGCTCCGAGAATCCGGAGTACGGACCGGCATGTTGACCAACAATGTCAGGGAGATCCGGCCGCACTGGTGGTCGGTGGCCGAGTGGACCGCGCTGGTCGACGACATCGTCGACAGTCACGAGGTGGGCATTCGCAAGCCGAATCCGGCCATTTACCACCTTGCGCTCGAGCGCCTAGGTGCCGTCGCGTCCCGCACGGCCTTTCTTGACGACATCTTGTCCAATGTGCAGGCGGCCACGAGGGTCGGCATGGTCGGTATCCATGTCGAAGGGCTCGGGGAGGCGGCGATCGACCGCGTGAGGGAACTCGCGGCGCTCTGATTACGATCGGGCACCCGAACTGCGCGGCGTGGCCGCCGCCGCGACACACCGAACCTCGGCAGCACCGGCGGCGACGAGTGCCGCGGCGGCGACCCGCAGGGTGGCGCCCGTGGTGGTGACGTCGTCGACCACCAGGACACGATGACTCCGCCACATCGGCCGGGCGGTGAACTGGGGCCCGATCAGCCGATCCTGTCGACTCTTTCCCGTCTGGGGTCCCGCTCCTCGCTGGCGCCGAAGCAGCCGCCGGCACGGCTTGCCGAGGCGACGGGCCACGGCCCGGGCCAGCAACTCGGCGGGGTCAAATCCCCGCTCGGCAATGCGCCGGGACGACGTGGGTGCCCACGTCACGACATCCACCGCCGCAGGATCGTCGAGCGCTTCGACGAGCCGGTCCGCCAGACCCGCCACAACGGGCCGAGCGTTGCGGTACTTCAGCCCGAGGACAAGGCGCCGCGCCAGCCCCTCGTGCGACAGGGCAGCGACCCGGCCGTCCTCATCGGACCACGATGACTGCACAGCGCGCCAGCAATCACGGCACGATCCGAGGACCAGACGACCACACCCGGGACACGATGTCGGCAGCAGCATGGCACCGTCCTACCTCACCGGTGTGGCAGAGATTCACCCGCGCTCCGACGCGAACAACTCATCCCGGCTCCGGCGTGCCTGCTCGAGGAGGTCGGGATGGGTGATCACCCAGAATGTGTCGGCGCGCACGGCGGCCAGCACCTCAGCCGCGACCAGGCGGGGATCCATCGCCGCCTCATTCACGATTCGGATGAGGTCGTCGTTCGCTGCTCGCGCACTGCTGTTCGGCTCGCCGTTGCGCAACTCCTCCGGTCGGTTGCGCTGGCTCGTGAAGATGTTCGTGCGGACGAAGCCGGGACACAGCACACTCACGCCGACCTTGGTGTCCCGGAGTTCCTCGCGCATCACCTCGCTGATCCCGACGACGGCGTACTTCGTCGCCGAATACGGCGCCGCTCCGGGGAGTGGAAAGAGACCGGCCATTGACGCGGTGTTGACGACGTGGCCGCCTTCGGCGTTGGCGAGCATCATCGGTAGGAACGCATGAAGGCCGTGCACAACGCCCCAGAGGTTCACGTCGATGACCCACTTCCAGTCGTTGAGCGTGAGATCGTGCAGGCGCCCTCCCCCACCGACGCCGGCGTTGTTACACAGCACGTGGCACGTACCGAACCGCTCGACTACCGCATCTGCCAACTGCTGAACTTCATCGGCCTTCGTCACGTCGGTACAGATCGCATCCACTCCGAGGGCGGCGGCTGTGACGTCAAGCGCTGCCGGTTCAATGTCGGCGATCACCACCTGCATTCCGGCATCGCGAAAGACCTCGGCCATGGCTCGTCCGATACCACTCGCCCCTCCGGTGACGACCGCCACCTTGCCATCGAGATCCTGCATGGCTCACCCCCGTGTCGGACCGTAGTCCTCAGTAGCGATAGTTCTCAGGCTTGAAGGGGCCGGACGGCTCGACACCGAGTGTGCCCGCCTGCTCGTCCGTGAGTTTCGTCAGCTTCACACCGAGTGCGTCCAGATGGAGCGCCGCCACCTTCTCGTCCAGCCGCTTGGGCAGCACGTACACGCCGCCGGGGTAGTTCTCCGGATGGTTGAAGAGCTCAATCTGGGCAATGACCTGGTTCGAAAACGAACAGCTCATCACGAAGCTCGGGTGGCCGGTGGCGCAGCCGAGGTTGACGAGACGGCCCTCCGCCAGCACGATCACCGCGTGGCCATCAGGGAACGTCCAGAGGTCGGTACCGGGCTTCAACTCATCCCGCGTTGCCCCGCCGCGAGCGAGCCCGGCCATGTCGATCTCGGAATCGAAGTGACCGATGTTGCACACGATGGCGTTGTGTTTCATCCGACTCATGTGCTCGACCGTGATGATGAGGTCGTTGCCGGTGGCTGAGACGAAGAGATCGGCCATGCCCACCACCTCTTCCACGGTTGTCACCTGGTAGCCCTCCATCGCCGCCTGCAGCGCGTTGATGGGATCGATCTCGGTGACGATCACCCGTGCCCCTTGGCCGCGCAGCGACTGGGCGCACCCCTTACCGACATCGCCGTACCCACACACGACAGCGACCTTGCCGGCCATCATCACATCCGTCGCCCGGTTGATGGCGTCCACCAGCGAATGGCGGCACCCGTACAGGTTGTCAAACTTGCTCTTCGTGACGGAGTCGTTGACGTTGATGGCCGGGAACAGCAACTCGCCGGTCTCCGCCATCTTGTAGAGGCGCTTGACTCCCGTTGTCGTCTCCTCGGTGACACCTTTGATTCCGGCCGCCATGCGCGTCCACTTCGTTGGATCGGTTCTGAGCGACCGTTGGAGTAGGCCGAGGACGATGGCCAGTTCGGCGTTGGATGCCGTGGTGGGATCAGGCACGGCGCCAGCCCGCTCGTACTCCACCCCCTTGTGCACGAGCAGCGTGGCGTCACCGCCGTCGTCGAGAATCATGTTCGGGCCATCGCCATCGGGCCACACCATCATCTGCTCGGTGCACCACCAGTACTCCTCGAGCGTCTCGGCCTTCCATGCGAAGACGGGCACCCCGGCAGGATCCTCCGCGCTGCCCGTCGGGCCGACGGCCACGGCCGCCGCAGCGTGATCCTGCGTGGAGAAGATGTTGCAACTCGCCCAGCGGACCTCGGCGCCGAGTGCCACCAGTGTCTCGATGAGGACGGCGGTCTGGATCGTCATGTGCAGCGAGCCCGAGATACGCGCCCCGCGCAGCGGCTTTGTCGATCCGAATTCCTTGCGCAGGGCGCGTAAGCCCGGCATCTCGTGCTCGGCAAGGTGGATCTCCTTGCGGCCGAACGGGGCGAGCGAGAGGTCAGCAACCCGGAAGTCGCGAACAGGTGTCGTGGGTGTAGCGCTTGGTGACATTGGTGACATGAGAACTCCATCGGTGCGAGGGGACGGAAGGGACGTCCGCGGCTGGGGCCCACTGGCTCCGTAGCGTCGCCACACGAAGGGGCGACTTCAGCACAAGGTGCGCTGAGACTACCTCACCTGCAGTGGAGCGCGGCCGAGGGCTGCCTAGTCTCGCGGACCGTGACACGACGGCGGCGGGTGGTGCCGAGGCGACGCAACCACCTCTCGGCGTCGCAGACCCGCCTTGTGGCGTGGATTGCCGCACTCTCCGGGGTCCTGGCGGCGTTCGCCGGGTGCCGACCCGTCAACACTCCGATGATCGATCCGCTGATGACCGCGCTCGTCGCTGGCGTCGTGACCTGGGCAGCGGCGACTGCACCATGGTGGGCACTCGCGGTGGCGGCCGGAGGCCTTGCCCTCGCCGAGCCCGCTTCGTGGCGCCTCCCACTCGCTCTGGCGGCGTGCGTCACCATGCTCGTGATCGGGGCCAAGCGCATCTCGTGGGCACCGGCCAGAGCACTCGCCGGTGCCGCCTGCGTTCAGATCGCCCTCCGCCTCGACATCCCGGAGCCGTTTGGGCGCAGCGCTCTCGTCGGAGGCGCAGCCATCGGGCTGATCTTCGTGACCGGAGTACTTCGGCGAGAACCGCCCACCCGGCGGCGGGTGACGATCGTCGCCGCCGGACTCGGGGCGGCGGCTGGGATCGCCATCCTCGGTGCCGCCACAGGGGCGCTGGCCGCCCGTGACAACCTCGAACGAGGAGTCGATGCGGCAAACGATGGCCTCGCGGCCCTGCGAGCCGGTGACCCGGAATTGGCTTCCCTACGATTGAGCGAGGCCGCCGCCGCGCTCGACGACGCCCGCCGCGCCGTCGACGCACCCTGGATGTGGCCCGCACGCGCCGTGCCGGTGGTCAGCCAACACATGGCGGCAGCGTCGTCGCTCGTGGACGCCGCTCACGACGCCGCTGTCACGGTCTCTGATGCGGTGGTTGCGGTCGACTTGGACGCAGTCCGTGTCCGCGGCGGTCAGGTTGACCTCGCCGCCCTCGCCGCCCTCTCCGAACCCCTGCGGGCCAGTGTCGAGGCCGTGAGAACGCTCGATGCCGCCGTCGCTGACAGCCGGTCCGGATGGCTCGTCGATCCGCTGAGTTCCCTCCTCGGTGATCTGGCCGACGAGACAGCGGCGGCCACCGAACAGGCGAACAACGCCCTCGAGGTCACCGAACTGGCGCCGCGGCTCCTCGGGCGCGACGGTCCGCGGGTCTGGTTCATCATGTTCACGACACCAGCCGAGGCGAGGGGACTCGGCGGCTTCCCGGGCAACTTCGCCGAACTCACCGTGGATGATGGCTTCATCTCGGTGACTCGCTTCGGGCGGGCGACCGACCTGATCAACGGCGGCGCCAACCCCGATGGTCGAACCATCTCAGGACCGGCCGACTACGTCGCACGGTACGGCTCGATCGGGGCAGGCGGCAATGGCGTGCCGATCAAACGACTCTTCTGGAACAACGTCACACTCTCGCCCGATCTGCCGAGCGTGGCCCAGGTCGTCGCGGAGCTGTACCCCCAAAGCGGTGGGCAGGCCATCGACGGCATCATCGTGGCGGACCCCATCGCTCTGCAGGCTCTCGTCAGCATCACTGGGCCGCTCACGGTCGCCGGCCGGGATGCCCCACTCACCGCCACCGACACTGCCAACTTCTTGCTACGCGAGCAGTACACGGTCTTCCCGGGACAGAACAACGAGCGCAAGGACGCGCTCGAATCAGTGGCGCTCCAGGCCACGCAAGCGCTCCTCACGGGCGATCTTCCTTCCCCGGCCACGATCGCACGGGCGCTCGGCGGCCCGAGCCGCACCGGGCACCTCATGATCTGGTCGCTCCACGAGGAGGACCAAGCCCCGCTGCGCCGGCTCGGTGTGAGCGGTGAGATGGCGCTCCCCGACTCAGATGGCTTCGCGTTCACTGTCAATAACTCTGGGCCCAACAAGCTCGATGCGTATCTCACCAGATCGATGGCCTACGAGGCCGTTGTGGACGAAGCGACCGGCGAAGTCTTCGCGACTGCCACCATCCGTTTCCGCAACACCTTGCCCACACCGATCACACTGCCCCCTGACGTCATCTCGAATGAGAAGGGACTTCCACCTGGCACGAACCGGATGTGGCTCTCGATCTACAGCCCGTTGCGTCTCTCGACAAGCGCGGTCGACGGGCGACCACAGGCCTTCACCCAAGCCACGGAACTCGGCTGGAATGTCTTCACGACATACCTCAACATCGCCCCTGGTCAGGACGTCACGGTCACCCTCGATCTCGGCGGGATCCTCGACGTGAAGTCCGGATACTCCCTCCTCATCCGACCCCAGCCGCTGGCGGTTACGAACCCCGTGAGCATCAACATCGCCAACACTCACGGAGAGCGGTTGGTGGACTACGTCAGTTCACTGGACGTAGTGACAACACTGCCCGATCTGACCTAGTATCAGGCCCGTGATCTCGCGTGCGCTCCGGGTTGTCATCGGCGTCGCCGTGCTCGGCGTGGCCGTCGCTGCTCCGGCGCACGCCCAGGAGACGTATCCGCCTGAGGTGCTGTCGACCGGACTGGTGCACTGCGGTCAGGGCGCGGTGAACGTGACGGTCGACGGTGTGATGCCGAATAGCGTCATCCACATCGTCATCGACTTCACCACCGCCCCCGATGTCGTCGAAGATGTCGTGACCGATGCGCTGGGCTTTTTCAACGGTACGTGGCCGTTCCCAGTGAACTTGGGGTCGACGTTCTCGGTCACGATCTCTGGCTTTGATTTCCCGAACGGAGCCCCGTTCGCCATGCCGTTCATCGTCGATCGACGCGAGTGCCCCGACCTGCCGTATACCGGCGCCAACTCGTTCCCGGTCGGTAAAGCCGCCCTCGGCGCATCGCTGGGCGGTGCCTTCCTCATTGCGGTCGCCGTACGCCGTCGCCCGAAGGAACGCGCCACCGTCGCAATCGGCGTCTGACTCAGAGTACGCAGCCCCTAAAACGCACGCCACGCAGACTGCCCTTCGTGTCCAGCACGAGCGGGGCATGATGAGCAATGAGACTCGGGCTGAACTCAGGGTGATCGACCAAGAGGAGCACGAGGTCGGTGGCCTCCAACGAGGCGGCGTTGAACGGGACGAGATCGAAGTCGACGCCCCCGAGGTTGACCTCGGAGACGTATGGATCGCAGGCCAGCACCTGGGCACCTGCGGCCGCCAGCAGTTCGGCCACCGCCATCGAGGGGCTCTCCCGGCAGTCCGATGTCGACCTCTTGAACGACAGACCGAGGAGCAGCACCCGTGAACCCTCAAGTCGCTTGCCTTCCGTCGCCAGCAGGGTGCTGGCACGCGCCACGACATAGGCGGGCATCGACGAGTTCACTTCGTTGGCGAGCGACACGAACTTGAAGGGAATGCCCAGTTGCTCCTCGATGCGCCAGGCCAGGTAGCTCGGATCGACGGGCAGGCAGTGCCCTCCGACCCCGGGTCCCGGAGTGAATCGCATGAAACCGAATGGTTTCGTCGATGCGGCATCGATGACCCGCCAGATGTCGACGCCCAACCCCTGGGCGAACACCGCCAACTCGTTGACGAGTGCAATGTTGACGTGACGGAATGTGTTCTCCAACAGCTTGGCCATCTCGGCCTCGGCACACGTGTCGACTCGAACGGTCGTGTCCACGATCGCCTCGTAGAACGCGTCAACGACATCGAGTGAATCGGCGTCGTAGCCCGAGACGACCTTTGGGGTGTTGACGAGGGTCCACTGCTGGTTACCGGGGTCGACCCGCTCGGGCGAATAGCCGAGGAAGTAGTCCTTCCCGGCGACCAGGCCGCACACTTCCTTCACGATCGGGGCGACGTACTCCTCAGTGGTCCCTGGATACGTAGTCGATTCGAGCACGATGCAACACCCGGGGCGAGCGTAGAGCGCGACCATTCGGGCGGCGGACTCGATGAAGCCAAGATCCGGCTTGCCATCGAGCAACGGGGTCGGCACCGTGATGATCGCGATATCGAACCCCTTGAGGTCGGCCGGCTCACACGAAGCCCGGTACCCACGGCCGAGCGAGGATTGCAGTTCGGCGTCGCTGACGTCGCCGACATAGCTCTCGCCGGCGCTAAGGGCGGCGACCCTGGCCGTATCGGTGTCGAACCCGACGACAGGGAAGCCCACGAGCGCAGCGCGCAGCGCCAGTGGCAGTCCGACGTAGCCCTGACCGATCAGTGCCACGATGGCCTGACGGGACCGGATCGCGTCGAGGAGAGGGCGGGGGTCAGCCACGGGTTGTCGCTCCACCGCGCGAGCCGGTGAACCAGGCCACGGTGCGAGCGATCCCTTCGGAGACCGCGACCTGCGGCCACCACGCCAGATCCGCCGTGATGGCATTGATGTCGGCGAAGGAGTGGCGCACATCTCCCGCCCGGGATGCGACGAACTCGGGAGGAATCGACAGGCCGATGGCCGCTTCGATGGCGGCGAGCAAGTCAAGCAGGCTGATCTCGATCCCGCCGGCGACGTTGTACGCCTTACCAGCACACGCGGGAGCGGGTGCGGTGGCCGCTGCGAGATTGGCAGAGACGACGTCGTCGATGAAGCTGAAATCTCGACTCTGATGGCCGTCACCGTGGATCGTCGGCGGCACTCCGTCCATCAGGGCGCGGATGAAGAGCGGTATCACTGCGGCGTACGGCCCGTCCGGGCGTTGCCGTGGGCCGTACACGTTGAAGTAGCGAAGAAACACAGTCTCCAACCCGTACAGCTCGGAGAACACCCGCCCGTAGTGCTCCCCCGCCAGCTTCGAGACCGCATAGGGCGAACGCGGGATGAGCGGCGCCGATTCTGGGGTGGGCCGCAGTTCGGCCCCGCCGTAGACCGACGACGACGACGCTGCGACCACCCTCCGAGTCCCCGAATCGCGAGCGGCCACGAGCACGTTGAGCGTGCCCCCGACATTCGCCCGATCCGTCGAAAGAGGCGACTCGACCGACCGGAACACCGAGCGATGGGCCGCTTGGTGGAACACGACCTCGACTCCCGCCATCGCCGCGCGGACCACCGATTCGTCGGCCACATCTCCCACGATCAGATCGGCACGGGGATCGATATTGTCGGCATAGCCGGTCGAGAGATCGTCGAGAACCCGAACCGAAGCGCCATCAGCCAGGAGCCGATCCACGAGGGTCGAACCGATGAACCCGGCTCCGCCAGTTACGAGTGCTCTCACGTGGTCATTCTGGCGCAGGTGGCGGGATTCCGCTCGGGAACGAGACAGTTGCGCCACAATGGCCCCGATGACGACCCCGGTCACCGTGCCACACGAGCCCCCGGCGGCGCTCCGATTTCGGCGCCGGTTGGACTTCCCGCTGTTCATCCGTCAGTTCTGGCGGTCCCGCGGCGTGGCCCGCGCGCTGATCGAGCGCGAACTCAGGGCCCGCTACAAGCAGGCAATGCTCGGCATCGCCTGGGCCTTCGCGGCACCCCTCGGCTACGTCGTCGTGTTCACCATCTTCTTCGACCGTGCCGCCGACATTGAAACGTTCGGCCGTCCCTATCCCGTCTTTTCCTACGCCGCGCTCATCCCGTGGGGCTTCTTCGCTCAGGCCATGACCCGTGGATCCGGCGCGGTCATCGAGAACCTCACCATCCTCAACAAGGTCGCCTGCCCGCGTGAGACGTTCGTAGCGGCTGCACTCGGGACCGCGCTCATCGACTCCGCCGTCGCCGCGCTCGCGTTCCCGCTCGTCGTAGTGGTGCTCGGGGAGTCGTTCTACGTCGAGACGTTCTTACTGATCCCGGTTCTGTTCGTTCAGGTGACCTTTGCCGCCGGGTTCGCCCTCCTCGTCGGATCGATCCTCATGTACGTGCGCGATGTCCGCCATCTACTCCCCTTAGCCACTCAGCTCCTGATGTTCGCCACCCCCGTGGTGTGGGGCATGGCCGCCATGGACAAGAACGTCTCGCGGCTCGGCATCATCGTGTACTCGGCGGCGAACCCGATGGCGCCGGTGTGCGAGTCGTACCGGCGAACCCTCGTGTTCGGCCAGAGTCCGGACTGGACACTGCTGGGCGCCGGTGCGTGCACGTCCACCGCGTTGCTCCTCGTCGGCTACGCGGTATTCAAGAAGCTCGAACCGGGATTCGCCGATGTCGCCTGAGGGTTCGGTCGTCGTCGATCAGGTGTGGAAGCGGTTTCGCTCGGACCGTCATCGGAACCTGCTGCGCGACGAGGTGACCCGCCTCGTCGGACACATGCGTGGTACGAGTCAACGGGGGTGGCGCTGGGCCGTGGAGGATGTGTCCTTCGAGGTGCGCAAGGGCGGGAGCTTGGCGCTCGTCGGGGCGAACGGGTCCGGCAAGTCGACCATGCTCAAGATGCTGGTCGGGGTCATGTTCCCCACCTACGGGCGCATCAGCGCCGCCGGGCGCATCGGTGCCCTCATCGAGGTCAAGGCCGGAATTCACCCTGACTTGACGGGCCACGAGAACATCTACATGTTCGGGTCGCTACTCGGGTTGCCCAGGTCTGAGGTGCGGCGCCGCTTCGACAGCATCGTCGAGTTCGCTGAACTCGAAGACGCCATCGACCGCCAGGTGAAGTTCTATTCGTCGGGCATGGGGATGCGCCTCGGGTTCGCGGTCGCGGCCTTCCTGGAGCCCGACGTGCTCGTGGTCGACGAGGTGCTGGCCGTCGGCGATGCCACGTTCCAGCAGAAGTGCCTCGACCGCATGCGCGACGTCATGGCCGCCGGCACGACTCTGCTCTACGTCTCCCACGATCTCGCCACCGTGGAGGCGATGTGCCAGGAGGCGGTCTGGCTGGATCACGGTCAAATGCGGGCCAGTGGGGCGACACGCGACGTGATCGGCCAGTACCGGAGGTTCGTGGAGGACACGGCGAAGGTGCAACACCACGTGTCGTCGGACCTCACGTTGGTCGTGCGCCGGGTGACCGGCGTCGACGGGGGGCCGGCCACGTCGAACGCCCCCACCGAACTGGAGTTGGAGATCACCACGCGCGTCACCCGGACCGCCAAAGTCGTGCTGGGGTTCACGGAAGGTTCGGCGTCCCCGGTCTTTCTCATCGAGCACGTCACCCACGCGGAGGCCGGCGGCACCACGCTCACCTGCCGCATCGACCAGTTGCCGCTCGCCGCGGGTGAGTATGCGGTGTGGGCGACCGTCCTTGACGACGATGGCGTCACGCTCCTCGGCTGGTCACCGGTGGGCCACACGCGCGTAGGCGGCTCACCGCTGGTCCCGGCCCCGACTGGTGTCGTGCGCCTTTCACCAATCGTGGTGAACTCCACATGGGTTGCGGAATGACCCACCCCGCAGGGGTGCCGACGTGACCGAACTTGTCGTACTCAAGAGTGCGGACTTCGGCACGTACGCCGATGCTCATGGTGGCGTACTCCCCTATCGGGTGGACCGGCTCCGGGCCGCAGGATTCGGGTTGATCTGGGACGATCGGCGAGCGCGGCTCACCGGATGGCGGGCGAGGTTCGTCGGACGTGTCGAAGCCCTCGTCACGCCCTACCTCCAGACCTGGCACCTCCGCAACGCCATTGCCCGAGTGCCCGCGACACTCGCGTTCTTCGAGAGTGAGGGCCACGCTCTCGCTCTTGCCCGGGTGGTCGGGCTTCGTCGTCGCCCTCTTCTCGTGGTGATGAGTTGCTGGTTAGGGGAGATCACCCCCCACCTCGGTCGCGTTCGCCTCGCGCTCTACCGCTGGCTGTACCGTCGGGTCGACATCGTCACGGTGTTCTCGGACAACCAGATCCCGATCCTGGTCAATCGCCTCGGAATCGACCGCGATCGGGTCCACACCATTCCGTTCGGGGTCGACGTCGCCGAACTCCGAGCCCTACGTCCGGCGACCGGGGACTACCTTCTCGCCGTCGGCCGGGACTCGGCGCGGGACTGGGACACGCTCTTCGAGGGAGTGGCCGGAACCGGGCTCCGTGTGATCCTGCTCGCCCGACCGAGCCGCCTCCCGGAGCGAGCACCCCCCAAGGAGGTGGAACTACTCGGGTACGTCGACCGCGCCAGATACCTCGAGCTTCTTGCGGGCTGTGCGGGCGTCGTCATCATCACTCGGGAGGTGGCCTACCCGAGCGGGCAGACCGTCCTTCTCGAGGCGTTGGCCCTCGGCAAGCGCTGTGTGGTCACGGCGACTGCGGCGATGAAGTCATTCGGCGCAGACCTCCCGGTCCGCTGGGTGCGGGTGGGTGATCCTGCGGCCTTGCGCGACGCGCTGGCGGACCTCGACACGCTCAGCGCGCCCGACGTCGCCATCGATCGAC
>JBKJJS010000291.1:0-24624 GCA_046597895.1 Ilumatobacteraceae bacterium
CTTGCCCAGGAGAGGGGGTACGAGGCGATGGATACCGGCGCGGCGGAGTCGGCCGTCGACGAAGCGATTGCCGCCGACCCTGCGGCCTGGGCGAAGTACTGCGCAGGTGAGGAACGCGCCGTCGGCGCGCTCGTGGGCCTCGTCATGAAGTCCACCAAGGGCCAGGCCGACGGCAAGCTCGTCACCTCCCTGTTGCAGCAACGGCGCGCGGCGGCGGGATCCCGATAGCGTCCGCCGCCAAGACAGGAATGAACCGAGGGGGCGGCAACGTTGTCGCTCGGGTCGGCCGCCGACGATGGGTCCGGCCGGGAGGAGGGAGAGATCCCATGGACCGGATCGAGATCAACGGGCTACGCGTGATGACCCTGGTGGGTGTCCTGGCGCACGAGCGTGAAGCACCGCAGCCGCTTCAAGTGGACTTGCGCCTCGAGGTCGATCTGTTCGACGCCGGCTACTCCGACGAGCTCGCCGACACCGCCCACTACGGTCTCGTCGCCGAGCGGGTGGCTGCGGTGATGCGGGAATCCAAGGACCTGCTGTTGGAGCGGCTCGCTCATCGCATCGCTGAGGAGGCGCTGCTCGTCGACCGCGTCGAGGCCGTCGAACTCACCCTCACGAAGCTGCGCCCGCCGATCCCCGAGGACATGGAGTCGACCGCCGTGTCGATCAGGCGCGACCGCAAGCAACTCAACGTGCCGGTGCGCCAGCAGCACACTGCGATCGTGGCGCTCGGCAGCAACCTCGGCGACCGGGTCTCGTACCTGCGCTTCGCCATCGCCCAACTCGGTGGGGTGCTCACGCAGTCGCGGGTCTACGAGACGGAACCCGTTGGTGGGCCGGACAACCAGGGCGCCTACCTCAACATGATCGTCACCGTCGAGACGCCACTCGACCCGTTTGCGTTCATCCGGCGGTGCCAGCGCATCGAGTCCATGGCCGATCGCCAGCGCATCGTCCACTGGGGTCCCCGCACGTTGGATGTGGACCTACTTTTCTACGACGACGCCGTGATGGACACTCCCGAACTCACCATCCCGCACCCCCGCTACGCCGAGCGGCGTTTCGTGCTCCACCCACTGTCAGACGTCGCACCCGAGCGGTGCCCGCAAGGGTGGGACGACGCGCTGCCCAAGGGCGGTATCTGGCCGGTTGGCACGCTCGATGAACTCGCCTGATGAGCTCACCTGAGTCCGAGTCGATGCTCCACTGCTCGCACGCGATCCGGGTAATGGGCCCTGGCGTATTCCGGCCCTTGGTGAAGGACGATCTCCAGCAATTCCCAATGCTGCGGGGTGTCCTTCCACGGCAGCGCGATGTACAGCGGCAGGCCCCATCGGCGCAGTTCGTTCAGGCTGCTGTAGACGCGCTTCTGGTAGAGGTAGCGGTCCTCCCACGGCCAGTTACTCGGGGCGAAGCCCGTACCGGGGTCGATGATGCAGTTGGCCCGCAGCCCGAAGCGGTCGGCGTCGGCCAGACGGGCCTCGAAGAACTCGACGATCACCTCGACAGGGTCCCGGCGGACGTGTTCCATCTCGCGGGGGTTCGGGCCGGACAGGAACGGCACCACGATCGGGCAGGCGAAGTCGGCGGCCACTTCCCACATGGCGTCGCTCTGCATCCCGTCGGCGGCGTTGATCACCGTGGCGCCCGCTTCCAGCGCACGACGCGTCACCTCCGGTCTCCAGGAGTCGATGCTCACGTCCACTCCGAGCTCAGCGAGCGCCGGAATCACCGTGCGCAGCCGCTCCCACTCCGCTTCCCACGGCACGACGGTGGCGTTGTCAGTGGAGCCTTGGCCTCCGAGGTCGATGGCATCGGCACCCTGCTCCAGGAGCAGGCGAGCCCTGGCGACGGCCTGGTCCGGACCGGACACGATCGAGTCTGCGTTCAACGAGTCGGGCGAGGCGTTCACCACGCCGTAGATCAGCACGGGGTGGCAAGGTACCCGAATCCGGGGCGAGGAGCGTGGGTCCGTTGAGCGGCGTTCGGTGGTTCGACGTGTCGTGCTGGGATGCCGATTGTGCGGCCGACGAAAAGGAGGGTCGCACGATCTCGGTGTGCATCCCGTGCCGCAACGAGGCGTCGACCGTGGGGGACCTCGTGACGAAGGTGCGGTCGTCGTTGATGAGCCGCCACGGTCTCGTCGACGAGTTGATCGTGCTCGACGACCGCTCGACCGACGGAACCGGTCGCATCGCCGCCGACGCCGGTGCCCGCGTCGTCCACATCGACGAGGTCCACCAGCGCTACGGGCCTGGCAACGGCAAGGGCAACGCGCTGTGGGCCACGTTGGCGGCGAGCGCTGGCGACTTCGTGGTGTGGTGCGACGGTGATGTCACGAGCTTCGAGCCATGGTGGATCACCCGCCTCGTCGTTCCGCTGCTGACGAGCGACGACCTCGCCATGGTGAAGGCCGGCTACGACCGCCCCACCGATCTCGGCGGAGGTGGCCGCACCACCGAACTCGTCGCCCGCCCGCTCATCTCGTTGTTTTTCCCTGAACTTGCCGGTCTACACCAGCCGCTGTCGGGCGAGTACGCCGTCCGGCGCGCATTCATCGAACAGATCCCGTTCGTCGAGGGATGGGGGGCCGAGATCGCCATGCTCATCGACGTGGCGGCGCGGTTCGGGCCGGAGTCGATTGCCCAGGTCGATCTCGGGACCCGGCTGCACCGCCACCAGGATCTTCACAGCCTCTCGTTGCAAGCCGCCGAGGTGATGGCCACCGTGCTGGCCCGCACCCCGGCTGCGGCGGCGTTCGCCTCCGACGAGTTGGCACTTCTACGGCCCACCGGCCTGCGCGAGCCGCTCAACCTCGCCGAGCGCCCTCCGCTCGTGTCAGCACGCGCCGTCACCGCCCGCTGATCGCGGCGCGTCGCTCAGCCGAACGCCGCTTCTGCTAGGAGCAGGCCCGCGAACAGGAAGAACGTGATCGCCGCGCCGATTCTGATCGCTCGTTCGGGAAGGCGAGTGCCGAGTTGGCGTCCGACAAGGATGGCCAACGCGTCGGCGGCGACCATCCCGAGCGTCGATCCGAGCCAGGTGCCGAAGAGGCCGTTCTTGGTGGCCAGTGTGATGGTGGCGAGCATTGTCTTGTCGCCGAGTTCAGCAAGGAAGAACACCCCGGACACGGTGAGGAGGGCGTGGCGCTTCGATTGGCGGGCCCGCTGCTCGTCCGCCTCGGTCAGTCGGTCGCCCCGCAACGTCCAGAGGCCGAACAGCACGAAGGCGACTCCGGCGCCAATGTTGATCGGACGGGTCGGGAGGGCGGCACCGAGGGCGGCGCCGACGAAGACCGAGACGGCGTGAACGAGGGCGGTCGCCACAGTGATGCCGACCAGTACGACGCCGGCGGGATAGCGGGTGGCGAATGCCAGCGCCATGAGCTGGCTTTTGTCGCCCAACTCGGCCACGAAAATGACGCCGAAGCTCACGGCGAAGCTGACCAGGAAGGCTGAAACCATGTCAGCAACGATGATGGCAGACTCAGTCCATGTTGACTGCCGAAGAAGCACGGGTCGTGGCCGAGGTTCCCAAGGATTTGTACCTCGGCGGCCGATGGACGGGTGGCGCGGCCGGTCTACCGGTCGACGATCCGGCGACCGGAGAGGTGCTCGCCGAGATCGCCGACGCCACACCTGCCGACGGGTTGGCGGCCCTGGCGCAGGCGGCCGCGGTGCAGCAGTCGTGGGCCGACACCGCTCCTCGGGCGCGCGGTGAGATCCTGCGCCGAGCGTACGAGTTGATCATGGGCCGGGTCGACGACCTCGCGTTGCTGATGACCATGGAGATGGGCAAGCCGCTCGCGGAGAGCAAGGCCGAGGTCACGTATGCGGCGGAGTTCTTCCGTTGGTTCAGCGAGGAGGCCTGCCGCGTCGACGGTAGCTATGGCACCGCGCCGAACGGGACCTTCCGGGTCCTCGTGATGCGCCAGCCCGTCGGGCCGTGCCTGCTCATCACGCCATGGAATTTCCCGCTCGCCATGGGTACCCGCAAGATCGGCCCGGCCATTGCCGCCGGCTGCACGATGATCGTCAAGCCGGCGAAGCAGACGCCGCTGTCGATGCTGGCGCTGGCCCAGATCATGACCGAGGCCGGACTGCCCGAGGGCGTGATGTCGGTACTGCCCACGAGCAACGCCGGCGCGTTCACCACACCGCTGATGGCGGACCCCCGGCTTCGCAAGGTGTCGTTCACAGGATCCACCGAGGTGGGGCGGGTGCTGCTCAAGCAGGCGGCCGACCAAGTGCTGCGTACGTCCATGGAGCTCGGCGGCAATGCCGCGTTCATCGTGTTCGCCGATGCCGATCTCGACGCTGCCGTGGACGGGGCAATGATCGCCAAGATGCGCAATGTCGGCGAGGCCTGCACGGCCGCCAACCGCTTCCTCGTGGAGGCGTCGGTGGCGACGGTCTTCGCAGAGAAGCTGGCGGTCCGCATGGGCGCCATGAAGATCGGTCGGGGCACCGAGGCTGATGTACAGGTCGGGCCGTTGGTGGACGAACCGACCCGTGCCAAGGTGGCCGAGCTGGTTGCGGATGCGGTGGCCAACGGTGCATCGATCGTCACCGGAGGCCACGCGCTGGGCGGGCCAGGGCACTTCTACGAGCCGACGGTGCTGATGGATGTGGACGGCCGGGCCCGAGTGAACCGGGAAGAGATCTTCGGGCCAGTGGCCCCCGTGCGGGCATTCGCGACCGAAGTGGAGGCGATCGCTCTGAACAACGACACGGAGTACGGCCTCGTGTCGTACCTGTACACGAATGATCTCGACCGGGCGATGCGCGTCTGTGAGCGCCTCGAGACCGGCATGATCGGTCTCAACCAGGGACTCGTGTCCAACCCCGCTGCCCCGTTCGGTGGCGTCAAGCAATCAGGTCTCGGTCGAGAAGGTGGCAGGGTCGGCATCGACGAGTACCTCGAGACGAAGTACGTCGCGCTGAACATCCGCGGCGCGTAGCCCGGCTCGGTGAGCCGAGCTGAGGGCAGGGGTCAGCCGGGGGTGAGGCGGACAGGGAGTTGCTTGATGCCGTGGATGCACATGACAACTCTTCGGACTTGGCAACCCCGTAGCATCGGTGTCGTGGGTGTCTCGCAGGCGATCTTCACGGACGGGCGCTGGAACGGCCGACTGCTCAGCGAATGGGTCCCGGACGCTGTGGCGGATGTCGTGCGAGCAGCCGACCCGTTCAGGGTTATTGTCTTCGGTTCCGTCGCTCGTGGCGAGGACGGGCCGGACAGCGATCTCGATCTGATGGTCGTTCTGAATTCGCTCGACGGTCGGGACCGACTACGGCTCATGGGTGAGATTCGCGCCGCGATCTCCGTTCCGGTACCCATCGATGTCGTCGTGACAGACCGAGCGAGCTACGACAGTCGAAGGGATCTTGTCGGGTCCATGGAGTATTGGCCTTCTCGTGAGGGATACGTCGCTTACGAACGAACGGCGGCATGACTGCGCAGCACGAGTTGGCTCGCACCTGGTTGGCCGAGGCGGTCGACGAGCTACGCATCGCCGACCATTTGGCCGCCGCCGACCTTCCGGCACGCGCCGCTTGCTTCCATGCTCACCTCGCGGCGGAGAAGGCCCTGAAGGCTTGGTTGATCGAGCGGTCGTTGCCGTTCCGGCGAATCCACGAATCGAGGGTCGGTATCCGGCCGACTTGCCGGAACTCGATGGCTCATCCGTGCAGTCGGTCATCGTGAGTGCGCGTCGAGTCGTCGACATCGTCGCAGCGCGGCTCGCTGGCCCCGCGTCCTAGGGTTTGCGGACCGCCGAGTTGAGGGCGCGGGTCAGCCGGGGGTGAGGCGGACAGGGAGTTGCTTGATGCCGTGGATGAAGTTGGAGCGGAGCTTCGGCACGGGGCCGGTCAGCTCGATCCGACTCACTTGTGACACGAGTTGCTCGAACAGGATCCGCATTTCCAGCCGGGCGAGCTGGAAGCCGAGGCAGAAGTGGGGGCCGCCGCCCCCGAACGCGATGTGTGGGTTCGGGTCGCGCCGGACATCGAAGCGGAACGGGTCGGAGAAGATCTCTTCGTCACGGTTGGCCGAGATGTAGAACATCACGACGGCGTCGCCTTCCTTGATCTGCTGACCTCGTAGTTCGAGGTCACACGTTGCCGTGCGGCGGAAGTAGTTGACCGGCGTGGCCCAGCGCAGGATCTCCTCGACGGCCTTGTCGATGCCCGCCGGATCGTCCTTCATCACCGCCAACTGATCTGGGTTTTCGATGAGTGCGAGCACGCCGTGGCTGATGGCGTTGCGGGTCGTCTCGTTGCCGGCCACGGCGAGCAACAGGACGAATACGTCGAACTCATGGGGGCTCAACTGGTCGCCACCCTCGGCCTCGATCAGCTTGGACACGATGTCGTTGCGTGGGTTGGCCCGGCGATCCTCGCCGAGTTGATTGGCGTACATGTACAGCTCGGCGGCCGCCGCTTGCTGGTCCTGTGGCCCGCTGGAGTACTCGGGGTCCGTGCCGCCGATCATGGTGTTGGACCACTCGAACAGCTTGCGGCGATCCTCCTTCGGAACCCCGAGCAGTTCGGCGATGGCGATGAGCGGTAGCTCCGATGACACCGTCTCCACGAACTCGACATCGCCGGCTGCGACGGCCGAGCCGACGAGCTGTGCGGCCACCTCGCGGTAGTGGTCCTCCAAGACCTTGATGGCCTTCGGGGTGAATCCCCGATTGACGAGGGTGCGCAGCCGCGTGTGCTCAGGGGGGTCGAGGTCGATGAGCATCCGAGCCATCTCGAGGTCGGCCCGGTTGTTGTTGAGCAGGCAGCCCATGCGGGCCGACGAAAAGTGCTGGAACTGGCGACTGGCCATGATGACGTCGGCGTGTTTGGTCAGCGCCCAGAACGACTCGGGCTGGTCGACCTCGGTGCCCCGATGGCGGTAGACGGGGGCCTCGGCCCGCAGCCGTGTGTAGAAGTCATGCGGCGGCCCGTTCCTGTAGACGTCGTTCGAGATGATGTCGATGTCGACCAGGTCAGTCATCTGTCCGTTCCTACAATCAGCCCACTCGTGGGCACTCCGGTTCCGGCCGTGACGAGGACATGTTCCACGTTGGCTATCTGATTCACGCTTGTCCCTCGCACGAGCCGCACCGCCTCGGCGATGCCGTTCATGCCGTGGATGTACGCCTCGCCGAGTTGGCCGCCGTGCGTGTTCAACGGTAGACGCCCGCCGATCTCGATGGCGCCGTCGGCGATGAAGTCCTTTGCTTCGCCCCGACCGCAGAACCCGAACTCCTCGAGTTGCATGAGGACGTACGGCGTGAAGTGGTCGTACAGGATGGCCGCCTGCACGTCCGCAGGACCGAGGCCCGATGACGCCCACAGCTCGTCGGCCACCACCTTCATTTCGGGGAGTTGGGCGATGTCGTCGCGGTAGAAGCTCGTCATGGTCCATTGGTCGGCGCCGGCGCCCTGCGCGGCGGCGGTCACGACCGCCGGCGGATTGGCGAGGTCCCGCGCCCTGTCGAGGGAGGTGACGACGAGGGCCTGGCCTCCGTCGCTCTCTTGGCAGCAGTCGAGTAGGTGGAGCGGCTCCACGATCCAACGGCTGGCCTGGTGCTCAGCAAGCGTGATCGGCTGCTCGTAGAACCAGGCCAGCGGGTTCGTGGCGGCGTGCCGGCGGTCCGCCACGGCGACCGTGCCGAAGTCCTCGCTCGTGGCGCCCGAGAGGTGCATGTAGCGCTGGGCCACCATCGCCACCCACGCCGCCGGCGTCACGAGCCCGAACGACGTCGTCCACGAGAACTGGGCCCGCTCGGCCGTCGCGGCGCTGTCGATGTCCTGCACGCCGGTGCCGAAGCGGCGTCCGCTGCGCTCGTTGAACGCCCGGTAACACACGACGACGTCGGCGGCGCCCGTCGCCACGGCCATCGCCGCCATGGCCACGGTCCCGCACGCTGCTCCGCCGCCGTAGTGGACCCTCGAGAAGTGGCGCAGGGCGCCGATGCCGACATGGCGGGCGACCTCGATGTCGGGGTTGTTGTCGGCGGAGTAGGTCACCATGCCGTCGACATCGGCTGGCGTGAGCCCTGCGTCCGTGATGGCGGCGAGCACGCTTTCGCACGCCAAGCTCATCTCGCTTCGACCCGAGTCCTTCGAGAACTCGGTGGCCCCGATGCCGACGATGGCCGTCCGCCCGCCGAGGTTGTTCCCCCTCGTCACGCGTTCGCTACTTCGGGTGGTCCAACAGGCAGCGTGACGACGACCATGGCGTTCACGTGGTCGCCCCGGGAGTTGGCCCCACGCACGGCGACAGTGACGTCGGCCCCGTCGAGAGCGGTGACTGATCCCGTCATGGTCATGGTGTCGCCGGGGTAGTTCGGGGCGCCGAGGCGGACCTTCACGCTGCGGATGACTGCGTCCGGTCCCGCCCAGTCCGTGACGAAGCGGCCGACGAAGCCGTTCGTCGTGAGGATGTTCATGATGACGTCCTCGGAGCCCCGTTCCCGGGCCAGGATCGGGTCGTGGTGAACCTCCTGGTAATCCCGCGACGCAATGGCGCCCGCCATGATCAGCGTGCGCGTCAGCGGCACGATGAGGGACGGCAACTCGTCACCGATGCGTACGTCGGAGATCGTGCGGGATGGGGTGCGGGAGGGCATCTGAGCGTGGCAATCCTTGGCTACAGGCAGTGTGTCAGACGTTGAGCGGCGGCCAGGTGCCGCCGCGTAGGTACGCCGAGCTATGTTCGGACACCCGCGGCGCCTCGGCGCGCCCTGATGTGGCTGAACGAGACTGCGAGCGTGGCCACGAGGCAGGCTGACGCAATGGGAACTGAAAGGGCCACGGATCAGCCCTGGGCGATGCAGTTGCCGAGGCGGGCGAGTTGTTGGCTGGCGCCGCCGAGTGTCGTGTCGATCTGGATGCCCCAGAGGAAGTGTCGGTGGATCGGGTAGTCGATGTCCGCTCCCACGCCACCGTGGAGGTGCTGGGCGATGTGTACGACTCGTTGCCCTGCCTCGCTGGCCCAGTACTTTGCGATCAGCACTTCTCGGCCGGCGTCGAGGCCCTCATCGAGTCGCCATGCCGCTTGCAACATCGTCACCCGCATGGCTTCCACCGCGACATAGGCGTCGGCTGCTTGCTGGGCGACGGCCTGGAACATGGCGAGCGGCCGCCCGAACTGGTGGCGCTCGGTGACGTACTCGGCCGTCCGGGCGAGCGCCGCTTCGCACACGCCGACCTGTAGAGCACACAGCCCGGTAAGCACCCGCTCGTGCAGCCACCGCAGCGTGGCGTCGTCGCCGAACCGGGCTTCCGCGAGGACACTCACGCCATCGAGCGTCATGTGCGCCTGGGGCTCGTGGTTCGTCGTGATGACCGGATCGAGCGTGACACCGTGCGCCGACGGGTCCACCACGAAGAGGGAGGCGCCGGCCGCGTCAGCGACCATCGCCGGTACGAGGATGTGTCGTGCGTACGGCGCGAACGACACCACCGGCTTGAAACCCGTGAGGTGGTATCCGCCTGGGCCCGGGGTGGCGACGACGCTCGGTCGCAGGGCGTCGTTCGCTCCCGCCTCCGTCAGGGCAGCGGTGAGCACCGCGTCACCATCAATCACGCCGGTGGCCGTTGCCGCGCCTGCGTCGCCTCCGAACGTCGCCAACGCCATCGCCGCCGCGACCGTGGGGAGCACGGGGACGGGTGCCGTGACCCGGCCCTGTTGTTCGAGGACGAGAGCCAGCTCCACCATCCCGTAGCCGCTTCCCCCGACCGTCTCGGGAAGGCAGAGGCCGAGCAGGTTGGCCTCGGCCAGGGCGGCCCACAGCTCCCGGTCAAATCCATCGGCACGCTCGACGTCCTTCACTCTGTCCGGCGATGCGTGACCCGCGAAGATCTGCTCGGCCAGGTTCCGAACCACGGTCTGCTCGTCGTTGAGGTCGAAGTTCATACCTGGATCACTCGGGCGAATGGCAGCCTCATGTCAGGGTCCGTGGCGTGGATCTCGATCGCGACCGAGGCACCGATCACCAGATGGTCGTTCGGAGTGCCGATGGTGTTCATGACGACCCTCACACCCTCGTCGAGGTCGACGAGTACGACGGGAAGGGGGTACTTGAAGCCCGGCACCTGCGGGAAGTGCGTGACGACGAACGAGTGGATCGTGCCGGTGCCGGCGGCCTCCACGGTGTCCCAGGCCAATGCGTGGCACGCCGGGCACATGGGGCCGGCGGGGTGACGCAATCGCAAGCACGAGACACATCGCTGAATCAGCAATCGTCCTTCGTTCAGCGCCTCAAACCACCACTGATTGTCGTGGGTGGTCGCGGGCCGGGGCCTTCGTGGCGCGGGGGACAAGGGCGGCGCTTTCGCCTTGGGCTTGAAGCGTAAGATGCGGAAGGACATGGTCCCGACGAGGTCGCCGTGCTCGTCGAAGTAGTCCTGGCGAGTGGTGACGAAGTGGCCGCTCCCGAGGGCCACCTCCTTGCGCTCGGAGATCGACTCGATGGTGACGGCCATCGTGAGCCGGTCTCCAGGGTGGAGGTAACGGTGATACGTCTGGTCGCAGTTCGTGGCGACTACCGATCGGAAGTCCCTGCTGAACAGGAGTTGGGTCATCTGTTCGTACGGGCCTGCGGCGTCGCCCCGAGGTGACGTGCCGTAGCCGCGCATGACCCAGGCCTGCAACATCGTCGGAGGGGCCACCAGCGCGCCGTGCCCGCTGGCCGCGGCCGCCCCCTCGTCGAGGTACACGGGGTTCGTGTCGCCCATGGCGTCGCACCAGTGACGGATCATCGGGACGTTCACCTCGTCTGGGGCCGGCACCGGCGGACCGATCGTGACGCCCTCGAACGCCCGCAGCGCCGCCAGGAACTCGTCGTCGCTGAGATCGTCGGTGAGCCTCACGTCGATGTCCATCAGGTCGCCAGCCTCACGCTCTGGAGGCCACGGATCACGAAGGTCGGGTGGTAGCTCGGCTCCTCGGCCAACTGCATGCCCGGGAAGCGAGACACCAGACCGGCGAGCGAGACCTCGATCTCCTGGCGAGCGAGCGGGGCTCCGACACAGAAGTGGATACCTCCTCCGAACGCAATGTGGGCGGGATCTCCCCGGCCGATGTCGAAGCGATCCGGGTCCGAGAAGCGGCGGGGATCGCGCTCGGCCGCCCCGAACAGCATCGCCACCTCCTGACCAACGTCCATCTCCTGCCCGGCGATCACGACACCGTCCTCCAGCACCCAACGCTCGAACATCTGAAGCGGCGAATCCCAGCGCAGCACCTCCTCCACTGCGGTGCGCGAATCGACCTCGCCCGTCGTGACGCGCCGCCACTCGTCGGGGTGCTTCATCAGCGCCCGCACACCGTTGCCAAGTGTGTTGACGGTGGCCTCGTGGCCCGCCTCCAGCAGCACCATCGTGGTTGAGGTGATCTCGTCGTCCGTGAGCCGCTCGCCCTCATCTTCCACGAGCGCCAGTTCCGACACCAGCAAACCGTCGGGCGACATCCGCTTCTCGACGATCAGTTCGCGGGTGTAGGCGATGAAGTCGGCAGCGGCCTGATTGGCGGCCACCCTCTGCTCGTCCGTGGTCGTCAACTCGTACATCTTCACGATGGCGTGTGACCAGTCGAGTAGACGCCGGGCGTCCTCCCGAGGGACGCCGAGCATCGACGAGATGACGGCCACGGAGAACGGCTGGGCGTAGTCGGCGAGCAGGTCGAACGTGTCCGCTTCCGCACAATCGTCGAGCAGCGACGCTGCGAATTCCTCGAGAGTGGGTCGCAGCGCGGCGACGGCACGAGGCGTGAACACCTTGGCCACAAGGCGGCGGATGCGGGTGTGGTCCGGCGGTTCGAGGGACAGCAGCGACCAGCGTTCGTGCTGGTGGAACGCCGCCCAGCGCGGATCGGGAACGGCTCGACCGAACCGGGCGTGGTCGTAACGGTGGGTGTACGCCCGCCCGAGCCGGCGGTCGCGCAGTGTCTCGTACACATCCTGGAAGCGGGTGAGCATCCACTGCCCCGACTGCTCGTTCCAGAACACCGGGGTGGACTCGCGCAGCTCGTTGAGCGCCGGGTAGGGGTCGGCGATGAACGCGGGGTCGGCGAAGTTCGGCGCGGTGCCCATCGGCCGCTCAGGGGATCGGCCACACCCCGAGCGGGCGGTCGAGCCGGCCGGGGTGGTTCGGATGGTTCAGGTTCTTGTCGACATCTTGGACGAGCACGCTGCCCACCACGGCGACCTCGCGTCGGGCGAACAGCCAGCCTTCATCGGGTGTGCGTACGAGTTGGTCGATCCAGCGCGCCGACACCCAGAAGGGCAGTTCGTCCTTGCGGCGGCGATGGAAGGCGTACACGTAGGCCTGAGCTGAAGCGGTGTCTCCGTCGATGTCGATGAGCCAGTTCGTGAGGTGATGGCTCGTGCAGAGGAAGGCATCGAGGATGCCGGCGAGGCGGGCGGCGATCGCCTCCCGTCCGATGAACTCCCCCCAGTAGTGGCCGATACCATCGGGAGCGAAGCAGGCGGCCGAGCCGATGGGATCGTTGCCGTCGATGCGATCGGCGTAGCGAGTCATCAAGTTCACGATGTCCCGCTCGTCGAGGAGTTGCTGGAGTCGATCTGTGGTCACAGCGTGACCGTAGCCCCGCAGTGCGGCGAGTGGTACGGCTCAGGCGGCGGTGGGTCGGCGACCCATGATGCGCAGCCAGCGTCCGTGGGAAACGATGGCCTGCCACGGGGTGGTGTGCGCACGCAGGTTGAAACCCTGTGTGGCCGCAACCTGGCGCAGTTGGCGGGCCACCTGCGGATAGATCGTGTGGGGAAGGCGGGGGGCGAGGTGGTGCTCGACCTGGGCGTCCAGCCCACCCATGATCCAATGGAGTCCCGCCTGCCCGGCGCGTGTCTTGCACCGAACATCGGCCGTGGTCAGGAGTTGATGGGACGCGAAGTCGGGACCCCGCCGTGGGGTGTCCACGGAGGCGAACTCGACGTTGTCGACGCAGTGGGCCACCTGGAACATGACGGCCAGCGCGAATCCCACGAGCCATGACGACACGACATAGAACGTGAGAACCGCCCACCACGGGTTGAACATGAGCGGGATCACCAATGCCCATGTGGCATGCACGGCCTTGCCAGCGAACAGGGTGATGACGTCACGACGGCGAGGTTTGCGCGGGAAGCGATGAGCGCCGATTCCTCCGTTGGCCAGATCCCGGAAGTCCGACATGACGAACCACCGGATGGTGAGGAATCCGTAGAGGAACCACAAATACACGTGCTGGTAGCGGTGGCGCGGCAGCCACTCTTGGACCGGTGCGAGTCGGGCGAATGGCGCCTGGTCGATATCGGTATCCATACCGACGACGTTGGTGTTGCCATGGTGCAGGTGATTGTGCTTGAACCGCCAGATCAACGAACTGGCACCGAGGAAGTCTGCTGACAAGGCGGCGATGTGGTTGCCCACGCGGGACCGACTGAACGATGCGTGGTTGCCGTCGTGCAGAATCGACGTCGCGGTGGCGATCACCGCAATGACGAGGAGGGCGGCGCATCCCAGACGCACCAGGAGGCTGACATCGCCGAACACGAGCCCGCCGTAGCTGAAGACACCGAGTGCCACGATGAGGGCAGCCTTCAGGTGGAGGCGCCGTCGTGCCCAAGTGATCTCGGCCGCCGTTGGTGCGATCAAACTCAGGAGAGATGTGTCATCGCACACGGGAGCTTCGATCGTGGCGGTTGCAGGCATGGGCATTCTCCTCTTCCGTCGGTTCGGGGTGACGTTCACCCGTTGGGTGCGTGCCCGACCGAGGTGGGTACGGCAACCCCGCGACGGCGCAGAGATGCACCCTCATTCTAGCGGAGACAGAGTCCGTCTCCGGTTCAGGAGTCGCCGAGTTCGTACTTGTCGACGCGACCCCACGTCATCACCGGGCAATGGCCGAGGGCCGCCCGCCCGTCGACCAGCACCTGCGCCGGCTGCTCCCGATGGCCGGCGTACCCGGGCTGGCCGTCGATCACCACCGTCTCCGGATCGGGCAGTTCGTAGACGTCGCGCTCGGCGATGTCGCCCCGCCACGCCCCGAGCCCCTTGCGGTCGTCGTAGCCACCGTCGTAGCCCGTTCCGGCGTACGCCCAGGCTCGATAGAACGGCTCGACCTCGAGGTGGATGGTCTCGCCGTTCGCCAGCGTCACCAGGTACGACGCGTGCTCGTAGGCCCGCGTGCCCGGGACGAACGAAATGTCGTGGGTCACCGATTCGACCCGAACGGAGGGCCGGCCATCCTGCACGAGGTGGTCGAGTTGGCCGTCGAGGTACGTGCGGCGGCCATCACTCGTCTCGCGCAGTTGGAACTGCAGCGTGAACTCGGCCGTCGAAACGCACGTCCAGATGAAGAGGCCGCCCCGTTCTCCGGCCTTTCCGAGTCCTGGCTCGAACCCACCGACTCCCGGCCGAACGCCCCATGAGTGATCGCGGGCGCCCCACCAATGCTCCCGCTCGATCCGATCGCCGGCGACTTCCACCCAGCCCCGCCACTGTCCGGCCTGGTCGTAGCGGGTGGAGTCGGTGGCGATGCGGGCGCCGGGGTACTCGAGGTGGTGCGCCTCCATGTACGGCGGGAAGTCGCTCATCCATTCGAGGTCGGCGGCGAGGCCGTGCTCGTTCGGGGCCAGCACGAGACGGAGGCGGCGGAATGGCTCGAGGATCTCCACGCTCAGCGGCCCGAGTGACAGGTCGGCAAGGTCGGACCCGAGCGGACGGGACCAGCGCAGGTTGTGCTGCCGCCCGGCGTGTTGAATGGCGACGTACCCATCCACCACCCCCGTGTTCTTGTACACGCCCATCCCGCTGATGAGCGCCAGGTTTCCAGTCGGATCGAGCGCCTCGAACCAGTAGCGGTCGAAGAACCGGTGATCGGACACGCCAGCCATGCGGAACGGCCACGGTGCCTGGTGCAGCAGGGTTTCGTCGAGGTGGGAGAGCATCGATCAACTCTGGCAGAGTGACCAGCTATGGGGACCTACTGCGTTACGGGATCGGCCAGCGGCATCGGGCAGGCGACACAGCGTCGGTTGGAGGCCGATGGGCATCGCGTCATCGGTGTTGACCTGTCGGAGGGCGACGTCACTGGGGATCTGGGGATACCGGAGGGCCGGGCGCACGTCGTGGCCAGAGTCATCGAGGCCTGCGACGGTGTGCTCGACGGACTCGTCCCGGCGGCCGGCATCACGGGGGTGCCGGAGGCGGTGGTGTCCATCAACTTCTTCGGGGTGATGGCGATGATCAACGGCCTCCATCACGCGCTGGCCCGGGGCAAGGATGCGGCGATAGTCTTCATCTCGTCGAACTCGACGATCTTGACACCCCAGCTCACGAGGGCCCACGCTGCCTTCTACCTCGACCACCTCGACGACGAGGAGACATGCCGTGAGTACTTCTCGGACAAGGGCTTCCTCGCCTACCCGGCCGGCAAGCTGGCCCTCAGCTATTGGGCGAGGGCCCACTCGCCCAAGCCCGACTGGATCGGCAGGGGGATCCGGATCAACGCCGTCGCGCCTGGTGTCACCGATACCGGCATGACTCGACCGCTGCTCGACAACCCGACCTCGGCGCGTTCACTCGAGGCCATCCCCATCCCCGTCGGCCGCTGGGGTCGCCCCGAGGAGATCGCCGCGGCGATCGCGTTCCTGCTGTCCCCGGAGTCGAGCTTCGTGCTCGGTCAGACACTCATCGTCGACGGCGGTTCGGACGTCGTCCTCCAACCGACGAGCCATCCGAACCCGCTCGGCGGTTAGCTCAACCCGAGCATCGTCGAGAGTTGCGTCTGCACGAAGGCGGACCACGCGGCGTTCCCGACGAGCGCCGGGTCGATGGCGTCCAGGGTTGTGAGTCCGGCCAGCAGCACGAGCACGAATCGGGCGGCGGCATCAGGGTCGAGATCCGCACGCACCGTGCCTGCCCGTTGGCCGTCAGCGATACCCCGGGCGATCGTGGTGGCGATCTGGCCGTTCAACTCCTGGAGTTGCGTGAGCAACCGTTGATCGTTGAACGATGCGGCGGTGGCGTCGGCGCCGAAGCGGCGCATGGGCATGGCCGCCGGCTCGGCGATGGCCATCACGATGCCCGGCAGCGCAGTCGCGTCGACCACCGCGTCGGCCCCGAGCCAACTCGACGCCGGTGAATACTCGAGCAACACGTGCTCCAACGTGGCCCGAACAAGATGGGCCTTGTCGTCGAAGTACCGGTACAGCGCTGCGGGGGTGATGCCCGCTCGCTGGGCCACCTGCTCGACGGAAAGCCCGGAGGCCCCATACTCGAGCAACATCGCGGCGGCGGCCGCGAGGATGCGGGCGCGCGTCGGAGGGCGGGTGCTGGCCACGGCCTTCGAGGGTCGCCCTCGTTTGGGGCGCGGCGGCAGGCTATCGCTGGACATGAAAGTGAACCTTGTTTACTATAGAGGAATGACCACGATCGAAGAAGCCCCAAGCCGGTTCCTCACTGGGATTTTCGAGTCCGTCCACGACGAGCTCGATATCCAGAACCTCAAGGTCACCGGCACCATTCCGGCTGCCCTCGACGGGGTCTATCTGCGCAATGGGTCGAATCCGCAGTTCGGCCCATTGGGGGCCTACCACTGGTTCGACGGTGACGGCATGGTGCACGGCGTGTACCTCTCGAACGGGACGGCCTCCTACCGTAACCGGTGGGTGGAGACCCCGGGGCTCCGCCACGAACGTGACGCCGGCAAGTCGCTGTTCGGCGGGATCATGAACTTTCAGCTCCCGCCAGCGGAACTGATGGCGGAGTGTGGCGTGATGAAGAACGCCGCCAACACGAACATCGTCCGCCACGCCGGGAAGATCCTCGCCCTGTGGGAGGGCGGATTCCCTTCGGAGATGACGTGGGACCTGGACACTGTCGGCCTGTGGGATATGGGCGGCAAGCTCGAAGGGGCGTTCACCGCTCACCCGAAGTGGGATGTCAAGACCGGTGAGCTCATGTTCTTCGGGTACACCGGCCTGCAGAAACCGTTTCTGCGCTACCACGTGGCGGATCGCGCCGGTGCGCTCGTGCACTCCTGTGAGATCGAGATTCCCCATGGCGTGATGATGCACGATTTCGTCACGACCGAGCGGTACTCGCTCATCTGGGATATGCCCGCCGTCGTTGAACTCGAGTTCATGATGAGCGGCAAGGGGATGTGGCAGCCGGACTTCGGCGCCCGCATCGGAGTCCTGCCCCGTTACGGCGCGAACGCCGACGTTCGCTGGTTCGAGATCGATCCTTGCTACGTCTTCCACTTCATGAACGCCTGGGAGGAAGGCGACACCATCGTCGTCCTCGGTTGCCGGATTCCGTCCGTTGACCTCAACTTCGACAGTGACGATGCCCCGGATCCGATGGCCGACAACTCGGGCATCGGGCTGTATAAGTGGACGATCGACCTCACGGCGGGGACGGTCAAAGAGGAGCAGGTCTCCTCCGGCTTCCAAGAGTTCCCGCGTGTGAACGACGCCTACGTCGGGTACCAGTCGCGCTACGGCCACCTGTCCGCCACACTCGACCGTGCCTCGGTCGGTGGCTTCGATGCGGTGATGCAGTACGACCTCGTCACCGGGCAGCGGACGGTGAACAAGCTCGCCCCTGGCAAGACCACCGGCGAAGCGGTGTTCGCCGCCGACCCGAACGGCACCGACGAACGCGATGGCTGGGTACTCACCTACGAGATCGACGTGAACGACGGTTCTACGGACCTACTGATTCTCGACGGCCACGACATCACGAACGAGGTAGCCCGAGTGCACTTGCCGCGTCGGGTTCCGCCGGGATTCCACGGGAACTGGCTCCCGAGTTGACTTTCACCACGATTGAGGCAGTGAGGAGGCTGCACAGGCCGACGATCGTGGCGATGACAAACATCGTCCGGCTGCCGCTGGCGTCGTCGTCCACGATCAGGCTGAGCAGGATCGTCGAGATGATGCTCCCGATGTAACGGCTCATCGAGAGCCAGCCGGCAGCCATTCCCGTGCGTGCCTCGGGTACCGCTTCGATGCCCGACGCGGTAAGGCCGGGCGACGCAAAACCAAACCCGATGCCAAAGATCGCCAGGGCGATGACGAGGAGCGACACCGACAGCGCGCCCTCGAAGGGGATGAGCATCGCTAGGCCGAACACGGCGATGGCGAGCCCCGACATCACCGGAATCCGCCGGCCGACCCTGTCGCCGTATCGGCCGCCGATCGGACCCATCACGATGATGCCGATCGTCATGGCCGTGAGCACGCGGCCGACGGATCGCGAGTCCCAGTCCTGCGCCTCGAGGACCGCAGGGCACATGAGCAGCAGCGTGTACTGGCCGAAGTTCGACAATGCCGACGTGGCGAAGGCTGCCGCGAACACGGGCGTCCACATCGGCGGAGTGTCGGAGGGGGGAGCGAGGGGGTCGACGTCGATGTCGACTGTGACCTTGGCGGGGCGCGGGACATTGACCCGACCGAGCAACACAAAGCACACGGCAATGACCGGCAGATTCACGAGGAAAATGGCCTTCCAGCTGAACGAGTCGACGAGTTGGCCGCCGAGTAGCGGCCCCGCGGCGACACCGACGCCGATGACGGAGCCAAGAATGCCGAATGCCCGTCCCCGCTCGCGTGGCGACGTGACGGAGCGCAGCATTGATTGGACGCTGGGTGAGAGCGCCGACGCGAACACGGCCTGGAGAGTCCTCGCGCCGACGAGGAAACTGAAGTTCGGGGACATCACCGCGATCACGGAACACGCGGCAAACCCGCTGAGCGAGATCATCGTCGTGCGCTTCGCCCCGATGGCGTCGCTGATGCGGCCGGCGATCGGCTGCCCGACGAGCATGGCGATGAGGTAGATCGTGATCAGTGCCCGTGCCTGAGACTTCTCGATGTCGAAGTCCTCGGCGACGGAACGCAGCGCCACCGCAATCATCGTGGAATTGAGTGGCACGAGTGCCGAGGCAATCCCGATGCCGATGATGGTCGTCTTCGAGACCGGAGCCGGGACGGGCTCACTCATCCGATGACTGTGACCTCACTCGAGCCGGCGTCGACGCGCACGCGGTCCCCGTTGACGATACGCGAAGTGCCGTTGACCGTGCCGACGACAGCTGGGAACCCGAGCTCCCTGGCCATGATGGCCGTGTGGCAGGCGTAGCTGCCGTGGTCGGTGACGATGGCGCCGACGAGGTGGAGCATGGCGTTGAACGACTCCATCGTGGCTGGCGTGACAAGCACCTCGCCCGCTTGGAGTAGGAAGAGGTCATCGAAGTCGATGACGACGCGAGCCGCTCCCTCGTACACCCCATGGCCGACGCCGATGCCGCCCACGACCCGATCCGTGCCAACGGGTTCCGGGAGCTGACCGAGTACGCCTTCGATTGCGAAGCCGACGGCTGACATCACTCGGGCGAGGGGAGGCGGTAGTTGGTCGGCTGGCGGCGGCGGGGCAGGGGGCCCGAGGTGCGAGGGCGCGGTGTTGGGACCGAGTTCGGCGCGCATCGCCGAGCGGGCCCGCAGGTCTGCGCCGGTCGGCGAGGAGGCCCCGCGCAAGATGTCCTGCAGTTCGGCGAGCCCCGCTTCGACGGCGTCGGCGGGGTCGGCGAGCACCCCTCGGGCGGTCAGACGGCGGCCGGCCTCGAGCATGCCGAGGCGCATCAGGCCGAAGGCGGACGTGTCGCTGTAGATGCCCCTCTCGTCGCGCAATCGGTTGACGAGGCGGGCCTCGGCCAGCAGGTCGTCGAAGTGGGCGCGCTGATCCTCAGGCACGCGCTGGCGAATGGAAGCGGCGAAGGCCATGGCCCGCGTGGTCGCCTCCTCGGGGTCTTGCGCATCGAGGGCGGCGGCCAGCTTGCCGAGCGCGATGGCAGGGCACTCGGCCAGCGTCGGCCGGGTGACATCGAGGCCGTCGACAATTCGGAACTCGGTCGTGCTGAGCCAGCGGTCGACGGCGGGGAGGCGGGCCCGCAGGGCGGCCAGGCGAGCGGCAGGATCGGCGGGGCCTTCGAGGAGCTGGCGCGCCGAGGGGTCCGCCTTCAGCGCGGCGACGGAAGGGGCGACCTCAGGGGTGAGCATTCCTGACACGGGTGAGGAACCATCGAGCGCGGCGAACATGGCGACCGGCGACATGTGGGCCATGGCGCCGGCCTGAAGGGCAAAATCGCCGACCGGGACAAGGGCGGACATGTTGAAGCGGTGATGCTGATAGACCATCTCCCCGACGTGTTCCGCCCGCTCGCTGAGCTGACGGCACAGCTCCTCGTCGTCGAGCGATGCCAGGTCGACAGCGTGGAACGCCGTGTGCCTGGCGATGGACTCGGGCTTGCACTGCTCGTCCCAGAGCTTCAGGCCGTCGCGCCAGATCGTAGCCTCGAAGGCGTGGGCGGCCACGCCGATGCGCCGCCCGAACTCGGCACCGATCCACTCAGCCGACCTCGGCCCGTCGGGTCCCGGCATGTCGAACGGTTGGGGTTGTATGTACATGAAGCCGTTCACGAACGCTGGCTGGATGCGGTCCAACAGGATGCCGAACTCGGCAAAGCCTTCGCCGAACCCGCGCGCAAAGTTGGCCGGCAGCACCTCGGCGATGATTCGCGAGCCCATGTACGGGAAGTGCGAGGAGTCAGTGCTCCACGGTCCCGGCCCCGGCGGCTCCCATGTCAGCTCTTCCAAAACGGCACCTCCGGTCGCAGTCGACGCCAGTTCGTCGGTCGGCGTTCAACCTTACGTCACCGGCCGTTCATCCGAGCCGTTGTCTGATACCTGCGAGCACGGGCCGGATGTAGCCGAGAAACCGCTCCGGGTCTTCGCTCATGGGGAAGTGGCCGAGGCCCTTCATCTCCTGGAACGTGGCCCCCTTGATGTCGTCGGCGAGCAGCTTGCCGGCGGCCGGCGGCGTCCCGTAGTCGTACGACCCCGTGAGCAGGTGGACCTCGCAGACCGATGTGTCGATCTTGTGAGCCTCGCCCGTCAGGTCGTGGTCCTCGCAGTAGTAGTAGATGTC
Source organism: Ilumatobacteraceae bacterium (assembly GCA_046597895.1). Taxonomy (GTDB): domain Bacteria; phylum Actinomycetota; class Acidimicrobiia; order Acidimicrobiales; family Ilumatobacteraceae; genus WLJO01. The sequence continues at coordinate 20,994 of JBKJJS010000291.1, forward strand.
GCCCTTGAACGACTGGGGCCAACCCTGGCTGTACACGTACGACGTCTCGCGCCGGTACGCCTCCGGAGCCTCGGGGGACATGATGCCCGTCATGATCGAAGATTTCGCTTCGTTGGAGATGGCGGGGTGGTACCACCAGTCGTGGTAGCCGCCGGGCGAGGCGTGGGAGGCTTCGAGGCCGATCACCGCCCGGAAGTGCTCGGCGCGGTAGCGGGCGAGGTCCACCGCGAGGTGACCGCCGATGGAGCTGCCCATGTAGACAGGGCGGTCGAGCCCGAGTGCATCGCAGAACGCCACGACCACGTCCATCAACCACTCCCGCTCGAGGCGGTACTCCTTCGTCCACCATGCCTCACCTGACGGTGGCAGTGACTTGCCGTGGTACGGCAGGTCGTAGGCGATGATCCGGTAGTGCTCAGCGATCTCGTCGTTGGCGAGGAAGTGCCGCCACTGGCGACCGTCGGCCCCGGCTGTGTGCTGCAGGATCAGCGGGATCCCGGTGCCATGCTCCTCGAAGTACATCCGGTACTCCACGCCGCGCACGTCCACGTACACGTAGCGGCCGACGGCCTTGTCGATCTGGCCGGTGCGCTTGGGTTCGTCGAGGGTGGCGGGGGCCGGCGTCGGCCCACCGTTCGACGAGGCCCTCGCCAGCTCCAGGAACCGGCGCAACGCCGGGTAGTACTGGTACTTCGTCAGCTCGTCACCACCGAGTTCGAGGCCGTGATGTCAGTCGCCCCGGCGGGCGCCGCGGGGTCGGCGTCGCCGACCGAGGTGATGGCACCGTTGGCGAGTTGGATCGCGGTGCAATCGGCGCCGACGGTCACGCGAATGGCGCCGGTCCAGAACCGCGAAGCGAGCTTCCACTCGTCGTCGGTGCCGGCGCGCGTTGCGAAATCGGACAGACCAGGAACAGTGATGGCAGAACCCCCTCAGGCCCGACGGTACTCGGACACGTCAGTTCGGTTTAGGTTGGCGGCGTGAAAGCTGCGGTGTACTACCAGACAGGTGGACCGGACGTGTTCCGGTACGAGGACGTGCCCGACCCCGAGTTGCGCCCGGGGGGCGTGCTCATTGAGATCAAGGCGGTGAGCATCCAGGGAGGAGATCTGCTCCATCGTCAGGGCGGCATCATGGTCGCGTCCCCGCACATCGTCGGCTACCAGGCGGCCGGCGTCGTGCTGGCCGTCGGCGAGAAGGTCACGACGTTCGTGCCAGGTCAGCGGGTGGTGGCGACGATGGGCAACGGTAGCCACGCCGAGTTGGCGAGTGTGCCGGCGACAAGTGTGTACGCCGTACCCGACGGGTTGTCGCTCGAGGATGCCGCCGGCGTGCCGATCGAATTCGGGACGGCCGACGACTGCCTGTTCGAGTTCGGGGGTTTGAAGGCCGGACAATCAGTGCTCGTTCAGGCGGGCGCCGGCGGGGTGGGCCTCGCGGCGATTCAGTTGGCCAAGAGGGCCGGGGCGTCGCTCGTGTTGGCGACGGCGTCGAGTGATGAGCGTCTCGATCGGCTTCACGAGTACGGCATGGATCACGGCATCAACTACGTGTCGTCCGATGTGCTCGGCGAGGTGATGCGGCTCACTGATGGCAAGGGGGTCGATCTCGTCGTGGACCCCGTCGGCGGCAAGACGCTGGAGGGATCGATCGCCTCGCTCGCGTACCGAGGGCGAGTGAGTTGGGTCGGTCGGGCCGGGCGGGAGGACGAACTGCCGGATGTGTGGCCCATCATGCAGAAGAACGGCACGCTGGTCGGGGTGTTTCTCGGGATGGAGTTCGCCCGCAACCCACGACGAACGCGCACGATGATCGAGTCGCTGCTGGCGCGGGTGGCGACCGGCGAGTTGAGGGTGGTGATCGACAAGGTGTTTCCACTGGCGCACGCCGCCGATGCGCACCGTCACATCGAAAGCCGCCAGGCGTTCGGGCGGGTGCTGCTGACACCCTGACCAGGGCCGTTTAGTTGGCTCGGTAGACTGGCGATGTGGCTGATGACCGGGTATATCCGCTGGCGATTGCCATGGAGTTGACTGAACTCGGCTGCCAACTGCGGGCGCAACGGCACCGGCGCGAACACCCGGACACCAGCGAAACCGAGGTCGACGACCTGCTGTTCGTCTCGTCGGGGATCGAGCCCGAGATCGTGGCGGCCGCCGAACCGCTCGAGGTGCTGCCCGGCCTGGGACGACCTTGTTTCGCTCAGCGCCGTGGCGACCGCTGAGGACTGGGAACTGGCCGAGCAGTCGGTGCGGCTGATCATGGAACGCGGCGCCGGTCGTGACCGCGATCTTGTCGCGCTTCTGCGCGCTCTGCGCTCCGACGGCGCCTACTGAGCTTCGAACCAGCCCGGGTTCCTCGCCCGCCACCACCACGACACTCCTTCCTCGCCTGGCGCCGTGATCTCGTCGGGCACCTCGCGTTCCATCGCGTAGCCGAGCTTGCGGGGGACGGCGGCGCTGCGCACGTTGGCCCGATCATGGCGGATGACGACAGATTCGATACTGGGGAGTTGAAGGGCGGCCGCCGTCAGGGCTCGGCTTGTCTCAGTGGCCAGACCCTGCCCGGCCCGGTCCACGTGAATCCAGTAGCCGATCTCCAGCGCGTCGGGACCCAACCGGCAGTGGAAGCCGGTGCCGCCGAGCACGGTGTCGTCGCGGCGGTCGAGGATCCCGAGCACGAAGTCCTCGCCGGCGTCCCACTGGCGAGTCCACGTCTCGATCAGCTCCCGTCGCTGCTCAACGGTGAGAGGCTCGTGTTCGATCCATGGCATCCACGGACGGAGGTGCTCGGTGCTCGAGACGACGGCCTCGTGCAGCGCCGGCGCGTCATCGACCGTCCACCGTCGGATGATGCACCGCTCAGTCTCGATACGCACGGGCGGCCGGATGTCCATCGCCCAATGTTCGCAGCCCGACCCGCTCCGGTGCCGGTGATTTCACCGCGCCTCGGCGAGATGACGCGTTTCGTCGACACGTTGCCGACGCGGCGCGTCATCTCCTCTCGGCGGTGGCTGTCCTGGGGTGAGCTGGAGCCCTCCGTGGCTCCGAGTTACGCTTGGGCTCCATGGCTGATTCCAACTACGAAGACCTGACCGAGTGTGCACTCTCCGAGGAACTCGAGGCGGAGCTGCTGAAGGTGCAGCGGGAATGCGTGTTCATGTGGACGAACTCCGACGGCGAGGCGTTCGGTGTCGTCATGTCGATTCTCCCGAAGGACGGCAAGATCTGGTTGACGTGTGCCGAGGCCCGCAAGCGCATCCCGGCGTTGCGCCGCTTTCCCCGGGCGTCGATCTGCGTCAACTCGACCGGCTCATCAATGGGCGGCGGAAAGACCGTGACGTACAAGGGCTCCTGCGTCATCCGCAACGACCGGGAGACGAAGGATTGGTTCTACCCCGAGTTCGCGCGGCACTTGCGAGGCGACACCGAGGCGGCCCGGGTGTTCCAAAACTTCCTGGACTCCCCGCATCGGGTGATCATCGAATTCACCCCCGACTACAAGCTCAGCTTCGACGGGGCGATCATGTGGCAACGCTCACCCGAGGTGGCCAACAGCCCCCGGCTCTGACGCCGGACGCAGGGCCTACCAAGGTCAGCCAAGGGCGCCGGTCGACCGCAGGGCGGTGATC